>NZ_DATBTY010000018.1:0-122258 GCF_036516575.1 Cerasibacillus sp.
CGAACCCCATCAAGAGGGGCACGCGGGATTAAAAATAACCCCAAGGCCTGCTAAGCACATAAGGGGTTATTTTTTATTGTTATGATTGGACATCATATACGCCACCAGCATCCCAAATGAAATCATTAGGGACAAGGTGAAATACATTGTTTCGTCCATAGGCATCACCCCCTTCTTGGAAACCCAAAAAGGTAAATGGTGCGCCACCCCTCATGTGAAGCCGATCTATTGTAACTTCAGTATACCATAATACCCATTAGGATAAAGGGAAATTTCTAATAATTCGCATGTTTTAGGCATGAAAAATAGACTGTCTTACACTATATAGGGAATTGCTCTATTTCATCTTTCAAGGGGATTAATATAAACTGTCTTATTATATTCGAGTTAAAGCATCTCCTAGATTTTACTTAGGACTAGTTAATGAATGGATATCTACTCCTCAATTAGTGCGGGTAATCAAGGATTATGTGAGGAGTGGAACAACCTACTCTTTGCAAATTCTAAAAAAAGCAATTAAGCAATGAGTAGAGCATTCTACCAGATGCGGTTTCACGAAAAAAGAAGTAACCATAACGGGTAGAGCTTCCCACCAGATACGAATCCGCAAAAAGAGAGAACCACAACGGGTAGCACTCTCTTAACATCATTAAAAAAAGTGCCCCCAAAAGGGAGCACCTTTTATGACCATCATTACGAGAGACTAACTTCGTCCTCTACGTTGGGCCATTGTTTCTTCGGCGATTCGGATCATACGCTTCACCATTTCGCCACCCACTTTTCCGTTCTCACGTGCAGTTGTATCGGCACCTAACTCAACATCCATTTCATTAGCGATTTCTTCTTTCATGTTGTTCACCGCGTCTTCCGCTCCAGGCACAAGCAATTGATTATTGTTGTTCCTGCGTGCCATTTGTGATCACTCCTTGTGGGATTGAATAGTTTGTTTCCTATTCATCTTTACAATGTGACAGATTCGCATGTTTATACATGGAATATAAAGCAGCCATTTTTATAGACCTGGACGATGGTCGAGGAAATTTTGATAGGCAAATCCGCGAACTTCGTCTTCTGTATAATGTTTCAATAACTCATTCATTAAATTTTCATAATGACCAGCATGCTCTAACCGATCAATATAATAACTAATCCCATCAAAGTCCGAACCGAACCCAATTTGCTTCACTCCACCTAATGCACATAAATGATCAATATGCTTAATTAAATCGGCAATCGTCGCCTCTTTGCTATCCTTATTAATAAACGGTGGATTGAATACAACATGGATAAGACCGTTTTTTTCAAACATCGCTTTAATTTGATCATCATACAGATTTCTAGGATGATCACAAAGTGCTCGAGCATTAGAATGACTCGCAATTGGGTAATCTGCTAATTCAATCATGTCCCAAAAACCGTTTACCGTTGAATGAGACACATCTGTAAACACATTATGTTCATTATTTAATTTGACAACTTCTTTACCAAGCAACGTTAGGCCACCACCACGTGGCTCACCCGCCCCGTCAGCACAAAGATTCGCATGATTCCATGTAAGACCAATTGATAAAATGCCTTCACGATAAAGCTGTCTTAACTTAACTAATTCATTGCCGAACGGATCTGCCCCTTCAAGCGTTAATATCGCTCCGACTTGATGGTCTTCCAACTTGTCGAGATCTTCCCATTTTTTAATATGGACCATATCAGGATTTTTCGCTAAAATTTCTGAATGAAATAAATCTATTTGTTCCAATAAATAGTCCCATTTTTCATAAGTCGGGATATTAGGTTCTAAAAATAAAGCAAAAAACTGAGCCATATAGTTCCCTTCTTTTAAACGATTAAAATTCGTATCTAAAGATGGACTATCTTTAAATTGTAAATGTTCGATACCGTACATTTTTCCTCTTTGAGCAAGTTGTAGCTTATATAGTGCGTCACAATGTGCATCAATGATTCTCATGATTTCACCATCCCCGAATATGTTTTTAAAAATAGCATGGAATTATTCTTCATGACGTTTCGAACACGCATCAATAAAGGCTTTAAAAATGTTCCATGACGCCTCATCGCCTGCAGCTATCATATTTTCTGGATGCCATTGCAATCCCAAAACAAAACGATGTTCTTTACTTTCAATCGCTTCAACAATTCCATCACGTGCTGTCCCACTTACTTGTAAAGGAGCCTTAACCCTTCGATTTGCTTGATGGTGGCGCGTATTCACTCGCAAAGTTTTAAGACCTGTAATTTGATGCAGTAAGCTGCTTTCTGTGACATCAACATAATGAGCTCCGTGACTAAGTGGTGCCTTCTGATTGTGTTGTAGTAAATCACGGTCTTGACATTGTGCATAAATATCTTGATACATATCACCACCAACCGTGACATTCAGGATTTGGCTGCCCCGACAAACCCCAAGAATTGGCTTATCTAGCTTTAACATTTCTTCGATAATCACCTTTTCAAATTGATCACGCTGAGGAATAACAGTTCCTAGTTTCGGATGTGGCTCCTCACCAAAATATGTCGGATCAACATCATATCCACCTGTCGCTAAAAGACCATCAATCTCACCAACAATTTGTGACACATCACTACTATCCTCATAATATGGCAACACAACCGGAATACCACCCGCTTTTAAAATTGCTTTAATATTCGCATTAGCTACCATATAATACGTTTCATCCAACTCCATCGATGGTGTTATTCCAATAATTGGTTTCATACAAATCTCCTCCTATCCCCTTATTAAACGTTTGAGCACTTCATAACAGTGCTACCCATTTTCAATTAAAAATTTATAAAAAATTCAATTGAAACTGCGTTATAATTTTACCGATTTTCTCATCACGTGCATTTAAAACCGCCTCTTCAACATATTGTTCTAACTCATTTCGAATCGATTCGTCACCGATACCTAATTGATGCAAAACTTCCATTGCCGTGACACGCGTTCCCCTTGCGTTGCCATCTTCGACCTTAATGGCTACACCAAGACCTGTTTCTTTATCCCCAAAACAATGCACAGCCTCTGCCCCACCTTTAGCAACAAGGCGCCCTTTAAAAGCTCGCATTAAATCTGTGTCAAACTGTTTTGTACCAGCGACCATTTCGGGATAATCGACCATCGCTTGACGAATTCTGTCTAAACTATGTTGACGTAACTCGTTTTTCGTATCCCAGTTTCCCGGACTTGCTAAACGGGCAAAAAGTAAAGCAACTTTATCTAATGGCAAACGATGAACAGGGACTCCACAACCATCAACAGATGTCGCTATTTTTCCCTTTGGATATCCACTAATATCTGAAATGGCATCGATAATTTGCTGTTGGTAAGGATGAGTTACATCACGATATGTATCTAATGGAAACCCTTGCTTTTTACATCCCGCTAACATTCCGGCATGTTTTCCCGAACAATTACTAAATAAAGGTGTGAGATTTCCCCCTTCTTGAATAAGCTGTTCATAACTTTCTTGATGTCTCGGGATATGTGTGCCACATTGCAAATGAGACTCCTGAAGATCAAGTTTATTTAATACAGTAGCAACCGTATCCCGATGATACAGTTCACCGATATGACTCGCGCAAAACAAGGACAATTCGCGTTCAGTTAAATCGTAAGCCTCCATAGCACTAGATTCAACAACTGGAAGCGCTTGAAACGCTTTCATTGATGAGCGTGCAAAAGTGAGTCGGTGTGGATCACCATAATAAGCGACTAATTCCCCTTTCGCTGACATAACGGCGATATGGATTTGATGTGTACTTTCAATATAATCTCCTCGATATACGAGAATGGGTTCCTTTGAATGATTCATGCTGTTCTTCCTCTCCATCTATTATGTGAAATTTATGTAAATTATACCAATAACCTATTAATAAATGCAAAATATCTTCAAATTTTTCCTGGATAGACAACTATATTACATTTAAAATAAAATTCACGATATTTGAAGTTAGGACTTTTGACCCTTGTTAATAGTAATAACATGACTATAGTGCCAAGATTGTTAATGAAGCATGAAGCATATTTTTTCAAACATGTTTCATACTAAATACCAAACTTAGCAGGAAAGAAGGAAAAACATATGTATGACTTTTTTATGCCTAACGTAAACTTTTTCGGCCGTGGGGCTGTAAAAGTAACTGGTGAACGCTGTAAAATTCTTGGTGGTAAAAAAGCACTAATCGTAACAGATGGTTTCTTACGTTCTTTACCTGGAGGTCCTGTCGAAAAAGTAACAGAATCATTAAATGAAGCAGGAATCTCTTATGCATTTTATGATGAAGTAGAACCGAATCCAAAAGACACAAATGTTAAAAACGGATTAAAAGTATTCCAGGATGAACATTGCGATTTAATTGTTACAGTTGGCGGCGGTAGTTCCCATGACTGTGGTAAAGGAATCGGAATTGCCGCAACTCATGAAGGCGATCTTTATGAAAATTATGCAGGAATTGAAACATTATCAAATCCATTACCACCAATTGTATGTGTAAATACAACAGCGGGTACTGCAAGTGAGGTAACACGTCACTGTGTGATTACAAACACAGAAAAGAAAATAAAATTCGTTATCGTTAGCTGGAGAAATACACCACTCGTATCCATTAATGACCCAGAACTAATGGTTGGTAAACCTGCTGGCTTAACAGCAGCTACTGGAATGGATGCTTTAACACATGCCATTGAATCATATGTATCTCTAGGTGCTAACCCAGTAACTGATTCAATGGCAATCCAAGCAATTAAATTAATTTCAACTAACTTACGTCAAGCTGTTGCCTATGGTAAAAACATTGAAGCGCGCGAAAACATGGCTCATGCATCACTATTAGCTGGTATGGCCTTTAACAACGCTGGTTTAGGTTATGTACATGCAATGGCTCACCAGTTAGGTGGTCTTTATGACATTCCACACGGTGTTGCAAACGCTGTGTTACTTCCACATGTTGAAGAATTCAATATTATCTCTAACCCTAAGAAATTTGCTGATATTGCAGAATTCATGGGTGAAAATATTGAAGGCTTATCTGTTCGTGAAGCAGCTGATAAAGCAATTGCCGCTATCCGTAAATTATCTGAAGATGTTAACATTCCATCTAGCTTACGTGATCTAGGTGTTAAAGAAGAAGACTTTGAAAAAATGGCGAAACTTGCTCTTGAAGATGGAAACGCAGTAAGCAACCCTATTCAAGGTAAGGAACAAGATATTGTTAACATTTTTAAAGCAGCATACTAAGAGATTGTCGTAAACAATTTTAAAAATAAATGGGACGTTCTAAAACGTCCCCAAATATCACAAGCGGAGAAATATGTCTATTTTCTCTGCTTGTTTTATATGCTGATATTTATTTTTCAAACGCATTTTAAATTATAGAGTCCTATGGGAGCTCACATGCGTTTTATTCAAGTAAGAGGGCGCATTGCCATTGCAATTTAATAGCTTAGAGCGGTTCTTTACCCTGACGACGGGTATTGAAGCTTCAATGCGTGGTCTCGTTTTGATTTTCAACGGCGAGAGGCTGGATTGAAGCTTCAATGCGATGTCTCGTTTTGATTTTCAACGGCGAGAGGCTGGATTGAAGCCTCAATGCGGTGTCTCATCATGCTTTTCAACCGCGAGAGGCTGCATTGAGGATTCAATGCGTTGTCTCGTTATGATTTTCAACCACGAGAGGCTGTGTTGAATGCTCAATGCGGTGTCTCGTTATGATTTTCTACGGCGAGAGGCTGGATTGAAGCCTCAATGCGATGTCTCATCATGCTTTTCAACCGCGAGAGGCTGTGTTGAGGCTTCAATGTGTTGTCTCATCATGCTTTTCAACCACGAGAGGCTGTGTTGAGGCTTCAATGCGATGTCTCGTTATGATTTTCAACCACGAGAGGCTGTGTTGAATACTCAATGCGTGGTCTCGTTATGCTTTTCAACCGCGAGAGGCTGTGTTGAGGCTTCAATGTGTTGTCTCATCATGCTTTTCAACCGCGAGAGGCTGCATTGAGGCTTCAATGTGTTGTCTCATCATGCTTTTCAACCACGAGAGGCTGTGTTGAGGCTTCAATGCGATGTCTCGTTATGATTTTCAACCACGAGAGGCTGTGTTGAGGCTTCAATGCGGTGTCTCGTTATGATTTTCAACCACGAGAGGCTGGATTGAGGCTTCAATGCGGTGTCTCATCATGCTTTTCAACCGCGAGAGGCTGTGTTGAGGCTTCAATGCGTTGTCTCAACAGGGTTTTCACATGTGAGGGAACGCATTGAAGCTTTAATGTCATGTCTTGCTATAATTCCTTTCCCATGAAAGTGAACGTTGACATGTCTTTTTTTCCAACATACCATTAAAAATAGAAAAAAAGCATGCCAACTCGGTCGTGAATTCGCTGATTGGGAATAAGCACATCCATTGCATATCGATTATTCTCGATATATAATAAATTTAAAATGATATGTGGTGATAAAATTGGATCTTATACGTATTTATAAAGCCTTATCCAACCCGACACGGATACAAATTTTGCAATGGTTAAAAGAACCCGAAAAACATTTTCCAGACGTATATCCAGAAGGTGTATGTGTGAGTGATATTCAAAAGAAAGTCGAGCTATCCCAATCAACCGTATCGCTTTACTTATCTATTTTACAAGATGCTGGCTTCATTCAATCAACTCGTCAAGGGCAATGGACCTATTACAAAAGAAACGAAAAACAAATCGAAGAAATCAAACAATATATGATGGATTTATAAATATGCGATTCTTAATATCCACAAAATAATTAAAATCATCACTTATATATATCGAAATTTCTAGATATGTGAGAACATATGGAAAAGATAAATTGATTTAGATGGTACTTTCAAGATATTGAATTGATTAATGGTGACGATTCAATACATGAAGCCCTAACAAATTTAAATTAACTCTGGAGTGATTGGTGATGGAAACTTTCCATAACAAGCAAGGGTATAAACGAATTTTTAAAGAAAACAAACTGACAATCGGATTATTCATTCCGATTGAAGCCTATTCAGGGAGCATTCCCTCAATGGAAAAACATATTCAAATGGCTCAAAAAGCTGAAGAATTAGGATTTGGAGCTTTATGGGTGAGAGACATCCCTCTATTTGATCCCTATTTCGGGGATGTTGGCCAAATCTATGATCCGTGGGTCTATTTAGGCTATTTGACAGCTCATACAGAAGAAATTACACTTGGAACCGGGAGCATTATTTTTCCGTTAAGACATCCGATTCATCTCGCAAAAGCCGCTGCTTCGATAGACCAACTCTCGAAAGGGCGACTTGTTTTAGGGATTGCCTCAGGTGACCGGCGGGTGGAATTTCCTGCATTTAATATTAACATTCCATCTCATGGTAAAGCCTTTCGAGAAACCTTTGATTATTTTAAGCAATTATTAAATGAAGACTTTCCAATGATTGAAAGTCAAGTTGGTCGTATTCACCGTAATGCTGGGGTGTTACCTAAGCCTTATCATAGCGATATTCCATTGATTATAACAGGGTCAAGTCGCCAGCCATTTGACTGGATTGCAGAAAACGGAGATGGTTGGATGTACTATCCAAGAAATATTCATCAACAATCACAGTCTGTACAAGCATGGCGTGAAGCAACATCTACATTTAAACCGTTTTTACAATCATTGTATATTGATTTGACAGAAGATCCTGATACGGAGCCAACTCCAATCCACCTCGGTTTCCGTCTTGGAAGAAAGCATCTTATTCATTTTTTAAAATCATTAGAACAAATTGGTGTTAACCATGTGATGCTTAACCTCAAATATAGTCAGCGCGACGCTGAAACAGTAATAGATGAATTGGCCAATGAGGTATTACCACATTTTCCATCCTTATCTTAGAAAAGACTGTGAACTGTGAAGAAAACATCTGCGGAAATACAATTCCTGTTTTTTATTTTAGGGAAAGACATATTGCATTGAGCACTGCTTAAAGTACTTATTAAGTAGGCTTTGCAATTCTGTACCCGCGGGAGTCCTGCCAACGGTACCTACTACGTTGTTTCTACAATTAAGTACCCGCGGGAACACCACCAACGGTACTTATAACGTTAATTATACATTTAAGTACCCGCGGGAACGACACCAACAGAATGTCAAACAGAAGATTGGATCTTTGAGACCCGCTAGAAAACCACCTTGTGACTTCTTGCAAAGATAAGCCGAAACGATATTAAGAATAAAATAAAACGCGATTTCCTTTAATATTGGAAATCGCGTTTTTATATAATCGCTTTTTTCTAAAGTTAGTTGAATTGGCTCTCCTTCTTATTCAATCACGATATCATTTAATTCCATTTTAGTAGAGTGAGCAATCGTATCGCCAACTGGGCATGTATTTTCAATAAATGTTACAAATTCTTCTACCTTTTCACGGGGTGCATCTGTTTTAATATGGATGTCATATTCGATTGATTGAAAGCCTGGGCGAACATCGTCAGCTTTATGTAGGAAGCCGTCTGTGTCTAACTCACCAGTTAATTCAACCCAAAAATCATCAAATTCGATTTCAAATTTCTTAGCAAACATTCTTGCTACAATTGATTGACAAGCTCCAAATGCACATAACATAAGCTCGACTGGATTCATCCCCGTATCAGTTCCACCGAGTTCTTTTGGTTCATCAATTGTAACTTCAAAATGTCTTGATTTTACTTTTACTTGTACACCTTCTTGTAAATGAGCTTTTGCATGAAATAATGATTTAGCCATATGTCTTGCCCCTCTCTTTTGTTAAAGATTTCCTTTACATCTTCAGTATACAAGAATAATGACTTGGTGAATTTGAACATTTTGTGAATCTCTTCACAAAATGTTCATTAATTAACTTAACCTTAGTCATATCAAGGCATTGGGGGGTTTTTTATATAAAAAAACACAAATCATATGTTAGGGTATGTTATATTCCTGTGATATTATGTGATGTGACGTTGCGAGTGGAATTTGGCAGCTGTTCATGAATCTGTCAATAAATAGTCAACGCTCTGTAACACTTTGTGAACGAATTAACAAATTCATCCCTTATACTATAAGTAAGTTAGTTTTCACTATGTACGTATTGTTAACTATGGTTCACACGTTACAGAAATTACATCATAAAGGAGAGAATGACAATATGGATCCACTCTGGTTAGCTAGGCTTCAATTTGCTTCTACAACCATTTTTCACTATTTCTTTGTTCCAATGTCAATTGGTCTTGCGTTAATCATTGCTATCATGCAAACGATGTATGTCGTTAAAGATGACGAGAAATACAAACGTATGACTAAATTTTGGGGAACGTTGTTTTTAATTAACTTTGCTGTCGGTGTTGTTACTGGTATTTTACAAGAATTCCAATTTGGTATGAACTGGTCAACATACTCACGATTCGTTGGTGATGTATTTGGTCCATCATTAGCAATCGAAGGTTTATTAGCTTTCTTTATGGAATCAACCTTTATCGGTTTATGGGTATTCGGCTGGGACCGCCTGTCTAAACGCGTACACTTACTTTCCGTATGGCTTGTATCCATTGGAACGATCTTATCCGCTTTTTGGATTTTAACAGCTAATTCATTTATGCAATCGCCTGTTGGATATGAATTTGCTGATGGACGTGCACAAATGGTTAGTTTCAAGGAAATTGTGACAAACCCACATTTATGGGTACAATTCCCACACGTTCTCATCTCTGCCTTTGCAACAGGTGCCTTTCTTATTGCAGGTATTAGTGCATGGAAAATTACAAAAAAACACGATGTCGATCTGTTTAAAAAATCATTTAAAATCTCGATTATCGTAGCCGCTATTTCATCATTATTCATTATCGTAACAGGTCATAACCAAGCACAGCATTTAGTCCAATCACAACCGATGAAGCTGGCTGCAGCAGAAGCACTGTGGGAAAACAGTGGTGACCCTGCTCCATTTACAGTGGTTGCAAGTATTGATAGTGAAAATCAAAAAAATAACTGGCAACTCGACATTCCATATGTCCTTAGTATCTTGTCATACAATAAGTTTAGTGGGTCTGTTCAAGGGATAAATGAATTACAAAAAGAATATGAAGAAAAATATGGCCCTGGAAATTATGTTCCACCAGTTAAAACAGTATTCTGGAGTTTCCGTGCCATGGCACTTTCGGGAACATTGATGTTAATCTTAGCTATTTATGGTTGGTTCGCAACAAGAAAAGACCAACTTGAAAAACATACCCGCTTCTTAAAATTAATGGTCTGGTCGATTGCACTACCGTTTATTGCTAATACAGTCGGTTGGTTAATGACTGAACTTGGTCGTCAACCATGGGTTGTCTTTGGCATTATGAAAACAGAAGATGCTGTCTCACCAACTGTGACAGCAAATGAAGTGCTCTTCTCACTCATTTCATTTAATACAATTTACGCTATTTTAGGAGCAGTATTAGTTTACCTCTTCGTTCAGCATATTAAAAAGAATGGTGAAGATAATAAGCAAGCACCAATCACAACTGATCCATTTAGTAAGGAGGGAACCGAAGTTGTCTCTTAATGAAATTTGGTTCATATTAATCGCAGTTTTATTTACTGGTTTCTTTATCTTGGAAGGGTTTGATTTTGGTGTTGGCACTGTCGCTCGATTTTTAGGTAAAAATGATATAGAAAAACGGGTGTATATTAATACAATTGGACCTTTTTGGGATGCGAATGAGGTTTGGCTTATCACTGCCGGTGGAGCTATGTTTGCCGCTTTTCCACATTGGTACGCAACGATGTTTAGTGGGTTTTATATCCCACTTGTACTCATGCTACTTGCCCTAATTATACGTGGTGTAGCCTTTGAATTTAGAAGTAAAGTAGCAAATCCTAAATGGCGGAACACTTGGGATTGGGGAATCTTTATCGGTAGCTTTTTACCTCCTATCTTATGGGGAGTCGTCCTCGCAAACTTTATGACGGGGATGCCAATTGATGCAGATAAGGAAATGGTCGGTGGCTTCTTACAATTCTTACATCCATTTGCCTTACTCGGCGGTGTGATGTTCTTACTCGTCACAACCCAACACGGGCTACAATTCATTACTTTAAAAACAGAAGGTAAATTACAAGAACGTGCACGTAAAGTAGCAAATATATTAGCGCCATTTACATTAATCGCCGTATTACTCTTCGCTGTTATTGGGTATATTAAAACTGATATTTTCACATACCATGGGAATTTCTGGGTGATTCTACCAATCTTAACATGGGTCGTCCTCCTCTATGGTACAATGCTTAACCGTAAGAAAAAAGATGGACTTGCTTTTACAATGACAAGTCTAACCATTCTATTTTTAAGTGCTAGTATTTTTATCGGGATGTTCCCGCGCGTGATGATCAGTTCGATTAATGACATGTATAGCTTAACTGTCCAAACAGCATCTTCAGGCAGTTATACTTTAAAAACAATGCTGATTGCCACGATTATCTTTTTACCATTTGTATTAGCTTATCAAACATGGAGTTACTTCGTCTTCCGTAAACGAGTAACGAAAAAGGATGTCACTTATTAATGAAACGGCAAAAAGGTCTTCCAAATTATCCTGGTAGTAAAATTGTATATATCTTATTAGGAAGCCTATCCATACTTGAAGCAATAGGGACCATTGCCCAAGCCATCTTTTTGGCTCGGGCAATCACCTATTTATTTAAAGGTCAGGCATTAACTGATGTTATGACTGATTTCTTATTCTTTTTTATTGCCTTCATACTAAAACATAGTATTTCTCTCTTACAACAATATGTAGCGGAAAAGTTTGCCGAACGAATCGGTAAAAACTTACGAGCTGAGCTCATTCAGACATATGTCAAAAATGGCCGCGGTTTCGTTCAACGATTAGGCACAGGGCGGTTAGTGACACTAGCTATTGAAGGAATTGACAACCTGAAAAACTATTTAACCTTAGCTATTCCGCGCATCATTCGTACAATGATTATCCCTGCCCTTATTGTTATATATATTTTTACACTTGATAAAAAATCGGCCGTCATTCTAATTGTAACGGTACCGATTGTTATCGTATTCATGATTTTACTCGGCATTGCCGCTCAAAAGATGGCCGATAGTCAGTATGCGACATATCGTGTTTTATCTAATCACTTTATTGATTCATTAAAAGGATTAGAAACATTAAAATACCTTGGTCAAAGCTTAAAACATGAAGCTAAAGTCGGACGTGTCAGTGAACAATATCGTAAAGCAACAATGCGTACCTTACGCGTCGCATTTTTATCATCATTTGCACTTGATTTTTTCACAAGTTTATCGATTGCTTTCGTTGCTGTCAGTCTCGGCTTTCGATTAATTGATGGTACGACAGATTTATTACCAGCCCTAACGATACTTGTCTTAGCACCAGAGTATTTTTTACCCATTCGTCAAGTCGGTAAAGATTATCATGCAACATTAGATGGGCAAGTAGCGATGGATGAAATTGATACAATTTTAGCTCAACCTATAGAAAAAGAACGCGTAACAAAACCAATTAAGTGGAACTCATCAAGTACACTTGAACTTAAACAAGTACGTGTTGAAAAGGATGAACACGTTTTATTAGATAACATCAGTTTCTCCTGTTCTCATCATGGGATGGTAGGCATTGTCGGTGCTAGTGGTGCTGGAAAATCAACACTCATTCATGTTCTCGCTGGCTTTATTAAACCGACAAATGGCACGATGACGGTCAACGATGAATTAGTAAATTCATTTAATCGTGACGATTGGTTAAATTATATCGCTTATATTCCACAACACCCGTATATTTTTCCGATGTCATTAGCTGATAATATTCGCTTTTATGATCCAGAGGCGACGGATGAACAAGTAGCTAAAGTGATTGAGAAAATTGGGCTATCATCTTTTGTTCAAGATCTTCCTAACGGCATTCACGAAAAAATTGGTGAAGGAGCTCGTGAATTAAGTGGCGGTCAAGAACAACGAATTGCTATGGCGCGCGCACTACTAAGCAAAAAGCCCATTTTGTTATTAGATGAACCAACAGCACATTTAGATATTGAGACTGAGTATGAAATCAAACAATTAATGCTAGATATATTTAAAGATAAGCTCGTTTTCTTAGCGACACATCGCTATCATTGGATGAAAGATATGGATCACCTCCTCGTGATTGATGATGGTCGCTTAATTGAACATGGAACACATAACGAACTAATCGCTAAAAATGGACATTATGTCAATTTAACGAGGGTGGTGAATTAGGATGAAGGATTGGGTAAAGCCGTATATAAAGCAATATAAGGGAAGAATGTTCTTTGCGATATTACTTGGGGCACTCGGCGTAGCTTCTGGAGCGATGCTACTCTTTACGTCTGGATACCTGATTTCTAAATCCGCTCTCCAACCTGAAAATGTCATGCTCGTTTATGTCCCAATTGTTGCTGTGAGAGCTTTTAGTATCGGTCAAGCTGCTTTTCCCTATGCTGAAAAACTCGTCAGCCATGATTTAGTCTTACGGATTTTAGCCCATATGCGAAAGCGACTTTACCATATTGTTGAGCCACAAGCCTTGTTTTTACGTTCGCGTTATCAAACAGGAGACCTTCTTGGGGTACTCTCGGATGATATCGAACATTTACAAGACTTATATCTACGCTCCATTATTCCGAGTGTCATTGGTGTCTTTATTTATGCTGTATTTATTATAGTTATCGGCATCTTTGATATACCATTTGCCTTGATGATGCTCTTTTTACTCGGCGTGATCGTCTTTTTAATTCCGTGGCTTTCATTTACGATGACAAGAAAAAATCATCTCGTCATAAAAAAAGAGCGCCAAACACTATATGGACAATTAACTGATGCGATTTTTGGATTAACGGATTGGCAAGCAAGTGGGCGGACAACTGACTTATTAAAAGCCCAACAACAAAACGATGCAAAACTTTTACAAACAGAACGTCATCTACAAAACTGGGAACGAATGCGCAACGCCATGATTCAACTTGTTATCGGCATCGCTGTTATCTTAATGCTCATTTGGGCCAATAAACAAGCTGGTTTAGAAACAATTACTCCCACATTGATTGCGGCGTTTACTTTAATGATCATGTCCATTACAGATGCACTAGCACCAATATCAGATGCCGTTGAACATTTGCCAAGTTATACAGATTCCGTTCAGCGGATTAAACGTGTTGAACATAGTCATCTGCCACTTGATTTTCCAAAAGACGAAACATGGGATCATTCGCAAGATGCAACAATCGTTCTTAATGAGGTCAGTTATCATTATCCAAACGCTCAGAGAAATGTCATTGATTCAATGTCATTAACGATTCCTGTTGGAAAGAAAATTGCCGTCTTAGGTAAAAGTGGCACTGGTAAATCAACCTTATTAAAACTTTTAGCTGGGGTGTTAGAACCAACTCACGGAAAAATTACAGTCGGAGGAAAACCGATGCATAGTGGATTGCTTTCCCAAGCGGTAGCGGTTTTGAATCAGAAGCCACATTTATTTAATACAACGATTGAAAATAATATTCGAATTGGTAACCCACATGCAAGTGATGCGGCGATTCAAAACGTCGTTGACCAGGCACAATTAACTGAACTCATTGACTCATTGCCAAAAGGATTACAAACATCAGTTGAGGAGCTAGGAAACCGCTTCTCAGGTGGTGAGAGACAACGGATTGCTTTTGCCCGTGTTCTTCTGCAAAACACACCGATTATTTTAGTTGATGAAGCTACAGTCGGACTTGACCCGCAAACAGAAAGGGAATTGCTTGAAACTGTTTTTAAAGCTACGACGAATAAAACCGTTATTTGGGTCACCCACCATTTAGCCGGTGCACATATGATGGATGAGATACTATTTTTACGTCATGGTAAAATTTATATCCAAGGTAGCCATACAGAGTTGTTAACAACGAATGATTATTATAAAAAGCTTTACGCAATGGATCTTGGGTAACAAAGAAAAGCACGCTTTCTGATATATTGCCCTTATTAATCAGAAGACGTGCTTTTCGTTTAGAATGGAAAGAAAAACGGAATCGCGATGATCATAACGACAGTTAAGACGAGTTGCAGAACGACACCAATTTTTGCAAAGTCTTTAAAAGTATAGCCACCTGCATTCATAACAAGTGCATTCGTTGGCGAAGCAACAGGTGTCGCAAAGGCCATACTCGCTGAAATAGCAACTGCTATAACAAATGGATACGGACTTACACCTAGACTTACTGCTGTTGTCATTGCAATCGGAGCAAATAAAACAGCCGTTGCTGTATTACTAATGAATTGACTAAGTGTCATCGTTAACAAATAAAATCCAGTTAAAACAGCATATGGTCCATAATCACCTAATATATTGAGAAGTGCTTCACTAACGACGAGTACGCCACCCGTTTTCTCAAGTGCTGTAGCCATTGGAAGCATAGCAGCAATAAGAAAAACGGACTCCCAATTAATCGTTCGGTAAGCATCACTTGTCGAGCGAACACAGCCGGTAACAATCATTAAAAAGGCAGACAGTAAAACAGTAACAACAGGGTCTAACCATTCAAATGTCATAAGTAGAAGCATCAATAACATAATCGCACCAGCAATGGGTGCCTTCCCCCTAGCAATTGCGGTTGTCGCTTTTTGCGATACTTTTCCAACGACAACAACATCATCGATCATCTCTGACAACATTTCCATATCATCCCATTTCCCATAGACGAGTAAAGCATCTCCCGGGCGTAAGCACTGTTTGGCTGCATCTTTTAATATATAATAACCGTTAAGATTAAGAGCTAACACATTACAGCGATATTTTTTCCGAAAATGAATATCACGCAAGGTTTTATTTTTGAATTTAGATTGTGGTGCGATTAGAATTTCAGTTAAACCAAATTCCCGAGACAGAAAGCGCTCCTTCACTTCAGTCCGCTCTGTAATATCACGTAAGCCATATTCTTTAATCATCGCCTCAGCTTGTCCAAAGACAAGCACTTGATCCCCCGCTTGAAAAGTTGTATGTGTTTTAGGAACAACAACATGAGCTCCATTACCGAATAGTTGCAGACCATCAGATTCTTTTCTCTCAAATGATATAACAGTTACATCAAATCTTCCTGTTAAATCAAGCCCAATAAGTGATTTACCGATGATTGGTGATGTATCTGGGACTTCAATTAAATATAATAAATGATTGATATTATAAATACCGACAAGTTCTTGTCCTGTTTGTTCTTCATTCATTTGCTGCTGCATATGCTGATGATTTGGTAACATCCTTTGACCAATCCATGTCATAAATAATATCCCAGTAATAAAAGCTACAAGACCAACCGGAGTAAAACCAAAGAAATGTAGTGGTTCATAACCATGTTCTTTTAGTAAGCCATTGACAACAAGGTTTGGCGGTGTTCCGATCATCGTTAATACGCCACCTAAACTACTAGCAAAAGCTAATGGAATGAGTAATTTCGATGGACTTGTTTTTAGACTAACTGCCATACTCATAACAACTGGAAGTAATACAGCGACTGTTCCCGTATTACTCATAAAAGCACTGAAGACACCAACCGTCACCATGATAATGACAAGCAAGCGCCCTTCGTGATTACCACCCAATTTTAATAACTGATTGCCCAGCATTTTAGCTAAACCTGTATTAAATATTCCTGCTCCTACAATGAATAAACCCGCAATCATCACGACAACTGAATTTGAAAAACCAGATAATGCCTCATTTGGTGTAATAATATCTGCTATGATAAGCACAAGTAAGGCACCAATCGCTATAAGGTCTGAGCGAATTTTTCCATGAATAAAAAAAGCTGTTGCTATACCTAAGGTCAAAAATGTTGTGAGCATATCCGTATTCATTTTTACCCCTGCTTTCTTCCACAAGCCATCCATACATTATTCACATGTCCTATATTAGTATATTCGACACAAACAGGAAAATATTAAATTAAATATGTGACTCTTACTAGCTAACATGTTACAGTTTAACTATACAATTTTGATAGGACTTGTTTTTATAGGAGAGGAAAACATGAAACTAATTGCGACGGATTTAGACGGAACATTATTAAATGAGCTTGGCCAAGTAAGTCCAGAAAATGCTGCAGCGATTAAACAAGCCTTAAAGGCAGGCATTGAGGTTATTGTAGCGACAGGAAGAGCGTATGAAACAGCTGTACCTGAATTAGAAGCTGTTGGTTTACATCTACCAATGATTACGTTAAACGGTGCTGTTGTATTTTCAGAGAACCATGAAAAAATCAATGACATCCCACTTGATAAGGAGCTCGCTCAGCAAATTGCTAAGAGCTGCCAGGAAAATGACATTTATTTCGAAGTTTTCTCAAGTAAGGGCGTTTTTTCAACAAGTCGGGAATACTTTACCCAAGTTGTGATTGATATCGTTAAAACATCAAACCCTGATGTTTCAACTGAAGAAATTAAAGAGCGGATTGACGATCGCTTTCGAGCAGAGAATGTCCAATTTACGACAGATTATGAAGCGATTTTAAAAAATCCTGACATTGATATTTATAAAGTACTTGCTTTTTCACCAGATGAAACGTCATTAGCCCAAATAAAAGCGGCGTATCAACATGTCGATTCATTAGCAATCACCGCTTCTGCTAGTGTCAATCTTGAGTTTAATCATCGCGATGCCCAAAAAGGTATCGCTTTAAAAGCCTTCGCCGAATCTAAAGGAATTGATCTGCAAGATGTCATGGCCATCGGTGACAATTATAATGATCTATCAATGCTAAAAATCGCGGGCCATAGTGTCGCTATGGAAAATGCTGATGACGAGATTAAAGCTCACTGTGATACCGTTACAAAACGAAATGATGAAAATGGCGTCGCCCATGCAATTCAAAAGGTATTGGAGAAGAGATAATTTTATATTGAAGCGACGCTTGGGAGTTGCGAGATAGATGAGGAGCAGCTAGTGAATTTCGTCTATGATCTAGGCTGCTTTTAATTCAGATTGAATTTTTCCTCGATTTTTGAATCTATTTGAAGCTCTACTTGTTACTAGTTGTGCCTTTTCCTGTTGTTTGGATAAAGTAGTAGAATCTACTCCACACTTAATCTACTTTTTGCAAGAGTTCGTGTGGAGTACAGAGCTACACTCCTTACCGTTGACGCTTTTCTCAGGAAACCACACGGAGTACAGAACACCACTCCTCACCGTTGAAGCTTTTCTCAAGAAATCGTGCGGAGTACAGAGCTACACCCCTCACCGTTGACGCTTTTCTCAGGGAACCGTGCGGAGTACAGAACACCACTCCTCACCGTTGACGCTTTTCTCAAGAAATCGTGCGGAGTACAGAACACCACTCCTCACAGTTGACGCTTTTCTCAGGAAACCATGCGGAGTACAGAGCCACACTCCTCACCGATGACGCTTTTCTCAAGAAACCATGCAGAGTACAGAGCCACACTCCTCACCGATGACGCTTTTCTCTAGAGACCATGCGGAGTGAAGGATTCTTTTCGCTGCGGTTTTTATTTTTTATCTTAATCGCATCGGATAGTGGGCCCCACTTGTTACAGAATTCAGATCCAATAAACCACTACATAAACATAAATAATAAAGAGACCGAAACCAGTTATAATTGGCTTCGGTCTTCTAATTTATAGCCCCTTTAATTACTCAGACACGCGAACAGTAAAGTCTGCTAATAGTCGTGTACCGAATCCTGTAGCGGAGTTTGCGTAATATCCATTTTCTGTACTTTCCATAACACCGGCAATATCGACATGCGCCCATTTTGTATTTTCTGGAACGAAATGACGCAAGAATAATGCCGCAGTAATTGAGCCAGCTTCACCTTTGTTACTAATATTACAAATATCAGCATAAGAGCTTTTCAGATAGCTTTCATAAGCATCAACGAGTGGCATTGGCCAGTTGAAATCACCGTTTTCATCACCAATATCCTTCATAAGATTCAGTAGTTCTTGTTCACCAAATACACCGGCCATTTTCGAGCCTAACGCAGCCCAAATCGCACCTGTTAATGTTGCAATATCAACGACATAATCCGCTTCTAATTCGCCCGCACGGATTAAACCATCTGCTAAAATGAGGCGACCTTCTGCATCGGTATTACCAATTTGCACGGTTTTGCCATTTTTATATTTAATGACTTCACCTGGTAAAACGGACGATTGGTCAATGTTATTTTCAACCATTGGAATGAGTGCAACGACATTAACTTTTGCTTCTGATTCAGAAAGCAACTTCATCGCTCCAGAAACTGCAGCCGCTCCTCCCATATCCATCCGCATATCACTAAGATTTCGTGAGCCTTTCAAACTAATACCACCTGTATCAAAGGTCACACCTTTTCCTACGAGAGCCACTAACGGTTTAGAAGAATCACTACAATATTTTAATTCGACGAAACGCGGTTCATATTGACTCCCTTGCCCAACAGTTAAAACACCGTTCATTTCACGCTTTTCAAGTTCAGCTTTATCAAAAACAGTTACCTCAACAGCTGAGTCTTTAAATTCTTCTTGAAGACGTGTTGGAAATGTTTCTGGATTTAATACGTTTGACAACTCATTCATTAAATCGCGAGCAAAAGCAGTCGCATCAGCACGAATCTCCCCCGCTTTAACAATTTCACTGCCGTCACCTTTAACTGATAGAGTAGGCTTAATAGTATCTTTTTTAGATTGATATGTATTAAATGAATAGTTTCCTAGATTCCAACCTTCAACAAAAGCTGTTACCACTTGATCATCTGCTAAATCAACATATTCATTTAATACAGATTGCTCAACTTCTACTTCTGTTACCTTTTGTTTACCGAGATGACGTGCAATCGAACCGGCTGTCATACGCACATGTTCTGTCGTTTTTTTCTTTTCTTCGACTGATTTCAAAACAGCGACTACACCTTCAGAAAGTGTCACAGTTACATAATCTCCGGATTGTTTGGCAACATAATCTTTTAAGACAGCTTGCTCCTGAATCCGTTTATCCGTTTCCAAGATAATCTGAGCTTTCATAGTAAATTCCTCCCCTAATATATAATTATATTCTAGTATATACTATTTCGCTTTCCGAATGAATAGATTTCTTCGTACTCATAAATTTTATTTCTTTGGCTACCATGATAATGTGCTACAATTATTGTTGTGAAAATAGTTGCAAAGTCTCCTTTTAACATTTAAAATAGCCTCTTGTAGTTCAAAAAAACACCATATGAAAAATAGGAGGGATGAAAGATGGCGAAAATAGTCAGAGATGTGGCACTAGTCATCATTGGTTCATTCATATTTGCTTTCGGGATTAATTATTTCGCAATTCCAAACCGCTTGTCCGAAGGTGGTGTCATTGGGATTACGATGATTACATATTACTTATTTGCATGGTCACCAGGAATTGTAAATTTTGTATTGAATGCATCGCTCTTGGCAGTTGGTTATAAGTATTTTACGAAACGAACCATGTTTTACACGATTATTTCGATCATATTTTCATCACTATTCCTCCATTTTACAGTTGATATTGGAAAAGGAATTAATGATGATACATTATTAGCAGCTTTATTTGCTGGGTTGACTGTCGGACTTGGTCTTGGCTTGATTTTCCGAGCTGGGGGGACATCTGGTGGCTCTGCGATATTAGCCCAATTAGGGAATCAACTTCTTGGCTGGAGTGTCGGTAAAGGAATGTTGATTATTGATGTGTTGGTCATATTCGCTTCAGCATTTATTATTGGACAGGAAAAAGCGATGTACACTTTAGTATCAGTCTATGTTGGTGCCAAAATTATCGATATTGTCATTGAAGGTGCCAATATTCGCGTCGCCGTCTTAATTATTTCCTCGCAACCTGAACAAATATTAACAGAAGTGACAAATAAAATGGCCCGTGGACTCACCGTTTTAGAAGGACGTGGTGGCTACACAAAAACAAATAAAGAAGTTCTTTACATCGTTATTAATAAACAAGAAATTGTCCAATTGAAAAAAATAATTGAAGAAATTGATCCGAATGCTTATATTACGACCCATAATGTTCAAGAAATTGGACGTGCAGGGTATAAAGGAGCAAAATAAAAAAACCCGCCTATGATCTAACTGTTCCCCTCTGGAAAGAGAGGCGAACGGTCAGCATCATGCGGGAATTTTTTTTAAGCAATAATGGGCCATTTTTTACGTTGTGCTACTTTTTCAAGATCTGATTTTGGATTAACAACGACTGGATAGTTAGCATATTCGAATAATGGTAAATCACTCTTACTATCAGCATAGGCCCAAACTGTATCATCTGCTAATAAGCCCTGGCGCTTTTTGTGATAAATCCATTCTCTTACTTTCCTTACTTTTTCATCGCCATTAACAATCGTTCCTATTTCACCTGTACAGATACCGTTCGGATAATATCCTAGTTCTGTTCCAATTATCTCTACATCTAGGCCGATTTTTTTTACAAACGCTTTTAAAAATGGCCGTAGCGCTCCAGAAAGGATAACGACATGATCACCTTTTTGTTGATGTTCACGAACTAGGTTAACTAATTCATAATGGATATCTTTTTCACCAATGTCAACTAATTTTTCAAAAAAGTGGTCCAATTCTGCTTCTGTTTTTCCTCTAAACGTTCTCGCAAAGCCTTTAAAGAATTGATGTCGAAACGCATTCATTCCTTTTGTTGCCCCTAATGCTAGAGCCATGGTTAAATGACGATAAACAGTTGTCCATTCTCTGTACGTAAATTCTTTCTGACCAGCTGCAAACATAACATTAAACGAATTTCCTTGAAATAAAGTTCCATCAAAATCTACGGTTACGACAGCCATTATGCCACTCCTTTAACATCCGTTATCTTGTATTATAAACCATGCTAACAATTTTATTACCGAACTGCAATAATAAGAGTTCGTTATATTCTGAAATGTACTTTTTAAAGAAAAAAGGGATGCACATCAGTACATCCCATAAGCTCTAATCAATTAGAGCAATAACCGTCATCATCGCAAAAATAACCGTCAAATATTGTAAAGATGAACGAAACATGATATTCGCCCATTTCATATCGTCCTTCATATAAAATCCTCTGAATGCAAGAAGTAACCACCATATATTTAACACCGTTGCTACAATAACAAATGGCATTCCAAGAGAAGTTAAGAAAAATGGAATAGGTAATAAGGTGATAATCCAAACAACCATTTGTCTTTTAGTCACTTCAAACCCAGCAACAACGGGAAGCATTGGTACACCAGCGGCTTTATAATCCTCATAACGTCGCATAGCGATGGCGAATGTATGTGGAATCTGCCAAATAAATAATAAAATGAATAGCATTATCGGTACAATATGATAGACCGAAGTCACAGCTGCCCAGCCAATGAGCGGTGTCACTGCTCCAGATACACTTCCAATGATCGTATTCAGTGTATAGCGGCGTTTTGTCCAAAATGTATATAAAACAACGTACGTAAACCAACCGATAAATGCATACAATACAGCAGACCAAGTTGTAAACAGAAGGAAACTAAAACCAATCAATGTCGCAATAATTCCCATCATTAGAACTGTCCTTAATGAAAAATGACCGGTGACAGTTGGACGGGCTTTCGTACGTTTCATATGTTTATCAAGGTCGACTTCATACCAATTATTTAAAATAAGAGCTCCAGCTATAATAAAGAAGCTACCGACCAAAGTGAAAACAAGTGAAGAGATATGATTAGAGAGGGCTTCTTCCGTAAAATAAAGCGCTAGTACATAGCCTGTCAGAACAGGCATCACATTAATAATTAATACAACAAATTTAAGGAGTGATTTAAGATCTTGTAAAAATGAACGCGCTTTTGATTGTTTCAATGACTGTTCATGATGCGATGTTTGATTTAACTGATTCATCTGTAATCCCTCCCCACTGTAAAATTAGACAGATATACATTATCTTATCACGAAACAATCCTTGATTCTAGCAATTGGCTATAAACCATACCGAAGATAAGGTAGATTTAGTCCAAATGGCGTTTTTACTCCACCTGACCCTTAATTTGCACTTATGTCGTACAGAACTTACTAATGTCGATGTTGACACAGGACGTGCAAATGCTTTTCGGTGGGACGAGTAACCGCAGTCCCAGGCGTTGCGACAGGACGTCGCGTATTTAGCCTGCGCAGCATAGGACGTGCAAATGCAAACGCTTTTCGGTGGGACGAGTAACCACAGTCCCAGGCGTTGCGACAGGACGTCGCGTATTTAGCCTGCCTTCCCCTGTCTTCGGGAATTTTAGTAACATCGCGAAGATATTTCCTAGGCAATATTACCGGTCTAAAATTGTGCCATCACTCATATATTAACAACTGGTCGTTCAATTTTTTATTAATCTTTAGGAGGAACATCACATGACTGTCACTGATTATCAACTGACTCTCGATTTACCGCTTCAAAATGTCTGGACTTTTCTTGACGATTTTAATAACTGGGCGAGTTTTGTGGATGGATACATAAATCATCGCGAGATTAATCCATTACAATCTATTTGGACTTTTAAAGGCGAATTTGGCTTAATTGAAAAATCCATACGGCTTAGAGTTGATCGAGTTAAAACAACCCACCCGTATCATATGCTCGTACACTTTTCTAGCCTACAAAATAAATTGTCAGGAGAGGCTTGCCTACATGCGAATGATTTCGGTAACAATGAAACAAAAATTGATGCCACCATTAAGCTTAAAGTAAAAGGTATGCCTGGCCCTTTGATTCGTCCGATTGTCAAAAATATGTTGCCTAAAATGCTTAATCAACTAGGTAAGCGTATCAAAACAGAAATATTAAGAAAACAACCTGCACTCATTATGTAATCGTTCGGATTATTTAACGTAAATTGGAAAAACAACCCATTTGTATCCGTTTTCTATCATTTACATGTAAAAAAAATCCTTATAAATTGAACGATATTATTAAAAATGTTATTATTGTTCGTATGCAAAACAGTTTGAACAGCGCGTTAAACAGATTGGAGTTAATACGATGGAAACATATGAAATAACAATAGCAGGAATAACACGACAACTACCGATAGTTAAAGTGAAAGAAGATTTACAGATTGCGAGTTTCGTTATTTTAGGAGATGCTGAAATGACGACAGCTGCCGCAAAATTATTAAGCGAACAACTTCCCGAAGTTGACTTGCTCGTTACTGCTGAAGCAAAAGGGATTCCATTAGTTCATGAACTTGCAAAACAGTTAAATATGCCTCGCTATATTGTTGCAAGAAAAAGCGTTAAAGCATATATGCAACAGCCTTTCATTAGTGAAGTGACATCAATGACAACCCAAAGTAAACAACTGCTTTGCCTTGGAACAGATGATGTCACCCACATTAAAGGCAAACGAATTGCCCTGATTGATGATGTCATCAGTACAGGAGATTCCATTCGTGCTTTGGAAGATCTTGTAGAAAAAGCTGGTGGAAAAATTACTGCAAAAGCGGCTATTTTAGCGGAAGGCGACGCGGCTAATCGAAATGATATTATTTATTTAGAGAAATTACCACTCTTTTAAATGAAACGGGTCATCCTTTTATATATAATAGGATGACCCTTAATAGATTAAAGGGACGATCTGATTTCGCCTGTTCCTAGGAGACTCATCAACTCTAATTCTCTTTATCTATTACGATTAAGCTGTTTGATCATGTCAATCCTTTCCCTTGTTTGTTGCCAATTGATAGAAAACAACAACCAATTTTCGCCAATTCGCTCTACATTTAAGATGATATTTTCTTTACTCAGCGGAGGCAATTTTGTTTTATGTATGATGTTGTTCTTCCCCTATATCTTCTAGTAAAATAATCGCGTCTTTCCCTTCAAATCGATCAATATGCCCACTATATTGTTCACATTGGCTAAATAATGGTGTCTTATGTTGCGGAAAATAAGTCAATGTTTTTACATATGGATTTAGTAAAAAAGAGGTCACTCCAATTATTACAGCGAATTTTTCTAGCAAGAAACATGGACTCCTTCCTCATGTTTTCTTTATTATCGGTTATTTTTCTTTTACGTGCATACAAGCATAATAAATATATACGTAGTTACGCCATGATAAAATATGTTTTTCCTCTAGTTAAAGTCGCATTTTTCTATCTGACTAACACTTAATCAGTTGATTTTACATCTAATTTGTGTAAATTAATGATAGACAATAGATTTGGGGGAATAAGTTTGAAACGCTATTTAGCATTATTAATCACCATGATACTCTTCATGACAGGGTGTCAATTACAAGTAAATGATTCACTAGAATCAAAAGAAAAAACTGGTGCAATAGAAACCACCACAAATGACGAACAGACTTCTACTTCAGAAACAAAATCAAAGTCAGCACCGAAAGAAGAGAAGAAAGAAAACATACAAAAAGAAAAGAAGCAAACTAAAACAAGTCATAAACAGCCTAACTCAACATTGACGATTCACTATATTGATGTCGGACAAGCAGATGCGACATTGTTTACATATGACAATCACGCCATTTTATTTGATACAGGTGATTGGAAACGGAGTGATACCGTTGAATATTTAGAACGAATTGGCGTGACGGGGCTTGATTTAATCATTATTAGTCACCCGGATGCAGACCATATTGGGCAATTACCAGAAATAATCAATTCATTTAATGTTGACGAAGTGTGGATGTCCGGTAATGAAAGCTCGTCACAAGTTTTCCAACGGTCAATTGAAGGAATATTAGCAAACGATATTAACTATCATGAACCACGAACAGGTGAATCGTTTACAATCGGGGCACTTGAGGTGGAGGTCGTTCATCCACAAACAATATCTGGTCATGTGAATGAAGAATCATTATCTGTACACTTTACTTATGGCGAACATCAATTTTTATTTACAGGTGATGCTGACACACAAGCTGAAACACAAATGCTTCATACGAATCAAAACTTAAAAGCAAATGTATTACATATCGGTCATCATGGATCAAACACATCAAGTGGACAATCATTTCTCGATTCAGTTCAACCTGAGATTGCCATTATCAGTGTTGGTGAGAACAATTCTTATGGGCATCCTCATCCAGATATTTTGAACCGATTGGAGAACTCTGGGATTCAGATATATCGAACCGATCTTAATGGCACCATCCAGTTAACGACAGATGGAAAAAACTATTCAATAAAAACAGTGAAAACAATCAGTGCGAAAAAAGAACAACAGAAACAGCCGAATCTATCACCAAAGAAGAAAAAAGCAAAGCCGGCTGCGAATAAGTCCACAACCAAAAACTGTATTAACCTTAATAAAGCTTCAGTTGAAGAGTTACAAAACATCACTCATATCGGGCCAGACCGAGCAGAACAAATCACTAAATTACGCCCATTCTCATCTGTTGAAGAACTATCGAGAGTCAAAGGCATTGGACCAGCCCGAATCAAAGATATTAAAGATGAAGGCTTAGCTTGTACAAAATAAGGAGGACTTGCTAATGAAAGGAATTCTTGATCGTTTTGAAGGAAACTTAGCAGTTATTTTAGTTGAAGCGGCAAAAGAAGAATTCACCGTACCAAAACACAAGTTACCACCTGGAAGTCAAGTGGACACATATTTCGAATTAAAAAAAGACGGACAATCCTATCAAATTATCAAGATTGCTGAATCAAAAACGAAAGTAGAAAAACAAAAAACGAGCGACTTAATGGCAAAATTACGCGCTCGTAAAACCGGAAGTAAGTATAAAAAATAACTTACTATTGTCCTTACTTCAGTGATGTTTAGTGGGTAGTAAGGCTTACGGGTACTTCACATCAGATTTCGAGACTGTTGTACCCGTAGCACGCACCTTACAGGTATTTCACACCCTGGACTACGCCACGCTTGTCGTTCACACGATTTCCTTTTTACGACGGTAAAATCCTATACAACCTAATAGGATAATCACACTGCCAATCGCTAAATAATTGTACATATTTGTACTTGTATTAGGTAACTTCTTACCAACTTTCTCTTGTTCGTCAGCTGTATTATCAGGTGATTGGTTTACATGTTTTTCACTATGACGCTGCTTTTCCTGTTCCTCACCTTGTTTATTCTGATTAGACTTTTTCATCGCTGTAAAATCAAATACCGCTCCCTCGCCCGACAGATATTTTTGATAAGCAAGTAAAGCTAAAAAAGCTTGCTGAGTTGCCATGACATTCGATTCTTCGTGGATCACATGTTTAAAACCCCCATCTTGAGCTACATACTTGAATAAATGTTCGAGTAAATGTCCACCAGGTGTCGTAAAAGCATCACTTGTCGGATCGATATCTAAAGCTGTAAGCGCGATAATCACTTGTGATGTCGTTTCACTTGGATGGCCACTCCATTCATCATAGTAACCACCAACTTCTTGCAATTCTTCTTTTAAAAATCTAAGCGCATGATCAATCGCTTGTTTAATATTTTTTTCATGTTGGTATGGAGCAAGTGCTTGTAAGACCATCGCCGTAATATCAACCGTTGACACATCACCAAACCAAGCCCAGCCACCATCAGAGAGTTGTGTGTGAAGCAGCGTATCAACAAGGTGTTTTCGAACGTGTTCATCTGCCTCGTAAGCACCACTATCCAATGCTAGTAAGCCATAAATAACAGAATTAATGGATGGCGATGCTTTTTTAAACTCTGGGTGCTGCACCAATTTATCAATTAAATGAAAACCATTAAAATCATTCGCATCTTCACCTAATGCTGTTAAAGTGATGATGATTTTCTCCAATGCAAAAATATTCTCTACAACATTTTCATCTTTAAGCACTTGTTTGATGCTTTCTCTATATGTTCCTGAAATTGGTTCATTTGTGTGGACCCAGCCCCAAACCCACCATTCATCACCGTACTCGAGATTACCCTGTTGCACAATATACCCCATGGTTTGCTTAATCTGCTTTTGAATAAGCGAATTTGAAAAAGGAGGTATTTTCTTTAATCGTTCTCTCTGTTCTAAAACATTATCCGAAACATCGACGACTTTTGAATCGTCTGCTTTCTCTTTTGTATCTTTCTTTTCGTTCTGTGGTTCATCAACAACCGGTTTAGAGTGAATGTCTTCTTGTTTCTGTGGTACTTCCAATTCAATAGAGAGTTGATCCCCATCAGCAACTTGATACGCAGCAACCTTTTCTTCTATTAATTCATCATTAATAGTGACACGTAAAACTTCTTTCGAATCAATCACGTAAACAAAATGGCCGTCATCCATGCTTAGCGTAAGTGGCTTATCAGCTTTTGTTGCTAATTGAGACAACACATCATAAACGGTCGCATATGCAGAAACTGTTACCTCTGTTTCAGGAATAATTGATTCCCCAACAACATTTGAAACCGAAACATCGACAGCAACCGATGGATCAAAATCATCTAGATCCCTTAACGCCAACATAAGATGATCGCCATGGTTCACTTCGTATGATGAGATACCTGTATCAGCGCTTTTCCCATTAACTACAAACGACCAAAAAAATTGATCTGCTCCATCTTTTCCTGCAATTGCCTGAATAAAGGCTCCATACTCTGTATCTGTATAATCGACATCAATTCCTAGTTTTTCAGCACCAGCTAACCATGCTCCTAATGCTGTTTCATCATCTGATACCGGGACAACGGTTACCGGAACAACAATCTCACCATGTTCATCAACAGCGGAGATCATGACCGCCTTATCGAATGATTCCGCTTGGGTAACATGATGTTGTAACAAATTTAACTGACTAAAAAGTAAGAAAAACGTAAAAATGATGGCTAATCTCTTTCTCAATGATTAAACCTCCTTTGATTTTGAATATGTTGTTAAAAACTGTTCAACGTCATATGCTGTTGGCATACCACCCTGTGCACCCATCTTTGTAACCGAAAGAGCTGAAGCGGCGTTAGCCATTCTAACTGCACAATCAAGCGGTTGACTTCTTGCTAATTGATTAGCAAATGCCCCATTAAACGTATCCCCTGCACCTGTTGTATCAACAACTGGTACAGTAAAAGCTGGAATCAACTCATCATTTTTGATTATATGTACGCCTTGTTCACCTAATGTCATAACGATTTTATGCTGTAATTGAACATCAAGCTTATGAACATGCATCGCTTCTGCTTCCGTTTCATTCGGTGTCACGTAGGTTACCTTATGAAGTAATTCTCCTGGTAAAGCTTGAAAAGGAGCTGGATTTAATATGACATCAATCCCACACGCATGCGCCAAGTCGACTGTATAGGCAATTGTCTCGAGCGGAATTTCCAATTGTAAAAGAACCACATCACTTTGTTCAATCAATTGGCGATGCTGTTTAACGACATCTGGTGTCAACTGATGATTTGCTCCTGGTGCAACGATAATTCGGTTGTCGTTATTAGACAAAATAATATTCGCAACCCCTGTTGGTTCATTTTGAATGACCATTACCCCTTCTGAGTGAATGCCTTCCTTTTTTAAATGATTGATTAAATCATGACCAAACACATCATCACCGACCGCCCCAATCATCGTTACTTCTGAACCTAATCTAGCAGCAGCAACTGCTTGATTTGCCCCTTTTCCACCTGGGTATGTCGCAAATTGTTCCCCTAAAACAGTTTCTCCTTGTGCTGGCATTTTTTTAGTGGTCATTACAACATCCATATTAATGCTTCCGACCACACAGACACGATTTTTCTTTTCTACCATGATGTACACCCTTTCGAACATTAATCTGCTAAAATTATACCATGTACCCTATTAAATATAATGTGATTTCACAATTAATTTTCGCCTTTTTCATAGATTTTTCGTCATAATTCCATTATAATATATACGTTGCCTAAAATGACTCACATCCTTCTTTTCAATAACTCATTTTATGTGGTATTTTTTTATATTTTGTGAAAACCTTTTCTTTTTTTATGGTCAAGAAAGGGATTTCACTTATCAGAACATCACGAATAATAAACATTATAGCAAATTTGGAGGTAAGTTAAATGAGTTGGATTAAAAATTTCTTTCTGTATTTATCAGAGAACCAGATGCTTAACAAAGGAGCCAAACGCTGGGGTTTAAAACTCGGAGCACAGTCTGTTGTTGCAGGTACAAACATTCCGGAAATGATTGAAAGTATTAAAAAACTAAACCAACACGGGATCTCCTGCACAATCGATAACCTAGGCGAATTTGTTTTTGAAAAAGAGGAAGCGACTCAAGCTAAAGAAGAAATCATTCGTGTCATCGAAGCCATTCATGAACATGAAGTCGATGCACATATCTCTTTAAAGCCGACACAACTTGGTTTAGATATCGATTATGACTTTTGCTTAGCCAATTTAAAAGAGATTATGGAAAAAGCAAAATCATATGACATCTTCGTTAATATGGATATGGAAGATTACGATCATTTACAGCCATCATTCGACTTATTAGATGAGCTTGCTAAAGAATATGATAATATTGGAACAGTTATTCAAGCATACTTCTTTGAATCTGTTGATAATGTTCAAACATATAAAGATTACCGTTTGCGTCTTGTTAAAGGTGCTTATAAAGAACCAGAAACTGTTGCCTACCAAGATAAAAAAGATATCGACGCAAACTTCCTAAAATTGATTGAATATCATCTATTAAGTGGTAAATTTACTTCTATTGCAACACATGATCATCATGTCATCGATTATGTGAAGAAATTTGTTAAAGAAAATAACATACCAAATGATAAATTCGAATTCCAAATGCTCTACGGTTTCCGTAAAGACTTACAAATCGAATTAGCTAAAGAAGGTTACAACTTCTGTACGTATGTACCATTTGGCGAAGACTGGTACGGTTACTTTATGCGTCGTTTAGCTGAACGCCCACAGAACCTCAACCTCGTCGCTAAACAAGTATTTAATAAAAAGACAAATACGATTCTCGGTGTAGCAGCAGGTGCCTTCTTACTCGGAAGATTAACAAAGAAGAGAAATAAAAATAAAGAAGACTAATCCAAAAGTAGAAAAAAAGATTGTTCTGTAGAGGAACAGTCTTTTTTTATTCATATATAAAATCCCTCCCACTTGGGGAAGGATTTTAGTTAATGTTAATTCAATTGTAGTGATTTCTTAGCATTCATAATTGCTTCAATTACATAATCAGCTTTTACAACTTCAGCTTCTTTTAATAAGCTATCTTTTGACACATCATTATGTTCCATACAAGAAGAACAAACTTTGAACTTACCACCATTTTCTAAATAAGCCGGTAGTAATTTTTTAATTGGTAAGAATGGTTCACCGATATCAATTTTATCCGCATATCCTTCTGCTGCTAAATTAACAGCATCAGATAACAATAAAATTTCCACCGAGTAACCTTGTTCTAATGCTTTAACCCCCATTGTAAAAGCGATTGTCACGTTATTAGCATCTCTTTCGTGTGCAGTTAGTGTAATTAATAAATCTGTTTGACTCATTTTGACAGACCTCCATTTATTTTTAATACCCGTACAGGTATATAATGCATGATTGTGCATGCAAAAATCAATTATTTTGCCCGAGAATCTAAATGTTTTTTAATTAGTATACGCTATTGCTTGGAAAACATGCCGTCCCAAACAATCCGTTCATATTGAACTGGGTCGGTATTCCCTTCCGTATTAATAAATAATACATTTGCTTTATCATCTAATTGCAATTGTTCACGCAATGGAAGATATGTATCATTTCGCATGATTTCTATAAAAGTACCAAATGGAGCGGCACCCGATTCACCTGCAATAATCCGTGGGTCATTATCAAGAGGGTGTCCTAAGATACGCATCCCTTGTGCTGCCGTTTCATCAGGTACAGAAATAAATAGATCAACCGTATCTTTTAACAGATTCCAAGCGACTGGATTCGGTTTTCCACATGATAAGCCAGCCATAATCGTCTGTAAATCACCTGTCACAATTTGTGCTTCTCCATCATGCTGACGTGCTGATTGATAAAAACAATTCGCTGCATGTGGTTCAACGAGGATAATTTTTATTTTCTCTTTTCCGTCATATTGTAGAAAAAACTGTACCATCGAAGCAGCGAATGAACCAACGCCAGCCTGTAAGAAAATATGAGTTGGACGCTGATTCCCTAAAGAATCAACAGTTTCTAAGGCAACTGTTTGATAGCCCTCCATAATCCATTGCGGAATTTTCTCATAGCCAGCCCAAGCGGTATCTTGAACAAAAACCCAATTATTTCTCTTAGCAAGATTCGCACAATATTCAACTGTCTCATCATAATTCACATCTGTTACATACGCTTTTGCGCCTGTCCGCAGTATATGATCCACTCTTAAAGGAGATGCTCCTTTTGGCAAATATATAATCGCCCGGTGGCCAAGTTGCTCAGCCGCCCAAGCAACACCACGCCCGTGATTACCATCAGTAGCCGAAATAAATGTTAACTCTCCCAATGTATCTTTTGTGGCTTGCAATTGTTCAAATGTCAACTTTTGAAAATCAACCTCTAACCGTTCAGCGATATATTTTCCAATCGCATAGGTTGCCCCCAATACTTTAAAAGCTTGTAAATCAAAGCGTGATGATTCATCCTTAACAAAAATATTCCCTACCCCTAGGTACGTACTCAGGTGATTAAGCCGGTGAAGTGATGTTGGTGTATACGCTGGTATTGTCCCATGATAGCGTTTAACAACTTGACTAATCGATACAATATCGGAGTTCTCTCCCACTGTCTTCCTTACTCGATGCTTATTATCTACCCATTTCATCTTAACTTCCCCCTCGTATAGTATGTTTAGACATTATTTTTCGCCTTTTCAATTTGATTAATTCATAAAAATTTGTCTCTGCTAGTGCACGTTACTTTCCACTGCAGGCGGACGCTTTCCGTTCCAAGTAACTTGGTTTGGATAAAATTTATTAGTTAGTAGTGACCTTAAATTAATATGGCAAATGTCTTAGACGTTCCATAATTCCTAAATAATAAATGAAAAAGATGTTCTTCCGTTTACTAAATGTTAACGAAAGAACATCTTTTCTGCAAATTATGATTTAAACTCCGAAAACTCATTTTCAGCATGAAGTTCAAGCGTTTCAATCGTTGAACGTAAGCTTCTTCTAATATGTGCACGCATTGCTTCCTCAACTTGATCAGCCTGTTTCAATTGCAGTAATGTCAATATTTGACGGTGTTCTTGTAGGACGGCTTCCGGTTCATAACTTGGATTGGCATAGCTACTAATACGACGGTATCTTGCTATTCGACTTTCTAACTGTTTTAGAAAATGTGTCGCTACCTCATTAGCACTCGCCTTTTGTAAAACTTTATGGAATTCCGCTCCGTATTTAACCAAATCTTCTTTCCGCTTCGTTTTTGCAGAGGCTTCCATCAACACAAGGACATCCTCTAGCGCATGAAAGTCACGTTCAGTCAACTTATGAGTCGCTTCTTTAGCAATGAGCCCTTCAAGTACTTCACGCACTTTAAACACATCTTCCGCTTCCTTAATCGTGATCGGGGCGACAATCATTCTACCATTCGGTTGCTTAATGACTAAACGCTCCAGTTCAAGCCGATATAATGCTTGCCTAAGTGGCGTACGACTCACCTCAACCTCTTTTGACAGTAGTTCTTCTACTAAATGTGTGTTCGGGGCATATTCTAGCTTAATTATTTTTTCTTTAATATGTTGATATGCGACATCACTCGCTGATGCACGCCGATTATAATGAACCATACAAATTCCTCTTTCTATATCTACTCCCACTATTTTACATGAAAAAACTTATTATGACATCCTTAGCGATTATTTTCATCCAATGTCGGAATCACCGTTTTAGCAATCGACTCATCAAGTGCCTCATATCCAAAATAATCGATAATATCATATAGTTCTTCGCGTGTTTGCATATCATCCAAGACATTTTTTTGTGTTCCGGTTTGATATATTTCGGTAAAGATGCGTTCATATGCTTTGGCTGCGGCGCGTAAAGATGTCACCGGATAGAGTACCATCTGATAACCTAACTCGGAAAATTCATCCGCCGTATAATACGGTGTCCGACCAAATTCTGTCATATTGGCGAGTAATGGCACATCAATCGCTTTAGAAAAAGTTTTAAAATCTTCTCTTGTCTGCATCGCCTCAGGGAAAATTGCATCAGCACCTGCCTCTACATATGCTTTGGCACGTTCGATTGCATTATCTAGCCCTTCCACACTTCCAGCATCAGTACGTGCAACGACATACAAAGTAGGTGCTACTTGCTTCGCCATTTTAATTTTTTCAACCATCTCGTCTGTTGAAATAAGTTGCTTTCCATTTAAATGACCGCATTTTTTCGGAATCTTTTGGTCTTCTATTTGTACAGCTGCGACATTTGCTTCGACTAATTCACGAACCGTACGTGCTACGTTTAATGGCCCACCAAATCCGTGATCGGCATCAACTAGTAAAGGTAGATTTGTTGCGCGAACAATTTCACGAGCGCGCTCTGCTACTTCTGTCGAATTTAATAACCCGATATCTGGAATCCCTAAACTCGCAGTGAACGCTCCACCTGATAAATACAGCGCTTGAAAACCTACTTTTTTGGCAACTAAACCGGCCATCGCATCATGGGACCCAACAATTTTTAATATCTCTGTTTGCTCAACTAATTGTCTAAATTCGATACTTAATTGCTCTTGTGTTTTCTGTTGACTCGTTAACCATGTCATCTTCATTCCTCCTCTGTTAAAACGGAAATGTCTCTTCGACTTAAAACGTGAAGAGACATTTCACTAAAATTAAATCACCATTAAATCCATAAATTCATTGACATCTGTTTCCATTAACTTATCATGATTATTTAGCACATCAAAAATCTGCTTCGCTTGTTTTTCAGGGAAACGCGTTTGCACATTTTCAATAAACTTTTCAATTAATAATGGAATCCCTTCATCTCTTCTCCGGCGATGACCGACCGGATACTCTCTTTCTACTAATTCTGTTGTTGTCCCATCCGTAAAGAAGACTTGCACAGCATTTGCAATCGAACGTTTTTCAGGGTCTAAGTAATCTTTACTATATGTTTTATTTTCGACAACTTCCATTTTATCGCGTAATTCATCGATGACAGGATTCTTTGCAAAGTCATCTTCATAACTATCAGCTGTCACATCACCAAACAACAAGCCGACCGCTGTAATATATTGTAAGCAGTGATCGCGGTCTGCTGGGTTATAAAGTGGTCCCTTTTTATCAATGATACGAATAGCAGATTCATGAGTTACAATTTTGACTTTATCAATTTGATCGATACGGTCTTTCACCACTTCATGTAAATCAATCGCACATTCTAAAGCTGTTTGGGCATGGAATTCTGCTGGATAGGAAATCTTGAATAAGACATTTTCCATCACATAAGCATCTAAATCCATCGCTAGTGTAATTTCCTTTCCATTCATGACAACATCTTCAAAGCCCCAGTCCTTTGCTGTTAGTGAAGTCTTATAGCCCATCTCACCTTTTAATGTTTTAAAAGCAAGTCGAACGGCACGCGCTGTTGCATCACCAGCTGCCCAAGATTTTCTTGAACCTGTATTTGGTTCATGACGATACGTCCGTAAAGCGCCTGTATCAATCCACGCATTAGATAGGCAATCAACAATTTCTTCTTTTGTGCCACCGAGTAAATGCGTCACAACAGCAGCTGAAGCAATTTTGACAAACATGACATGGTCGAATCCAACTCGGTTGAGACTATTGTCTAACGCAAGGACACCTTGAACTTCATATGCTTTAATCGCTGCTTCTAACACATCTTTCATCTTTAATGGTTCTTTTCCTTCACTAACACGTTTACGGCTCATATAGTCGGCTACTGCTAAAATGCCACCGAAGTTATCAGATGGATGTCCCCACTCTGCCGCTAACCATGTATCATTATAATCAAGCCAACGAATGAGCGTCCCAATATCAAATGCCCCTTCAATCGGATCTAAGTAAAATGATGTCCCAGGAACTCGCGAGCCAACTGGTACCGTTGTTCCAGGTACGACGGGTCCTAAATGTTTCGTACATTCTGGATAACGTAACGCTAGAAACGCCACACCTAAACTATCCATCAACGCATAGCGTGCCGTTTCAAAAGCGAGGTCACTCGTAATCTCCTTATTAACGACATAATCAGCAATCGCTTCCAACACGTGGTCGGTTACTTGTGTTGTTTTCTCTTCAACTTTCTCCATCATAACCCCTCCGTTAAAATAATTTTCAGTTTACTTATGTATAATTGTATACAAATATACATAAGTTGTCAACGTATTTTGTTTAACTCAAAAAGATGATTATATAAACTATAACTGAAAGATGAGGAAAAAATACCAAGTTCAAATGGTTGTCAAAGACCCCATTGATAATAAGTTTTGTGATAAAAGGTTGAATACGTATATGAGTCCAGGTTGCGCGATTTTTCCCCGGGGTCGCGCGATTTGGACTGGAGTCGCGTGATTTCACCCTGAGGTCGCGCGATTCTACCCCAGGTTGCGTGATTTTTGTATAAGTACATAAAAAAGAGCTGTCTAAAAGTCAAAAATGACTATTAAATAGCTCCTACTCTTCATTATTATTATGGTGAAAAAATATAAGGACGCACCAAGACAAATAAGCCAATTGCAACAAACGCTTCTGTAACAGGTAAAGCTAACCAAATACCATAGACGTCAAAATAATATGGCAAAACAAGCAGCATCGCAATTAATATCACAAAACCGCGGCATAATGTAATAATGATTGAAGGTCGCGCTTGACCAATCGCTTGGAAATACGTCATATATACGAAGTTAATACCCATAAATAAATATCCGATAAAAAACAATTTAATGCCACTTGTTGCTAGGCGGGTAATTTCATCAGATGATACACCAAAGATACGGACAAAAAAGTCAGCTCCTAGCCAACCAGCAATGAAAAAAACAAACCCAAGAATAATCGCCGTCAATTCGGCTACTTTAATCGTTTCCTTAATCATGTCATGCTTTTTTGCTCCGTAGTAATAGCTGATTAATGGTTGAACAGATGAACCTATCCCAATAAACGCTAAGAACATAAACGTATGTAAATAATTAATCACAGAAAAAGCAGCTAGCCCATTCGTCCCAACATAATAAGACATCGCTAAATTATAACCAATAACAAAAACACCGACTCCAACTTCGGATAGGAAGCTTGGAAACCCTATTGCACTTATTTTCTTTAGCAAACTTTTATCCCATGAAATACGTACAAATCTTAAACCGGACCCTTTTCTAAAAAACTGCATCATTAATACTATTAGTCCAATTGCAGTTGCGATAACCGTCGCAAGAGCTGCACCTTTTACTTCCATTTTCAAAATAAATATCATCCAATAGTTTAAACCGACATTTAACAGTGCCGATACAATGAGCGCCATCATAGCTAATCGGGGGCCACCGTCATTTCGCACAAAAATACTTAATGCCGTTTCCCACGTTATAATTAACGAAAATAAAAGCAATATTCCCATATAGTCTAAAACATAGCTCAATGTTTCATCATTAGCACCAAAAAAGTAAGCAATCGACTCCATATTAAAATAACTTAAACCACTCACAACACATGTTGAAACTGTGACAAACACAGTCGCTAGAGTAAAAATAAATCTCGCTTGATTGTATTTACCTTCCCCCATCGCAATCGAATAAAGCGTCCCGCCACCAACGCCAATCAACAAAGCAATCGAGATTATAATAGAAAAGACAGGTACTGCTACATTTACACTCGCTAAAGCTACTGACCCAATTCCATTTCCGACAAATATACCATCTATTACAATATTGACAGACATCAACATCATACCGAATAAAGTTGGTAAAAAATATTGAAAGAAACTTTTTATGACTGGTTGTGTCGCTAATTTCTCATGTAATGAAGACAACGACTTCACTCCGTTTCACTAAGCTACTCACCACTTAATCAATGGCAGAGGTGGGAGACTTTTGACTATTATTGTAATAAACTTCTAATCTCATTTTAAAATGGGAGCAAAGAAAAGTCCAAAAAGGTCCCCCTATTTAAATTAGGAGGACCGATTATATCACAATTATTCCTCTTCAATTCCATAAAACTTCCACAATAGAAATGTAAACAATGATACAGAGAAAATCATTCCCGATAGCCAGATTGTTAACATGGAATTAATCCACATAAAAACCCCTCCCCTCCTATTAATGAATTGGTATTATGCCTCGACTGGACGTTTGAAAATATTAGCTAGTACAAACATAGAAATAATTCCAATTAATGTCGCCCAACCACCTGCGGCCAATGGACTTGATTCAATACCAGTAAAGACAATGATTAAATATGCTGTCATCCCAATAATCATCGACCCTTCTGCAGCACGTGGTGATGCCTTCTTTTTACCAAAAACAGCATACATAATCGGACCTAATGTTCCTGCTGAAACGCCTGAAATACCGACCCACATAAGATCTGCTAAAAACGATGGTGGGTTGAGAACGAGTAAAGCAGCTACAACCCCTACACCTAAGACAGCGATTCGGCTAATTTTCAATGCAATTTTATCCACATTTTCTTCTTTCACTTTTATAATGTTACGTTTTACAAGCACTTTTTTGAAAATATCATTTGCAAATACCGTAGACATAACAACAAATAAACCGTCTGTCGTTGATAAAGCCGCTGCTAAAATAACGACAGCGACAAATGCTGCCAAAAATGCAGGAAAACCCCATGCGACATATTCTAATAATGCCAAATCAGCCGCTTCTAAACCAGGAACAGCTACACGTGCATACAATCCACCAAATAAAACGAATAAACACATAGCCGCTGCAACGATATAAACGATAATCATCTTTCTAAGATCACGACGTCTTTTTAAAGATAATACTTTATTAAATAATTGTGGTTGTGCTGAAAAAGAAAACTGGATAATTAATAAGCCGATAACTGCTGAAAAAGCATAATAGTTTGAATCCGGATTGAATACTTCTAAAAGTTTTCCATCTTGTTGTGCTAGATTATCAGAGACATTCTTTAGTGTTGATGTAATACTTCCATCACCAAAGAAAATGATCCCTGAAACAAATACAATCAGCCCGGTAACAGCCATCATCACCGCTTGTACAGCATCTGTATACACATCTGCATAAGATCCACCGACATACACATATCCAACAACAATAACAGCAATTGCAATCAAACCTGTTAAATAATTGACTCCGAGCATATTTTGAAAGATTTGTGCCCCAGCTGAAAATTGAGCGGCGATATAAAACAAATTAAATAACATAATTAACCCCGAACCAACACGTAAAAAATCACTATTATAATAGTCTCCTAGCCAATCCGGTAAAGACAAGGAATTTTGAAAATCATTTTGTTTATGCACCGTTTTTGCAATCGTAATAAATCCAAGTGGTGCAGAAATGAAGATTGCTAGATATAGCCAAAGATTACTAAACCCCCAGGCATAAGAATAACCCGGATATCCCATAAATGTTGCTGCGCTAAATAAAGTTGCTGCAAGTGATAACCCCAGTACATAAGGGCCTAGACTTGCCCCACTGATTGCAAAATCCTCCATTGTTTTCGTTTTTCTAGCGGCATAGATACTTACACCGACCATTATTAACATAAATAGTGTAAATTGAATCCATAACCATGTGCTAACCACGATATCATCTCCTTTTTTTACTTGTATTAGCTCCCATTTACATTTAATTATCTTTTATATTTGCGCATAAAAAAAACGCTCCACATCTAACAAAATGAGAAACGTTTGTATACTCGATATTCAAATGAAAGCACCATCTTGTAAATGGACATTTTTTATAATACTATATGTTGATTTTTATTGCAACTAGATTTATTATTTTTTACAAATAATTATCATATCGTTCATAATTGAATTCGATAACAGGCACCTTAGTATTTTGAGAGTACATCGCATTGGGAATACAACGCGACCTAAAGTAGTTAGGAAATTCTAAAGCACACCGCCTTGAGACTCTAATGCTGTCTAATGACAAAAGCATGTTCAAAAGGCTATATAAAAAAGAAAAAGTTGACAAATGGAAAAATATAGGATACGATACTTCACAGTTTGAAAATTTAATAGACACCTTCGTTAGGTGAGACTCCTATATAGAGATACGCTACTGCCCAAAAAGGTCGAGAGACTCCAATGGGTCAACAAGAATCATCGAGATAAGGTGATTTTTAATGTAGCTGGAATGATTCCTATGCTATATAGTGTTAAAACTAAACGAATGGAGGAAATCGAGTGGCTATTTATGATAAATAACCATTTCGTTTATTTGTGTATGGTAAACACCTTCATTCGTTGAAGGTGTTTTTTAATTTTTGGAGGGAGGTGATGGAATGGATGGTCATAGGTACGCGGATGCAGATGATGATTGGCGAATACGAAAAAACATAATATTGTTGTCCACTTCCATCACCGAAGTGGTCAAACAGAAAAAGGAGACCACTAGAAATGAGAACAGATGTATTTATAAAAGATAGTGTCGGACACTTAATGACACAAGCATTTATTACATTACATGAATCTTTTACTGTAGACCAAGCGATTACACATGTTAGGAAGTATGTACGTGATAAGGAAAATATTCATTATCTCTATATCACAATGCATGACAACACATTAACAGGTGTTTTGTCGCTTCGTGAATTGCTAGCTGCTCATGGCGGGGCTGAATTACGCGACATTATGAAAACCGAACTTTATACTTTGCCTGCTCATTTAGATCAAGAAATAGCAGCTGAACATTTCCAAGATACCGATTTAGTATCTATGCCAGTAATTAATCAAAAGGAGCAACTGCTCGGCGTTGTCCATGTTGAAGATATGCTCGATGTCATAGAAGAAGAAGTAACTGAGGATTTTCAAAAAATGGCACCGGTATCTGCCTTAGAAGAAGGAATAAAAGATGCGAGTGTTTTTACACTCTACCGTAAACGAATCGGTTGGCTCGTTATTCTCGTCTTTATGAATGTTTTCTCTGGGGCTGGGATAGCACATTTTGAAGATGTCATCGAGTCAAATATTGCACTTGTCTTCTTCTTACCTTTACTAGTTGATAGTGGCGGTAATGCTGGATCACAGTCCGCTACATTAATGATTCGTGCTATGGCGACTGGAGATGTTACTGTTCGCGACTGGGTAAAAATGTTTACGAAAGAAATTTCCGTTGCTATTGCTTTAGGAGGAACAATGGCTTTAGCTGTTGCTACTGTTGGCTTATTTAGAGGCGGACCAGAGATTGCTCTTGTCGTTGCATTGACAATGGTTCTTATCGTTATCGTTGGGAGTTTAATCGGGATGAGCTTACCGTTTATTTTTAAAAAGTTTAACCTTGATCCCGCAACAGCCAGTGCACCACTTATTACATCTATCGCTGACATTGTAGGTGTACTCATTTACTTCTCAATCGCTGCTTGGTTATTAACGCTATAATTTTTCAAAAAACTGCCCCCGCTCTAACTTGCAGGGGGCAAAGGAGGGATTGTAATGGCATACATTCGAATGGAAAAACAACCATTAATCGCCTTTTTTGAAAATATAACTGTTAACGATGCGATGTTACTCATACATGAATATGCTAAATTAGACTATCCACTATATCCATTGTTTTTAACTGATCGACAAGGTCGTTTAGCTGGCATGATTACTTTAAACAGTATTTTAGCAGCTGCTGATGTGATGCGTTTATATGAATTAAAGGAAGAGGAATGTATTGCAGTCTATGCCCATACGAAAGAAGCGGATGCCGAGAAATTATTTCAAGCGGCTTCTGTTAATTTCCTTCCAGTGGTTACGGAAGAACGCCATTTAATCGGAGTCATTCATCAAGGGTCGTGTTAAATACGAAAACCATATGTCAAACAAGGAAATCGTTCATTCCTTCATCTACAAATGACAAACTTTGTAGGCATCTCCTAGATAAATTTTTATCATCATATGGAATGTTTTGTTATAATGGGACATGTACGTTTTACACCTTAACAAGAGATGGAGGATTAGCATGATGCAAATGAATTTCCAAGGACGACTCGATACGTTAAACAATTATTTACAAGAAGAAGAAATAGATCTCGCACTTATCACAACCCCATCGAATGTATTTTATTATACGGGCTTTCAGTGTGAACCACATGAACGATTTTTGGCATTAGTCATTGACCGCCGCCAAAATAAGACATGTCTTTTTGTTCCTGCTCTTGATAAAGATATGGCAATGGAACAATCTTATATCCAAGACATTATTGGTATTTCTGATGAACAAAGTCCTTTCGATGTATTAAAAGAAAATTTAACAACTGATGTTACTTCAATAGGCATTGAAATGAAAACGATGAATGTCTTCCAATATGAACATTTACAAGACATTTTCTCTAAAGCTTCATTTACTGATGTTGGACCGCAAGTCAATAGCCAACGCTTAATCAAATCACGTGCAGAAATTGATCTGATGGTAGAAGCTGTTGACATTATTGAAAAAGTAATGGCTGAAGGAATTAAACACTTAAAACTCGGAATGACGGAAGCTGAATTTGTAGCTGAACTCGAATATTTAATGCGTAAATTCGGTGCCGATGGGCCATCATTCTCCACCATTGCACTCTTTGGTGAAAAATCAGCCTTACCACATGGGTCACCTGGTGACCGTAAACTTCAGAATGGTGACTTTGTCTTAATCGATATGGGTGTCGTCAAAAATGGCTACTGCTCAGATACGACACGTACATTTATTTTTGGTGAAGCAAGCGAAAAACAGAAAGAAATTTACAATATCGTTCTTGAAGCAACAAATAAAGGAATTGAAGCGGTTAAAGCAGGCATTCCACTAAAAACATTTGATATTGCCTCACGTGATGTCATTAAATCATATGGTTACGATGAATATTTCAATAACCGGGTCGGTCATGGACTAGGGATCGATGTCCATGAAGAACCTTCCATTCATGAAAAAAATGAAGACATCGCACGTGAAGGATATGTTTTCACCATTGAACCAGGAATTTACATCCCAGGGTTTGGTGGCGTAAGAATTGAAGATGAAGTATATATTAATGAAAAAGGCGAAGTCGAGGTTCTGACATCTTTCCCTAAGGAATTACAAATTCTTAAATAAACTTGGTGCTTTTAATAAAATAGGGCATCCCTAAGTTGTTTTACTAACTTTGGGATGCCTTTTTTATGGAATCCTATATTTAGTTTGAGCTCATGAAAACTTTTCATTTTTAAACGATTAAATGTGATCTATTCGATGATTCACGCAACAGATTGGCGCCTATTGAGAATTAAAGCCCTCGCTTTTTATACTGTCACTGTAATCCCGAACTGCTTTTCTTTCGCTTCACGGTACACACCTTGTGCCAATGCCATGTCGAAATACGCCGCTCCAACCGATTTAAAAAACGTAATCTCGTCATCACCTTCTCGGTGGCATGCCTTACCTAACAGTTCTCTCAGTTCACTATAAATCGCAGCAAATGACCAATGACCGTTATTAGCTGCATGAATAAACTCTCCAGCTTCTTCCTTAACGCCTTTGATATCATCGACAACAATTTTATCCGATTTTAAGATTGTTTCTTCGTCTACTTCACGCATCGATGGTAAATACGATCCGACACCATTAATATGCGTGCCTTTTTTCAGTAATTTTCCATCAAACACAGGAGTTAGTGAGCGTGTCGCACAATTAATAATATCAGCAGCAAGCACAACCTCATCAACGTTATCCACAACCGTTATATTTTGAGTGACACCGAAGCGAAGGAGTTTCTCTTTGAAGCGGTCTGCCTTTTCACGTGTACGATTAAACATAATGATTTTCTCGATATCACGAACTTCAAGCACTCCTAAGACTTGTTCAAACGCCATACCACCTGTCCCGATAACACCTAAGACACTCGAATCTTTGCGGGATAATTTCTTCGTAGCAATCCCACTTAACGCCCCAGTGCGCAACCTCGTTAAATAAGATGCATTCATTAGACAAACATGCTCGCCATTCCGTGTATCTGTTAATAACAGCACACCTTGTGTCGTCGATTTCCCAACCTTCGTATTCTCTGGAAAAATAGAAACTGTTTTAATCCCTGCCATACGCTCTTGTTGATCCGAACTTGGCATGTATAGAATCGATGCATATTGCTCTGGATATTCGATCACTGTTCGGTGTGGGTTATCAATTTTTCCTTCATTCATTGAAGTTAAACCCGCTTCCAAATCTCGAATCGCTTCGGTCATACTATAATGCTTCATAATTTCGTGTTCTGATAAGATAATCATGCAAAAACCCTCTCTGTTTATTTTTCGAAATAACCTTCATCCAATTCTTCCTTGTAGCGATCCTTAATTGGTAAAACAGCAATAAGCGATATGAGTGCTGTAAAAATGATATAAATCGCCACAGGAACATATGAGTTATTAAATTTCATCAACAAAGCGGTAGCTACAAGTGGGGCTGTTCCCCCCGCAACAGCAGCACCAATCTGATACCCTAACGATACTCCCGTATACCGAACTTCTGGGCTAAATATCTCTGAGAACATCGTTCCTAATACAGCTGTAATCGGTGCCCAAATAATACCAAGCCCGATCACTGTCGCAACGATTAATAATAAATCGGAACCTTGATGGATAAGCCAGAAGTAAGGAAATGCATACACAATCATTAAAATGGACCCACCAACATAAAGTTTTTTACGACCAATTTTATCGGACAAGCTTCCCATGATAGGCATTAAAATTGTCGTTACAATCGTCCCTATTGTCACCGCATTTAATGTTGTTGTTCGACTAAAATCAAGCTGATCCGTTGCATAGGAAACAATAAACGTTCCAAAGATATAAAACGGTGCTGTTTCCACAACTTTAGCTCCTGTCGCAATTAACACTTCTTTCCAGTGATATTTAAACGTATCAACAATCGGCAATTTAGCAATTTCACCTTGTTGTTGCGCTTTTTGAAAAGAAGGCGTTTCTTCGATTCCTTTACGAATCCATAAACCAAACAAAACAAGGAGTGCACTTAATAGAAATGGAACACGCCAACCCCATGTCAGAAATGCCTGTTCTGGCAATAAAGTCATAATAGATAAGGCAATTGTACCCATTAACATCCCAATTGTGACACCCATTTGTGGCACACTACCGAATAGGCCTCGTTTATCTTTTGGTGCATATTCTACAGCTAAGAGTAGAGCACCGCCCCATTCTCCACCAAGTCCTAATCCTTGCATTAAACGTAAAATAATTAATAGAACAGGTGCCCATATACCAACCATATCATATGTTGGCAAGATCCCCATTAAAAATGTTGCCACACCCATCAAACTCAATGTAATAACTAATGTTTTCTTACGCCCAATCCGATCACCAATATGACTAAAAATAACCCCACCTAATGGACGTATGAAAAAAGCTAAGGCGAATGTAGCAAACGCATACAATGTTCCAAATGCAGGATCTTCTGTTACAAAGAATAATTGATTAAAAACAAGTGCCGCCACTGTTCCATACAAGAAATAATCAAACCATTCAACAGCACTACCGACAACACTTGCAATAAGTACCCTTCTTAAATCCTTCGTCATTTATTTCTCCCCCTTTAGCTCATGAATCTTACCCGGCCCCTACTTGAAATGGATTCTTATCTTTATTTATGTCGTTAAATAAGGTATATTACTACATTAATTATTTTTTTAGATATGATTCTCCCCTCTATATTAAACGCTTACAATTATTCTCTTGGGAATTTTAAAATAATTTATGGTAATATAATAGCAGATTTTTAACTTGTGTCAATCTTATTTCAGCAAAAAATAAGATTAAAATATATTGACATCGCTCTCTTATTCTATATAATATATGTTAACCAAATAAATTAATGGTTTACATTATCAATCAGAGGGAGGGAACATCATGGATCATTCAAATTCTAAGTTACGAATGATGATTTTAACGGCACTTTTTACAGCAATTATTTGTGTTTTAGCTCAAGTTACAATTCCACTACCACTTGTGCCAATTACTGGACAAACCTTAGCGATTGGACTTGTCGCAACCATTTTAGGTTCTACACATGGTGCTTTAGCATCGCTTTTATATCTTATTATCGGAGCCGTTGGTATTCCAGTCTTTGCTAGTTTTTCAGGCGGTTTAGGTGTACTCGTCGGACCAACGGGTGGCTTTATCGTCGCATTTATTCCAACCGCATTTATTATTGGGTACTATCTTGAAAAAACAAGCTTTACAGTACTCAATGCCATCATTGCGAATATACTTGGTATGTTTATCACTTTATTTATTGGGACTGCTTGGTTAAAATTTGCGGCAGACTTATCATGGAAGGCCGCTTTTCTAGGTGGATTTACACCTTTTATCGTTGTTGGAATCATTAAAGCAATCTTAGCAGCATGGTTCGGAATTGTTGTTAGAAACCGACTTCATACAGCTAACTTAATCGTTGCTTAATACGATTGTTCGATTGTTTAATCATCTCCTTTTAAAGAGAATCCTAATCCATTTTTGATTCTATACCAACATAGGTCCCCCATTTTTAACCCTATGTTGGTATTTTTATATCTTCGTGCCAAACGAAGAAACACCGTTTTAATTCATTATTTTGACCATTCAACATGCGCTCTCATGTAGAAAATTTTCACCGAGAGAGCACATTGAAACTCCACCGCCCTATCACACGTGAAAGCTGCCCTGAGATTAAAGCATTGAACGTTCAATGCAGCCTCTCGCAATCAAAAAACACAACGAGACAACGTGTTGAAGGCTCAATGCAGCCTCTCACGATCAAAAATCACAACGAGACAAAGCATTGACGCTTCAATGCAGCCTCTCGCGAGCAAAAATTACAACGAGACAACGCGTTGAGAGCTCAATGCAGCCTCTCGCGAGCAAAAATCACAACGAGACAACGCGTTGAAGGCTCAATGCGGCCTCGCGATGAAAACTCGAAACAAGACATCACATTAAAACTCTAACACTACCTCTAGCAGAAAAAATGCTAACACTAGATTACAACAATAGAAAAAAAGGGAAAACCGCAACCGGTAGAGCTCTCCACTAGATGCGGTATCAGAGAATTAACAAGAGCCGCAACGTGGGTAGAACTCACTAGACCATTTTCCCCTTCTGCGCCGGCTAAAGATAACAAAAAAACAGCCAGGACATATAACCCGACTGTTCTACTCTTATCATTATTTATCTGTAATCATTTGATGGACTTTCTCAATCTCATCATCTGGAACGATTAAATAGTAGACGCCATTAATTTTCTGACCAGAACCTTGTAGCATGTACTGGTCCATTTGTTTATTTGTTTTACGATAATCATTAAATAAAACTTTCATATCATCAAAATCCATATTCGTAGCTACATTTGTTCCGAGTATTTCCATTGTCCGGTTAATTTTTGGAATAGAACCGACTGAAGCACCTCGGTCAATGATGGCTCCAATTACCTGGCGTTGCCGCTTCGTACGACCGAAATCACCTGATGGGTCTTGCTTACGCATGCGGACATAAGCCATTGTCATATCGCCATCCATCGCTAGCGGTCCTTTTGTAAAATGATATTTTCCATCTTTCCATTCAATCTCATTCTGAACGGTAATATTTCCCAATTCATCAACTAATTCTTTTAGACCTTCCATATTCATACTGACATAATAATCAATGTCAATATCTAAAAGTTCCTCAACTGTCTCGATCGACATGTTAGCTCCACCGAATGCATAAGCATGATTAATTTTATCTTCTATGCCTTTACCAACAATGGTTGTCCGTGTATCTCGTGGAATACTGATTAATTGAGAGCGATTCTTTTCAGGATCAAGCGACAAGAGAATCAACGCATCTGAGCGCCCTTTATCTCCTTCTCTCGCATCAATCCCTAAGAGTAATATATTCAATGGTTTAAGTTCAGATAGCTTTTTCTTTGTTTGAGAAATATCAATAGATTCAACAGGTTCATGCATCTCTTTGTCGACTGTATTTTTAACTTTAAAATAAAAAGACAAAACATAAGAACCTATACTTAGAACAAGCACAATAAAAATCGTAAGTGGAATTATGATCCATGGATTCCGCTTTTTCTTCGGTTTATTTTTTGCCATCATTGACACCTCATATTTCCCCATTATTTTCCGAAAACTGCATTCATCTATCTATGAAGTGTACCATATTTTACCGTTTTCATATAGTCATTTCGAGATATTTTTCAACAAACAAAACAGCTGTTTTGTTTGTTCATATAATAATTGCCGAGAATGACGCATCGCCTCATCAAGGGACATCGGTTTTTGCATGATAGAAAAGCACCCCGTAAACATTTGCTGGAGCTGAGATAAGTCGCCTGTCAAACTTCCCGAAATTAATAACACCGGGACTTGGTAATGATTTGCCAGTTTAGCTACATAACCTGGCGCTTTTCCAAATAACGTTTGTTCATCGCTTTTACCTTCACCAGTTAAAACAAGGTCCGCTTGCTTAATAGCCTTCTCAAGTTGTAAAACATCAGCCACAAATTCCGCACCTGGAACGATGTCTCCACCTAAAATAAGCAAGCTAAAACCTAATCCACCTGCTGCTCCTGCCCCTTCAACATTTCGGACATTGAGAGAGCGCCACTTTTGAATCAGTTCGCTAAAGCTTTTAAGTGCTCGATCATAATGCTTAACTTGCTGATTAGTGGCTCCTTTTTGTGGTCCAAATATATAACTTGCCCCATTTGAACCACATAATGGATTGATAACATCACTTACAATTTTTAGTTTTGTTTTAAAAACTCGCTTATCAAATGTATCAAAACTTAAACGACTCACATTTAATAAATCGTTACCAAACGGTCCAAGCAGTTTGCCATCTTGATCCCATGCCCGTAATCCGAGTGCCGTTAACATGCCTAATCCACCGTCATTTGTGGCACTTCCACCTAAAGCAATGATAATTTCTATACATCCACGTTCCAGTGCGTCTTTTATCACTTCACCAATTCCAAATGATGTTGTATTATCCGGGTTACGCTTCTCTTCAGGTACAAGTGTAAGGCCAGCGATATTGGCACTTTCTATATATGCTGTCTTTTGATCTTTACTAAGAGCATAATATGTACGAATTGGATTCCCTAATGGTCCTGTACATGTAATCGGGACTTTGATACTCTTAGTTGCTTCGATAAGAATATCTAAAGTCCCTTCCCCACCATCTGCCATCGGTTTTAATACTGTTTTAACATTGGGGAATACATCCAAAGCCGCTCGTTCCATCACCGCGGTAGCTGCTAATGCCGTCATACTTCCTTTAAAAGAGTCAGGCGCAATCACAATATTCATCCGCTTCACCTCGTTTAATCCCTATTCACGTAAAGAATAGTTGCATGACAGCAATATAAACAGCACCTAGGAAAAAAGCGACACGGCCCCAACAAATTTGTGAGAAAAACCTTCTGAATGCCCCTTTATCTTGAGCCTTATCTGTTACCGTACATGTTTGGCATGTAAACAGTTGATGTTGTCGTTTCATTTACATCATCCCAACGTAAAATTGTTAATTGTATCGTATCATGTTTCTTCACTATAATGAACCGAACAACACCAAACATGCTCTGACAATTGGTTCATTAGGAATAAGGATACTGACGTCGAACATGTTGGATAGAAATCCATTTAAAAGTTGTAAAAGCATCTAGACTTGAATCACCATTTAAACGTCCAACTCCAGAATGCTTCATCCCACCAAATGCTACATTTGGTTCATCATTAATTGTTCCATCATTAATATGAATCATTCCTGTATCTAAACGTTTAGCTAGTTCAGCACCGCGTTCTACATCTCTAGTATGAACCGCCCCACTTAGACCATAATTTGTATTGTTTGCAAAAGCAATGATTTCTTCATCATCTTTCGCTTTCATAATAGAAATAACCGGAGCAAATACTTCTTCTTGTGCAACGGTCATATCTGGTTTTACATCTGTTAAGACGACCGGTTCAACGATATTCCCATTAATTTCACCTTTAACGATGGGCTTAGCTCCTTCTGAAATACCTTTTTCGATCATTTTTTTCGTGTTTTCTACTTGACGTTTGTTAATTAATGGACCAATAATTGTCGCTTCATCTCTTGGATCGCCACAAGCTAGTCCTTTTACCTTCTCAACATACTTTTCTACAAAGGTATCATATATTTTTTCATGAACAATTAATCGGTTTGCTGACATACAAATTTGCCCCTGATGAGTAAATCTACTAAAAACTGCAGCGCTTACAGCTAATTCAAGGTCAGCATCATCTAAAACGATTAATGCACTATTTCCACCTAATTCAAGATGAACGTCTTTTAAATTTTTTCCTGCTACGGCACCGATATGTTTTCCAACAACAGTCGATCCAGTAAAGGAGATAGATTGAGGTACAGGATGCTCAATAAAAGCGTCACCAATTTCCGAGATTTCTGTAGTGATGACATTAAGCAATCCTTTTGGTAAACCTGCTTCTTCAAAAATTTTGGCAATCAATGTACCACCTGTTATTGTTGAATCTTCATGTGGTTTTAGAACGACCCCATTCCCAGCTGCCAAAGCAGGCGCAACTGATTTCATTGAAAGGAAAAACGGAAAGTTAAATGGACTAATGACCCCAACGACACCTACTGGTACACGATATACCCGATTTTCTTTATGGTCTATAGGTGAAGGTAATATTTTCCCCTCCATTCGAAATGGGAATGTCGCTGCTTCTTTTAAAATATTGATGACTAGACCTATTTCAAATTCGGCTTTTAAACGTGTGCCACCTAATTCTTCAATAATAATATCGACAATCTGTTCTTTCTGTTCTTCCACATATGAAACCGCATTTTCTATAACGGCGCGTTTCGTAACTGGATTTTCTTGTTCCCATTGTGTCTGCACTTTTTTAGCTGATTCATATGCTTCGTCTAAATCCGCTTTACTTGCTGCTGTATAAGTCGCAAAACATTCTTGGGTATATGGGTTCATATTTTTCATTGTCATTTGACTGTTACCATCACGCCAAACACCGTTAATATATTGTGGCATTAATTTCTTAAACTGATTCATTTTTCATCACCTTCTCATTAATTTTCAAATGTAATATTTTCTTTCGCAAGAGTAGCAAGTGTATGTACATTGGCATTAATTTCCTGCATTGTAGCGGATAGTTCTTCAATGGCTGCTGACTGTGAATCCGATTCGACATTTACTTCTTGAATATAACGATTCAACGTATCAATCACTTGACGAATATCACCTGTAATGGTTTGGATTTCATTTACTTGGTCTTTCGAGTTATTCGCCATTTTACGAATTTCATCGGCTACAACAGAGAACCCTCGTCCACTTTCACCTGCCCGTGCCGATTCTATAGCCGCATTTAATCCAAGTAAGTTACTTTGATCAGCAATTTCTTTAACTACATTAGACACCTTTTCAATCATTTCAGCGCTATCTGATACATCGGTTGCTTTCTCTGAGACACGTGTAATATTTTCTGCTAACTCGGTGATTGACTGTGCCATATCTGTAATCGTATCTGTTACATCATCAACAACAGATGATAGATTTTGAGATATTTCCGATAGTTTTTGTGCGCGATCGATACTCGCACCAATTCCAACACCACCAATCACATTGCCTTGTTCATCACGTAACGGAATCGCTCGTGCTATTAAATGAATTCCGAACAATTCTGGTGGAACAGGTGAAACCATTGGTCTGTTTTCACGAATAGCATTTGTAATAATATCGCCTTCAACTAATGGATCACCAGGTTTAACATTTAACTGGAATTCCTTCGCAGGAAAATTAATAATTAACTTTTCCGTGTCATAAATGCCTATTGTCGTGTCATCATTCGAAAGCTGTTGGAATAATGGCGCAACTTGAATGAATGCCTCGATTAATGGATGATACTCTTTTTGATCAGCTATCTGCATGCAAATTCTCCTTTCAACTGTTATACAATTATTATCGGTACATCTTTACTTTTATTAAATAATGGTAAAAAATTCCTAAAAACAATCTATTGCATTTGATTTTTTAAAAAAGGAACAGTATAATTACAATTTGTGTTGATGTTTTTTTAAATGTATAAGCTGATAAAGGCAAACTATTTCGAAAGAATAGGACGCAAAGCCGAGGGTCTACCGTACATAAAGCTGTACCATGATCGCCTGGTTACCAAATAAAATATTTCATTTGATTTGGCATATTCAGGCTATCCATTTTTTAGATTGGTAGCTTTTTTTATTTTTTAAAATCGAGTGAGGTGAAATATATGAACCATATTGGGATTGTTTCAAATAACCTAAACAATATACAGCGAACAGCACGCATGCTACAGAAAAAAGTGAAAAACAGTTCTTTTTTTGTTCACCACCCTAGACAATTACAGCAAAATAATTTAAATAGATATGACTTACTTATTACAAGCAGTACATACATTGATGACGTTTTACAACAAACTGATCATTCCACAAAAATTGCTGTCTGTATTTCAGAAGCAGCCGAAAATCAAGTTGAGCGTCTTTTACAAATCAATTTAGACGGTTATTTGACCCCAAATATGAAAAAACAGGAACTGATTCATGCTATCAATATGATGTTACAAGGGGGTGTTTATGTTCACCCTGTGTTTTCAACAACCTTATTACAGTCTTATCGTACATATGTTGAAATCAAAATTGAACGACCACTTCATCTATTAACTAAGAAAGAGTGGGTTGTGTTGGAACATATTGCAAATGGTTCAAATAATCAAGTCATTGCTAAGAAAATGGGCATATCAAGTAGTACAGTAAAGAATCACATTAGCTCTATCTTTAAGAAATTTGGAGTAAACAATCGAACAGATGCAGTATTAAAAGCGGTTAAAAACAACTGGATTATTATATAATTTAAACGAAATATAACTGTCGTGTATTCTTTAACGAAATATCTGAATTAGGTTAATTCTCATTTATTTTATCCATCAGCCAATAAAACTTGTGACTTCAATCATGAGAGGCTCAAAATGTCCATTGATAAGCAAAAAGAATGACATTAGTCACGTTATTGTGTATGATTTTACCTGAATCGCAAAATACCTATGCGGGTATTTCAAAAGGGGAAATTACATGACAAGTCAACATCGATTAAGGTTTTTTCCTATTATGTTATTTGCTAGTGTAATGGGATTAGCCGGTGTAAGTATAGCGATGACATACTTTGAACAAGCAAACGGGTTTCAGCCGATGATATCATGGCTGTTTTTCTTTATTGCATGTTTATTATTTTTGATCAATGGTGGGATCTTCATTTATCGCTTTGTCCGTTATAAAGAAGATGTCATCAATGAATTTAATCATCCGGTAAAAATGAACTTTTTCGGGGCCATCTCAATAAGTCTACTTCTAATAAGTGTGCCTCTACTTAACTATCATAGTAATCTATCATTTATTATTTGGTTGATCGGTGTACTCTTTCAACTTATTCTTACATTAAATGTGTTATCCAAACTCATTTGGAAGCATTACTTTCAGATTCAAGCATTTAATGCGACTTGGTTTATTCCGCTGGTTGGAAATATTGTTGTGCCACTTGCTGGTGTTGAACATGTAAGCATGTCTATTAATTGGATATTCTTTAGTATAGGTATATTATTCAGCATCATTTATATGACCGTTTTTATTTATCGTGTCTACTTTCACCCGGCTTTTCCAGAACCGTTAAAACCGAGTTTTTTTATTCTATTAGCACCACCGGGCATCGGCTTTAGTTCCTATATGAGACTTGCTGGAGAAATAGACGGTTTTGCTTGGTTACTTTACGGAATAGCATTTTATTTAGGTTTGCTTTTCCTTATTCAGTTTAAACGTTTTTTTACGGGGAAGTTCTTTATTTCATGGTGGGCTTACCTCTTTCCAAGCGCAGCTGTAACAAATGCAACCTACATGTTATATAGAGAAACAAATGAACAATTATATCTCTACATTTTCCAGATACAAAGCATTGGACTGATCTTTTTAAGCCTATTTTTAATTTGGAAAACGATAGAACTCATCCGCAAACGTAAGCTGTGTATTCCAGGACCTGAACGAAATTCAAACTAAATCAATATAAAGAAATCATGCCGCGAAAACGGCATGATTTTTCGTATAAAACTATATCTCATTGACTGAAATTAATTCATCGACTAAATATTCATCATCGACCTTTTTCACATTAACAATACTGCGAAATTCTTTATACTTCGAATCATCTGGATAATGAATTGTAAATGCTTCGTTGAAAGTCACTTTCCAAAGTAAAAGCAATAAGCTCAAGAGTAACACAATATTTACCGGTAACAAATGGGTACCATAAAAAGGCGAATATTACCATTTGTCTAGGACTTTAGCAATGTAATATGGCTTTTTTACCATAACTTAGTATAATAAGAGAAATGGATCCTTTTGATAGATTATCTACTTGAAGAAATCAGTAAAAAGCTTTTAAGGGTAACAACCGAGGTACCTAACTTAATGTAATAAACGATTGTAATAAAAAACCCCCATTTCTATATTTCATAGAAACAGGGGGCCTGTTATGTCTCAACGTTTGTTAATTTAATTTTTCAATATCTGTAATCGTAAAGTTATTGTCATCAAGTGCTTTTACGACTTTTTGCATCAATGTTTCATCGACTTCTTCAGGTAGAACAACACAAACTCTTCTCACATATTGGGAATTATTATTAAGCGAAATCACACTCTGAACATTACAGTATTCATTAACGACACTTAACATTTTCTGTAAAGCACCAGCATATTCAATCGTACCAATAGTAAGTGAGTAACTCCCATTGTGTACACCCCAAGCATTCTCTAGGACTTGAATAACATTCCCATTCGTTAATATACCTAAAAAGTTTTTATCCTCATCAACAACTGCAAGAAAAGGCAGTTGCTTGATTGATTTAAACACTTTAAAAAACGCATCTTCTTCCCTGACATAACTATTCTTGCGATCTGCAATCAATTCATTTAGTGGGGCATCTAGTGAATGTTCTCTTTCATGTTTTAATAGATGGACTTTATAAACATTACCGACATACTTTTCTCCCGCTTCATCTAGGACAGGGATACAGCGATAACCGGATGTGACTAATTTGTCCATAACATCTTGCATATTATCATTTTCTTTAACATAAACCACTTCTGTCTTATTGACATAATCATTTTTAACAAGCATCCTAAAACCCCCTATAATTTATGTTATGAATAAACCCTATACATCCATTTTCTTATATTTTATTCCTAATTGCAATAGAATTAAAATTCATCATCTTGCTGGATTATTAAGAACACATTATTCAACAAAAACTACTAATAGTTTTAATAATTGTATTTTAGATAATAGGGTTTACACCTGTATATAAAAATGATAATGTATGTCGTTGTGGACTCAAATAACGATTTATTGAGTCGCCTTTTTTTAAAAAATTAGAGATTCATTCCTCACTATATTCAAATCCAAAAATTTTCATGATGAGCGTCTTCATATATGGACTCATTTACCTTAATATAGTTCAGACATAAAACGCTTTCAATAAACTTCATAAAAAAGGAGATGAGATAATGGCTTTTTCACCTTGGGATTTTTTCGTCGACTTCGGTTTAGCCGCGGTACTATTAATTATCGGAACAATTCTACGAGCCAAAGTAAAATTCATTCAAAAATTATTTCTACCAGCTAGTATCATCGCTGGCTTTTTAGGACTATTACTAGGACCAAATGGTTTAAATTTCTTACCGTTTTCTAACCAGATTAGCACATATCCAGCCATTCTAATCGCCTTTATCTTCGGGTCAATACCCTTAACTGCAAATGCTGTGAGTTGGAAAAAAATCAAAGGCCGAATTGGGAGCATGTGGGCCTACTCACAAAACTCAATGGTGTTAATGTGGGGAGCCGGCCTATTATTTGCGATGCTATTTATCAATCCATTTTGGGATCAGCTTCATGCTGGATTCGGGCTTATATTAGCTGCGGGATTTGTTGGTGGACACGGAACAGCCGCTGCTGTCGGCGATATGTTTAGTAAACACGGCTGGGAAGAAGCGACATCACTGGCAATGACCTCGGCAACAGTCGGTGTACTTGCTGCCATTTTAATAGGTGTTTTATTTATTAAAATTGGATCAAAGAAAGGGTATACATCTTATTTAACTGATTTTAAAGATTTACCAAATGAACTAAGGACCGGTCTAATTCCACCCCCTAAACGACAAAGTATTAAAATGGACACTGTTTCACCGATTTCCGTTGATCCATTCGTCCTACATTTTGCCTTAGTTATTTTCATAGCAATGGGTGGTTATTACTTGAGTAAGTGGGGAGAAGCACTATTCCCTCAAGCTACGATTCCTGTCTTTTCCTTAGCTTTTATTGTTGGATTACTCGTTAAAAAAATCCTTATTAGTACAAATTCAGATCAATATATCAATGGACATGTTGTGAGTCGAATTAGTGGAAGTGCAACTGATTTTCTCGTTGCATTCGGAATAGCATCTATTAGTATCTCTGTTGTACTCGATTACATTACACCATTAGTGATTTTACTCAGTTTTGGATTAATCATCGCTTTTATGTTTTTTGCAGTTATATCGAAAAAATACTTTCCTGATTATTGGTTTGAACGTGGGATATTTAACTGGGGTTGGACAACTGGAACCGTTGCAATGGGAATCGCCCTATTGCGTATTGTCGACCCACATTCAGAAAGTAAGACACTGGATGATTACGGTTTAGCCTATATTCCAATTGCACCAGTAGAGGTCCTTTTAGTCACATTCGGACCATTACTCGTAATCCAATCGCAGTCCTATCTCTTTGTGGCCGTTACACTGTTAGCATCTGCATTCATATTTTGGATATCTTATAAAAACAATTGGATTAAAAAGAAAGCGACAACAAAACAATAACGACCTTTTATATGATACTAACAAGCGGAGAAAACGTATTTCGTTTTTTCCGCTTGTTTTAATATATATATCTGTATGGTATTTTGGAGGTTAGGCGAGGTGCGTTGGAGGGCCAAGGCGGTATATCGAAGCAGGTTTGCGGTGCGAGAGGTAGCATTGGAGCTTCAATGCGGTGTCTCGTCGTCGGTTTTGAGCGCGAGAGGCTGTATTGTACGTTCAACGCGGTGTCTCGTCGTGAGTTTTGAGCGCGAGAAGCTGTATTGAACGTTCGACGCGGTGTCTCGTCGTGAGTTTTGTTCGCGAGAGGCTGCATTGAGCTTTCAACGCGGTGTCTCGTCGTCGGTTTTGAGCGCGAGAGGCTGTATTGTACGTTCAATGCGATGTCTCAGCACAGCTTTCACATGTGAGAGGACGCGTTGGAGCTTTAATGTGATGTCTCGTTGTAGTTTTTCAACGTGAGAGGACATATTGAAACCTCAATACGTTGTCTCGTGGTGAGTTTTCAACGCGAGAAGCTATCACTCACTTCAATTGTCAGAGCAAATCTAGAAAATCACATATAAAAAAGGCTCCGCATATCGATCTACATCGACTTACGGAGCTCTTTATTTCCATTATTTTTTATTAATATATTGACGCATGTGATCTTTAATTCCAGCTAAACAAATTGGAGCAGGGTCTTTCGTTACATCTAAATCTAATGAAGAACCGTCAACCGGAAGTACCTCTTCAAAAATCTTTTCATACTCTGGTATTGAAATTTCCTGACGTGCTGCAAATAACTCCATATGTTTATCAATAAAAAGATGTTCACGATAGTCCGGTTGTAAAATTCCAGAGAAAAATTCACCGACCGCACCAGACCCATAACTAAATAGGCCGATTCGTGAGCCATCTTTCAATGGCTTTTGTTCGAGTAAAGATAACAGGCTTAAATATAATGATCCAGTATAAATATTTCCGATTCTTCGATTATAAGTTGTACTTGTTTGATAATAGTCGACTAATCGTTCTTTATCAGCTTCTGTACCTTCATCATAAATCGTACGCAATGCTTTTAATCCCATTTTTGTATATGGTAAGTGATAACATAATGCTTCAAAATCACTTAGACCAAGCCCTGTTTTCTCTTTATACGTATTCCACACCGATGAGAAAAAGGATATATATTTTTCATTTGAATATTTTCCATCAACATAAGCAGTGTCTGAGTATACAGGACGCCAGAAATCCATAATATCATCTGTTTGATATGTGCTTGTTTCTTCTAATGCCATGATTCTTGGATTGGCACTAATAACAATTGCGACAGCGCCTGCCCCTTGTGTGACTTCGCCCGGCGTATTCAAGCCATATCTTGCAATATCGGAAGCAAGAATTAAAACTTTGCTGTCTGGATTTAAGGCAATATGGCCTTTCGCTAATTGAATCGCTGCTGTTGCTGCATAGCATGCCTGCTTCATTTCAATTGAACGCGCTTCTGGTTTTAAGCCTAATAAATGATGGACATAAATCGCTGCTGATTTTGAATGGTCAATACCTGTTTCAGTTCCAAAAATAACAAAGTCAATCGCCTTTTTATCATCATCATTTAATATATTGAATGCAGCATTTGCAGCCAATGTCACTGGATCTTGAGTAATCGGCGCCACAGCCATCTCATCCTGACCGATTCCAATGGTATACTTTTCTGGCTCTTCCTTACGCGCCAACGCCAATTTATTCATATCAATATATAAATGTGGTGTGAAAAAACCTATTTTGTCAATACCTATTTTCACTGCTGTGATTCTCCTTTATTTTAATACATAGTATATTTAGCGACACATTATAAACGTAGATTTAATAATAATCATACTAACATATTTTCGCATATTCATTGAGAAAATGAAAGTGTTCTTGCTTTTTTAAGTAAGCAGTGAATATTTAACAATTTACAAAAGCATAAAATAGGTCTGCTAACGAGTTCAGTCCTTTTGCTCAAAACTCTTTTTATATTAATATTCATAAAAATAACGCTGAATCTCCATATAATCCTCAGTCATGCAGAGAGCTAACATTAATAAAATACGTGCTTTCTGTGGTGTTAAGTTATCACCCGCAATCGTACGTAGTCCTTCATAAGCTGCTATATCAACAACAGACCCCTGCCCACCACGACTACTGCGCACGACATGAAGACCTTTCTCAATCGCGTGACGAATCGCGCGCTCCTCAACTCTGGAAAAACGCCCCGCCCCCACACCTGCAATGACCAGACCATCATAAGAATCAGTGGAAGAAATATAATCAATTAAATCACCATCTGCACCTGCGTATGAGTAAACAATGGCAATACGTGGCAATTGATTCATTTCAAGCTGAGTAAAAATCGAATGAACCGTATGTTTCCTTGTCGGCTCGCGATAAAACTCTACAGTCCCATTCGGATTGACCCACCCTAAATGGCCCAACTCACCCGATTGAAATGTTTCGACGCGATATGTATTCACTTTAGTGACATCACGCGCACAGCTAATTTGATCATTTGCGACGACAAGCACACCTCTTCCTTTCGATTGTTCATGGGTCGCCACTCGAACTGCGTTGAGGAAATTTAGTGGCGCATCCGTACTAAGAGCTGAGGATGGTCGTTGAGCTCCAACAAGTACAACAGGTTTATCCGTCGCTAACGTTAAATGTAAATAATAAGCTGTTTCTTCCAACGTACTTGTCCCTTGTGTAATAACAGCACCATCAAAATCTAACTCATTTAAATATCGATTAACTTCACGCTGTAAAATCAGCCAATGTGCTTCTTTTAAATTAGTACTACTAATATTATCAATTTGTACCGGGTGAACTTCTGCAATCTGATTGATTTCAGGAAGGGAGTCCAAAAGCTCTTCACCTGTTATTTTTCCAGACGTATAGTCTTTTAAATCTAACCGATTCTTCCCTTTCGCTGAGATCGTTCCCCCCATAGAGAACAAAGCTATTTTTTTCATCTCTCTACCTCCAACAAACCCTAGACTTAATCTATATCGTATTATACACAATATAATAGATTAATTTTATAGCTTCCTAGCTAGCTCAAAAAACTAACTTTTATATAATCCTAAAGACTCATTATTTAGAGCAATTATTACAAACAAATTAAATTTATGTAAAAAACAGTAAATTATATACAAATTTTTGGCTAACACCGTTATAATGCCTTAATAAAGGAGTATATGGAGGGAGGGATTACAATGGATCGCTTTTTTAGTTTTGACAAGATGCTTACACCTACAATTATTAAAATTCTTTTTTGGATTGGACTTGTTTTCGTAGGATTAACAGGCTTAGTCTTTATTATTTCAGGGCTTAATACATATGCTGGTGGATTTATTACACTTTCTGGTATTGGCATTTTAGTCGTTGGTCCAATCTTTGTAAAAGTCTATTGCGAACTACTTATTGTCATGTTTAAAATGCACGAAACATTAGTTGAAATTAGAGATGAATTAAGACAATCTAAGCAACAAAGAATTTCATAATAAAAAACAGCTTTACAAAACGTGTATAATATGATAACGTTTACACAAATGAATAATTAGGAATCTACTAGGGGTGTCCAAACAGCTTGGACTGAGAGAAGAGCGCGCTTTAAGCTCTTTGACTCTTAGAACCTGATCTGGTTTGTACCAGCGGAGGGAAGTAGTCTGCATACATGTATCCTTTTGTGATGCATCGTTTTTTGTAAGTCCATGCTCTTGTGTAGGCAATGAATCGGGTTCTTGAAAAAGAACTCGATTTTTTTATTTTTTAAGGTGACTTACTTTCTTCCTATACCTCGATAGTATTCCAATAAACATCAGAGGGAGGAATTATTCATGAGGCAACTTAATCAAGTAGACATTGATTTTAAAAAGCAATTTCCAGCAAGTAAGAAAGTGTATATTGAGGGGTCAAGACCTGATATAAGGGTACCGATGCGTGAAATCGAATTAAACCCAACAGAAACAGATGCAGGCGTTTTTCATAATGAGCCTGTCCGTGTTTATGATACGAGCGGACCATATACTGACCCAGACTTTATACCAGATGTTCATAAGGGATTACCGGAACTTAGGAAAAAATGGATTTTAGAACGAAATGATGTAGAAGAATATGGAGGAAGAGTAATTAAACCAGAAGACAACGGACTTCGAAAAAGTGATACAAAAGCCATTACTCCGCCTTTCAAGCGTAAACCACTCCGTGCAAAAGAAGGAAAAAACGTCACCCAAATGCATTACGCTAAAAAAGGAATCATTACACCCGAAATGGAATTTATTGCCATCCGTGAAAATTTAGATTCAGAGTTTGTTAGAAAAGAAGTTGCTGAAGGACGTGCGATTATTCCAGCAAACATTAATCACCCTGAATGTGAGCCGATGATTATCGGAAGGAATTTTCACGTCAAGATAAATGCCAATATTGGGAACTCAGCTGTTAGTTCATCAATCGAAGAAGAAGTGGAAAAGATGACTTGGGCAACACATTGGGGCGCCGATACAATGATGGATTTATCAACAGGGAAAAACATTCATACGACACGGGAATTCATCATCAGAAATTCACCGGTCCCAGTTGGTACCGTACCCATCTATCAAGCACTTGAAAAAGTGAACGGTATTGCTGAAGATTTAACATGGGAAGTGTATCGTGACACCTTAATCGAGCAAGCCGAACAGGGTGTTGATTATTTCACGATTCATGCCGGAGTCCTATTACGCTATGTTCCAATGACGATTAAACGGACGACTGGAATTGTATCCCGTGGTGGTTCAATCATGGCGCAATGGTGTCTCGCTCATCATAAAGAAAATTTCTTGTACACACATTTTGAAGAGATTTGTGAAATTCTTAAAGCATATAATATCTCTGTGTCACTTGGAGATGGACTACGACCAGGATCGATTGCTGATGCTAATGACGAAGCCCAGTTCGCGGAGCTTAAAACACTCGGAGAATTAACGAAAATTGCTTGGAAGCATGATGTTCAAGTGATGATTGAAGGTCCTGGGCATATTCCAATGAACAAAATTAAAGAAAACGTTGATCGCGCGATTGAAGATTGTCATGATGCTCCTTTCTACACACTTGGACCATTAACAACCGATATTGCGCCTGGCTATGACCATATCACATCAGCGATTGGAGCTGCCATGATTGGTTGGTTCGGTACCGCAATGTTATGTTATGTGACACCAAAAGAACATTTAGGACTACCGAATCGTGATGATGTCCGTGAAGGAGTTATCGCTTATAAAATCGCAGCCCATGCAGCCGACTTGGCCAAAGGACACCCTGGAGCACAAATTCGAGATGATGCCTTATCAAAAGCACGGTTCGAATTCCGCTGGATAGACCAGTTTAACTTAGCACTTGATCCTGACAGAGCTAGAGAATATCATGATGAAACACTTCCTGCAGAAGGTGCAAAAGTAGCCCACTTCTGTTCCATGTGTGGGCCAAAATTCTGCTCCATGCGGATTTCTCATGACTTAAGAAAAATGGCTAAAGAAAAAGGAACAACAGAATCTGAAGTCATCGAAGAAGGCATGAAACAAAAATCAAAGGAGTTTATCGAACATGGATCGTCCATTTATCAGTAATCCAAGAACGCGACAAGCTAAACGGTTGATAAATGAGATGACTGTTTTACGAGATAAACTAAAGCTACTCGAACAAGAACTAGAACATATTCAACAGCAATGCAATCACCATTTTTTCGAAACAACAGTCATAAGAAAATGTAAAATCTGTCATTTCACAGAAAGCCTGCATTATTAAACTTAGTTATTTGATTATGGAACTGCCCAGAAAATCATGAGCAATGACGAAATTTCTGGGTAGTTTTTTACGCTTTTAATAGTATTTTAGTTTAGGTTTCACATGGCTTCGTTAAATATTTTGACCGATCCATTGACGCCGCTTTAGTAGTAATTTAGTTGACGCTTCACTTTACTTGTACGATTTTGTCACATACCATAACATATTAATAGCTATAAAAATGACATTTAAGGATGAATAAAATGACAGAGATTTTGAAAAATGACTGGGCACCTCGGCTAAAAAAGGAATTTTCCAAATCATATTATTTAAGACTACGAGAATTTTTGAAAAAAGAATACCAAACAGAGACCATTTATCCGAATATGTACGATATTTTTAACGCCTTACATTATACACCTTTCAGTGATGTGAAAGTCGTCATTCTCGGACAAGATCCATATCATGGACCAAACCAAGCACACGGGCTTAGTTTTTCCGTGCAACCAGGTGTGAAGCGCCCACCATCTCTAATAAATATTTTCAAAGAATTAGAAAATGACCTTGGCTTTCAGTCACCGAATCACGGCAATCTTGTTAAGTGGGCCAAACAGGGCGTGCTTCTTTTGAATACCGTATTAACAGTTCGTAGTGGTCAAGCCCATTCTCACCGTGGACAGGGTTGGGAAAACTTTACAGACCAAGTTATAAAAACATTAAATGAAAAGGAAAAGCCGATTGTTTATATCCTTTGGGGCAGAGCTGCTCAAAACAAGCAAGCTTTAATCGATTTGGACAAACATTTTGTATTAACGGCACCACATCCGAGTCCCCTTTCAGCACACCGTGGTTTTTTTGGAAGTCGTCCATTTTCAAAAACAAACACACTCCTAAAGCAAACCGGACAAGAAGAAATTGATTGGGGTATTGAGTGAGGGAGATTTGGCATCTCTCTCCCTCCCAAAAGAAAGACTACACTACCTCTTTCTAACGCTTTTTGCGAAGTAAGGAGCATACTTTTTTCCCCCACTCAATCTAAAAAATGGTGCGCACTCTTCCCCTAGCAAACTTGATTCCACTTTCTTTTTAGCTTAAAATCTATATAAGGTTCACTAAATTTAGATAGCCTTTTTACTAGACTGAACCTTGTCGCACTTACGCTCTACAAATATTTTTCTGTGGACGAATAACCACTACCCCGGTCGTTTCCCTGCCACTTTGAGCTGTTTTCCCCTATCTATAGGACTTTAATAATACCAGCAAAATAAAAATGAATAGAAAGGTTGATATTATGAAAGACGTTCAGCAAAAAATAGTCATGCCAAAAGATTTACAAAAAAGGCGTATTCTATTCGCTCGCATGAACCTTTCAAAAAAAGAGAAACAACATTATATTCGACTATTAAAAGGATATGAAGGAGAAAAACAATTCTATCACTTGATAAAAAACAACCTCACAACCAACTCTATTTTTCTCCACAATCTTCTACTCCAAAGTAACAACTCCCTTTTTCAAGTTGATCACACACTCATTCATGCTCATACCATTTTTTCATTCGAAGTAAAAAACTATGAAGGTGAATTTTATATTGATAATGGAAATTGGTTTGTCAAATCAACTAAGCAAGAAATTCGAAATCCGCTCAATCAATTAAATAAGAGCGATTACTTACTACGCCAGCTCGTCAAAAATCTCGGTCACAATATACCCGTAAAATCATATCTCGTTTTTATTAACCGAGACTTTACTCTATATCAACTTCCACCTAACCTACCTATCCTACTTCGAAGCCAATTAAATCGATTCATCCAATTCCTGAACAAATCACACGTCCCGCTCAAACAAGAGCATCATCGGTTAGCTCAGGATTTAAAGGAGATTCAAATAACTGATACTTTCTTTGAAAACCTGCCAGACTATGACTTCAAACAACTACGAAAAGGCATCACCTGCCCGGAGTGCTGTATGTTTTTATCGAGGGAGAGACAAAGCTTTTTATTATGTGATAACTGCGGATATACTGAGACATTAGAAAAAGGGATATTGCGCAACGTGTATGAGTTCCATCTACTATTTCCAGGTATGAAAATAACAACCAATGTCATTTATGAGTGGTGTCATATATTTCGGTCACCTACAACCATTAGAAAAGTACTATCAAAGCATTTTATCTTCATTCATAATGGGCCTTACTCTTATTACGACATAAGGCCATAACATTAATTATTTTGCTGTTCTTATCTGGTGATCTACTCTTCATGTCTTTCTATTTTTAACAGAGGCCGTATGGAGTGGAACACTCTACTCTGCATTGATTGATATCTTTAACAGTATCCGCGCGGAGTGGAACACTCTACTCTCCATCGATTGATATCTTTAACAGAGGCCGTGCGGAGTGGAACACTCTACTCCGCATCGATTGATATCTTTAACAGAGGCCGTGCGGAGTGGAACGCTTTACTCCGCATCGATTGATATCTTTGACAGAGGCCGTGCGGAGTGGAACGCTCTAATCTCCATCGATTGATATCTTTAACAGGGTTCGTACAGAGTAGAAAACATTCCATCACCACCAACCACTCACTTAATAAAAACCCGTTAAGGTATAACGGCAATCACTCATTCCAACCCAAGAATCCTACAAAAATACGCATTTTACTGACAAAAATTTCATTTGCTATTTGAATTTTAATGTATTATATTTAAAAGGTAACAAAAACGGCATTCGTCTGACTATTCAAAACAAATGGGGCGGATTTACGAAAGGGGTTTACAGTTAATGAGTAAAATAGATCGAGAAGCCATCGTAAATAGTGTTCCGCAAAAAGGCTTTTTTGGCCATCCAAAAGGATTATTTACGCTATTTTTTACAGAGTTCTGGGAACGCTTCTCATACTATGGTATGCGCGCATTATTGCTCTACTATATGTACAGTGAAGTTGTAAATGGTGGTCTCGGCATGGAAGAAGGAACAGCTAAATCAATTATGGCTGTTTATGGATCATTAGTGTATATGTCTGGGATTATAGGTGGGTGGATAGCAGACCGCTTACTCGGCACACAGCGCTCGATTTTCTATGGTGGAATTCTAATCATGGCGGGACATATTGTACTAGCTTTACCGGCAGGTGTAACCGCTTTATTTATATCCATGTTCCTGATTATTATTGGGACAGGGCTTTTAAAACCAAACGTATCAAGTATTGTTGGTGACATGTACCATCCAGAAGATAATCGTCGTGACGCAGGTTTTAGTATTTTTTATATGGGAATCAACATGGGTGCATTCATTGCGCCATTTATCGTCGGAACGTTGGGACAAAAATATAATTACCACCTCGGTTTCGGAATGGCAGCAATTGGTATGTTATTAGGGCTTATAGTTTTTGTAGTTACAAAAAAGAAAAACTTAGCTCTTGCTGGAACTCAAGTACCGAACCCATTACAGCCAGATGAAAAGGCTAGAGTGATTAAAAGAATTGTAATCGGACTCTTAATTATTGTCGGATTAGGTTTTGCAACAATCCCTACGAACATATTAACCATTAATCGTTTCACTATTTTAATTAGTCTTTTAGGGATTATTATTCCAACTGCATACTTCATCCTCATGTATCGCAGTGAAAAAACAACGAGTGTGGAAAAATCACGACTACTTGCTTATATTCCACTATTTATTACATCTGTCTTGTTCTGGGCAATCTATGAACAAGGAGCGATTATTTTAGCAGAATATGCTGATAAACGAACACAGTTAGAGATTTTTGGTATCCAATTACATTCGTCATGGTTCCAATCTCTCAGCCCACTATTTGTTATTACGTTGGCACCGATATTCGCCACTTTATGGATTAAATTAGGTGAACGTCAACCATCAACAACACGCAAATTTTCATTTGGTCTATTCTTTGCTGGGCTATCATTTATAATCATGATTGTGCCAGCTTTCATGTATGGAACAGAGGCACTTGTCCATCCTATCTGGTTAACATTAAGTTTTCTATTAGCTGTTATTGGGGAACTCTGTTTATCACCAGTTGGATTATCAGCAACAACAAAACTAGCACCAGCAGCTTTCTCTGCCCAAACAATGAGTCTCTGGTTTTTATCAAACGCTGCAGCACAAGCGCTTAACGCTCAGCTCGTAAAACTATATACGCCTGAAACTGAAGTCTTTTACTTCGGATTAATTGGTGGAACGGCTGTAGCACTCAGTTTCCTATTATTTATAGTAGCTCCGAAAATTCAAAAATATATGATTGGTGTTAAATAAAATTCGTCACACAACCCTAATCTGAGACATACAGATTAGGGTTTTTTATGTATAAACTGATTTAGCAAATATTCTCTTTTTCCATTCTTCTATGATAAGATGAGAGTGAATAAAAGAATTGAGGTGATCGTGTGGGTAAGCGTGTTTTCATCATGACATTTGAAGAAGACAGTAAATCATATCAAGCATTTTCAGAGCTTAAACAATTACATGTTGCAAAAAAAGTTCAAATCGAACAGATGGCAGTCATAACGAATAGTGTTGAAGAAAAACTGCAAATAAAAGATTTCATGGATATGACCGGACCAGATAAAACATCTCGTGGTAGTCTAATCGGTTTATTGATTGGTATTTTAGGAGGACCAATTGGCATGTTATTAGGATGGGTATCTGGTACAATGATTGGTGCTTCAGGTGATGCCCGTGAAGTACGAGATGCGATGTCAGTCTTTGATCAAACGCTATCAATGATCTCTCCGGGGAAAACTGGACTAATGGTCATTGCAACTGCTGAAAGTCGTGATACATTACAAGACTTAGCCTATGATGAATTAGAAGGTGGCAGACTATTACAACTTGACTTAGAACTTGTTAAAGAAGAAATTGAACGTGCAAGACAAACAGAACGTGAACTGCAACAAGAAGCCAAAAAGCGTTGGTTCGATAAAGACAAAGCAAAACGAAACGACGAACAATAAAAAAATACCCTTGACATTTATCTGAATTATGACTACAATGTCATATAACCTTATAAATAAACTTATCAAGAGTGGTGGAGGGACAGGCCCGATGAAACCCAGCAACCTCATATGAAGGTGCTAATTCCTGCAGCAAGAGCTGAAAGATAAGAGATGATACTCCTCTTTCAGTTATTAGCGAAAGAGGTTTTTTGTTTTAGTCATAGAAAAATCTTTAAGCCATAGGATTTAAATAAAAATTAAATAACAAACTCTTATCGAGAGAGGTGGAGGGATTAGGCCCTGTGAAACCTCGGCAACCTTCAGAGTAATCTTCTGAAACGGTGCTAAATCCTACTCTTGGGGAGCTCCCAATGAGAAAGATGAGAGGGAAGAGTAATTTATTATAAACTCCCCTTTCGTCTATACGATGAAAGGGGTTTTTATATATCAAAAATAAGGGGAGAAACAAATGAGTAACAAAACATTAAAGTTCGACACATTACAAGTTCATGCTGGTCAGGAGGTTGACCCGACAACAGGGTCACGGGCTGTACCCATCTATCAAACAACATCTTATGTTTTTAACAGCGTCGAGCATGGAGCAAATTTATTTTCACTAAAAGAAGAAGGTAATATTTATACGCGCATCATGAACCCGACAACCGATGTATTTGAAAAACGAATTGCCGCCTTGGAAGGTGGAATCGGTGCACTTGCCCTTGCATCTGGGGCAGCCGCAATAACAAATGCGATTATTAATATCGCAGGTACAGGTGACAACATTGTTTCAGCAGGCACATTATATGGTGGAACGTACAATCTTTTTTCGACCACCCTACCTAAGCTCGGTATTACGACAACCTTTGTCAATCCAGATGACCCAGAAAATTTTAAGTGTGCAATTACCGATAAGACAAAGGCCTTATTTTTGGAAACAATTGGGAATCCAGGCATTAATCTTGTTGATATTGAAAAAGTAGCTGACATCGCCCATGCACACGATATACCATTAATCATCGATAACACCTTTGGCACGCCATATCTCATCCGTCCAATCGAGTACGGAGCTGATATAGTCATTCACTCAGCGACGAAGTTTATCGGTGGTCACGGAACATCGATTGGTGGTGTGATTGTCGATGGTGGGAATTTTAACTGGCTTGATAACGAGAAATTTCCTGAATTTAATGAACCAGACTCGAGCTACCATGGCATGACATATGCCAAAGATGTTGGTACAGCCGCCTTTATTACGAAAGCACGTGTACAACTATTAAGGGATACGGGTGCTACTTTAAGCCCATTTCATTCATTTTTATTTTTACAAGGGTTAGAAACTCTTTCCTTACGCGTGGAAAAACATGTCGCTAATACGAAGAAAATTGTCCAATTTTTAAATGAACATCCACTCGTTTCATGGGTGAACTATCCAAATCTAAAAGGAAACAAATATTATGATTTAGCCCAAACCTATTTTCCAAACGGAGCTGGATCAATCTTTACATTCGGAATTAAAGGTGGCGTTAAAGAAGGCAGCCGCTTTATCGAAGTCTTACAATTATTTTCTCATCTAGCAAATGTTGCGGATGCGAAATCACTTGTCATTCATCCAGCAAGCACGACACATGCCCAATTAAGTGAAGAGCAACAGCGACAAGCCGGTGTGACACCTGATATGATTCGCCTGTCCATCGGTCTTGAGGACGCAGACGATTTATTACAAGATATTGACCAAGCACTTAAAATAGCAGTTCAAGCAAATGAATGAAAATGAGGTGATTGGTGGTGTTATATGTTAACCGACATTTGCGCTCGATTAAACGATTAAAGCAACAAGGGATTTGCATTAAAGATAATAATCAACATTCCAACCGAACAATTCGCTTATTAATTGTTAATTTAATGCCGAAAAAAATAGATACGGAGTTTCAATTTCTTTCGCTTATTGGGAGCTTGCCACTTGATGTAACGGTTGACTTTTTACACATGAAAAGCCATAAGCCAAAAAATTCCGATAGCGCATATTTGGCCAAAGCATATAAAACATTCCACGATATTCAGGAATTAACCTATGACCGTGTCATTATTACTGGTGCACCACTTGAATTTATACCTTTTTCAGAGATACATTATTGGGAAGAGCTAACAAAAATATTTTCTTATACACATCAACATGCTGCTTCCACCCTGTATATCTGTTGGGCAGCAGTCGCTGGTTTGTATTACCATCACGATTTAAAGAAGTTGACGACAGTTAGGAAAATATTTGGCATCTTCCCACATACAATCTGTGAAAAACACGACTTACTAAATGGATTAAATAACGGTTTCTTGATGCCCCATTCACGCTATGTCTACCTAAATGAAGCTGAAATAAATCAAGTGGCACAGCTTGAGATACTTATCAAATCAAAAGAAGCAGGCATCACACTCGTCAAATCGAAAGATAACCGACATATTTATTTAACAGCACATCCCGAATATGAAAAAGATACATTACAAAAAGAATATGAACGTGATCAAAAGCACGGGATACGAGTTCAACCACCAAAAAATGATAATCTGACAGCTCCATGGCTTGAACATGCTAAGAAGTTTTTTGAAAACTGGTTGAACTTGTAGGCTAATATAGAAAACACAGAGCTAGTTTATATGTAGTAGCTCTGTGTTTTTATTGATCGCATCCTTTCTATGGAGAATAAAATAATAAATTATTTCGTACTGAGACGGTATGTTACGGTTAATGCGACCTTGTGTAACCCCAACATCAATAATCCCGCCAACACTTGATCGTATTTTGTATTAAAAGGAGGTGGCAATAATGGTGGAATATAACCATTAGGTGGGATACAAAGATGCGTCGTCAATTGTGAAAAAAATGGATTAGGTACACTGCCTAGCCAGCCACTTGCAATAAAAAACAAACAAGCGGGCATAATAAATATGCCGCTTTTCATCGCGTATTGTTTCATCTTCTGTCGGTCTAGACGTCGCTTACGGTTGGGTGAAGCAATCGGCCACCACATACGGAACGATAAAAAAAATAAGACAAGCATAAATAACCGTTGCCCATGTGCATAGGTAGATAAAAACGTTAAAAACATCGGGATATGATAGAGTAAAAATAGAAACGAAAACGCTATAAGAGCACGATTCGGTGTGATGATTTCAGCTATCTTTTCTATCAAAGGAATGCGACGGAATGCGATATACAATTGATACGGAACACCAAGAAGTAATAACGGTGGAACAACAAAAAATAACACACTCATATGAATCATATGAAAACTAAATGATAAATAGCTAATGACCAGAAGCGGACTGCCAACGATGAGATAGAGTAACACGATGCCACCAACAAAAAATAATGACTGTATCCAGTGGAAGTGCCACTGTCCTTCAGTTGGATTGTTCGTAGTAAAATCCCGTCGGCTGAACCACCAAAATAACATTAACATAATCATCGCAATCCCTAACAATGGCAGATTCCATGTTCCCTGTCCGTGAAGTAGAGCCTCAATCATATCCACCACATCCTTTATCATCTAATCACATTTTACCACACCTTACATCACTATGATAAAGAGAATATAATTATTCACAAACATGTTAAAAATAGTCTTGCTACGGGTACTTAGTGCTACATTATATCCCGATTGTTCCCGCGGTGAACCAAAGTAAGTTAGCTTGAAAATAGCTTACAAGAACGATCCCGTTTAAAACGCCCCAGCTCCTCCCCCACCAACTGATGAAGTTGTGTTAGAAGAACTTGATGATGCATCGACCGTGCTGTATAAATCAATTAGAACGAGATCGAATGTGCTTCCAGCAATATAAGGATTACTTAATAGCGGAAGATGACTTGCATCGAGTTGTTTAACCTGCTCGTCTTTGCCAACTTGCTTCCCATATTCTTCGCCTACACCAAGAATGATAGCATTTTCAAGTCGTCTTTCAATTTGTGTTGAATCAATGCCAATTGGATAGCGTTTTTTTCGATATTCAATACGGGCGATGCGAATCGCACGTTTGAATTTTTTAATATGGTCATGCCAAATATAATTCGCATTGATTAAAATCATGAAAAATGCCGTCGCATAGAGTAGAAAGGCTAACCATGTCGTTAATGTAAACGTCATAAAAATACTTGTCAGTACTATAAGTGTGATATAAGAAATACTTTGAATCCATTTATTACGACTAAACATAATAGCAAGTAAACCAACAACGGATAGAATAATCTTAATAATCGTTTGGTCAAACGATGTCACTAGATCAATCTGAGCAATAATAAAGAAGATACTATAAGAGATAGCTAATAATAGTATAGAAAATATCGAATAGCCTCGGAAAGGTGAGTGGAAATCCAAATACCCTTCACGCTCATTTAAAAGAGTTGACCAACCATCCATTCCTTTTTCAAGTTTTTCAGCTTTTGCTTCCTTAACCTGATCGCTCTCCTCTTCGTGTTCCAGGATAGAATCGAGCATAAAATAGGAGCCTTTTTCACCTTTTTCAGTGAATAACCAACTTAATAAATATTGATCCGCTGCGTCTAAATTAGTCCACTTCATTTGGCTATCACCAATAGTGAAGCGGTACGTTGTTTCGTTTGAAAAACGCGTTGATGATACAGCTTCCATCTTAATGATGCCCCGTTGTTTCAATGAAAATAATCCTGCTATTATACTTTTCGCATTGTTGAAACCACCGTCATCTACATATTGAATAAAAAGTGGGTCTGTTTCTTCCAATAGATTAAACAGATCGTCAAGATCATCCTGTCCACGATGGCGATTCGGGTGCTTTATAAATAAAATGAGACCGATTGCTAGAACAATCACAATTGCCCCCACAACATACGGACGGAGTTGATTCATATTATCATCTAGTTCCGCACGACGTTTCGCTAATTCCTTTTCTTCTTGTAAAAAGGCTTGTCCAACTACTTTGTTTTTATAACGTTCAGCCGCCGCAACAAAGTGTTCCGGAAAAATAAGCCGGATTTCTGATCCTGCACCTGCTTTCAATAAATCATTCTGATAGCGTACACCATTTCCTATTTCTACAAGTTCTCCTGAATCCGCATGTAAAAAGGATGCGACTTCTGTCATATTAGAATTCGGAAGTCTTACCGTTATCGTAACATCATGTAAGTCAGTTTCATTCGTTTCATCAAAAAATGAATACGTTAAATCAGCAACATCAGCATATTTTTTAACAGACTCAAAAATATCATACTCATAGACAACATGCTTCATTTCATCTTTAGAATTCGTAATCACTTTATATACTTGATCATCGTCATCATATTCAACTTCAAGCAAAGCTAAATCTGATAAATCTTGTGTAAACAATGCTTCATCATCTATTTTCAGTGTGGAATCATTAAGAAGATAGGCCTTGAAATTCTCAATATCCGAGTAAATAGAACGTGTCATGCCATTAAACTCACCAGAAAATGAATATGTATATAACTCCCGAACATGAATGGCACCATTCTCCTTAATCTCTGCATCAATCGTTACTTGATCGATGGAAAAAGAGCGGTCATTATCGTCATTAAAGAAATTGAACCAAAATGTAGGAACAACAATTATAAGTGCACCAAATATTAATATGTATCTGAGGATCTTATTTTTACTTTTCTTAGTAGCCATCTTCCTGTCCTCCTCTATGAGTATTTTCCTATCTCTTCATACGAATAAAGCTGGAAAAAGTTTCGCACGATCTAATAAAATAGCGTCAGATTACAACCAGTTGTTCAACGCTTGCTTTCTACTAAAAATCATAGAAAAAGCTCCCTCAACAAAAGGGAGCTTTTCTCAAGACAGATCATCCTGTTACATCGGTTTAGATTTACCTAGTTTTCGGTTAACTTGCTTCTTCTACCCCGACTTCTGAATCATCATCTTTCCGTCGTTTCAGTGCTAATAATATACCAGCAAGCAAAACGGCGATAAAGATTCCAACGAGTGAACCGTAGAAAACCGTTTTGTTTTCGAACCATTTTGTAAGAGCGCTTTGCTCAGCAATACTAAACTCAACGCTTTTTTCGCCTTTATTCCCCGCTGTATCCTCAGCTTCAACTGAAATATTATAGTTTGCAATATCACTAAAGTTGAGGCGAACTTTTGTTGGTTTGCCATCGGTTGTTTTCTCGATTATTTCTCCTTCGAGTACATCACCATTCTTAGTAATTGACGTAATCCAATCTTCTGGATTGACGACACTCACTTCTACTTTTACTGGATTATGATATGTTTCATCATCTTTAGCACCAGTAAATTCTATTTTCGGTGGTGTCATGTCGATAATAAATTCAAATGATTGTCTTGCAATATTTCCTGCTTGGTCCTTAACCTCAATAGAAAGGACATATTTACCATCTTTATCAATTGGGTCGCCTAGCTCATATGGTTCACCATTCAATGTTAGAGCTATAATCTCATAATCACTTAGCTCATTGAAAATCTCGAACTCTGGAATAATCACTTCGTTAAAATATTTACCATTGATTGGTTCTGAAAAAATGATTTTCGGATTTGTTTTATCAAGTGTCATGTGCACAGATTGCTGGGAAATATTATTTGCTAGATCCGTAATGACAGCTTTTAATGTGTAATGTCCTTCATTTTTTAGTTCTTCACTTAATTCAAAATCACCAGCATTATTTAAGCGTGGTGTCCCACCAAATGGGCGCTTGTTTAATGTAACCGATGTCCGCTTTTTATCTAAATGTTTATCCGAATACGTCACAATAGGTGAGATTTTCTTATTGAAAAATCCTCCTTTCAATGGTTCGCGTAGTAAATGATGTATATGCAATTTCGGTTTTGTTGTGTCAATTGTAAAACTCACTTTCAATTTCGTTTCATTCCCTGCTTTATCACGAGCAACGACATTGTAATTATATGCCATTTCCTTTGACGAAACAGGGATTTTTCCAGCAATGTTCTTTCCACCATTTAATGTAACAGAAACAATTTTATCTTCAGATTCATCTAAGACAAACTCGGGTGTGATGATACGATTAATATATTCACCATCTTTGATCACGCGATTTTCGCCTTTGACTTTTGGTGTAATTTTAGGAGAGGTCTTATCAATTGTAAAAGACATACGTGCTTGCTCGCGATTACCCGCACGGTCAATAGCTTCGACAAAAATTTCGTAATCACCTTCTTGGCTAAACGTATGTGCTAATGAAGCAATTGAATCTGAATAACGATGATTCGTTATTGAAAAACCGCCAACAGAATAATGCTGACCATTTCTTGTCACACGAATCGTATTTTTATCAAAGTTCACATCTTTAATCATCACTTGGACTTTTTTATTCGTATTATAATGTTCTCCATTCTTAACACCCGTTATATCAATGACAGGTTTTTTCGTATCAATTATAAATGACTTCTTAACGGTTTTTGCAACATTACCAGCTCTGTCTTTAGCACTAATCTGAATCATATAAAATCCATCTTCATTAAAGTTATACTGTAAAGTTGAATTGGTACGTGCTGTTCTCCAACCTGGACCACCTGCTTTTTTTTCCACACGTTGCGTTATATCAGCGCCATTTTTTGTCACTGTAAACTGAACGTTATTCGTGTTGTAATTCGTTTCATTGACACGAACTGTGACTTGGCGACTTGCTGGATAAAAAGCCCCATCTTTAATACCATCAATTGATAATGTTGGTGCTGTTTTATCAATAATGAATGTGATTTTCTTTGGTTCTGCACGGTTACCAGCTTTATCGGTTGCGCTAAGTTCTACCGTATATTCACCCTCAGAAGTAAATGTATGTGTTAATGACGCTTTTGTTTTAGACATTGACATGTTGCCGACGTTGACGTTTTCCATCTTCCCTGTAGAACGATTACGTTTTTTGACAGATAAAATTGTATTGTTCGGATCTAAATGTTTATCTGTTACTTCAAATGTCACACGCTTACTTTGACGATAATGTTTAATCTCATCGGTGTTGTCAATGCCACGAATCGATAACTTCGGCTTAACCTGATCAATTGTAAAAGTGACAGCGTCCTGTGCTCTATTACCAGCATCGTCTATCGCTTCAACTTCTAATGTATACGTCCCATCATGATTAAAAGCGATTGGCAATTTAGATGTTTTATCTTCATTTACCCACTTATACTCCGGTTTTACACCATCAGGGGTTGTCACACGGACTTTGACATTGTTTTTCTTATAATTATGTTCAGTTACCGTAACTGTAACTGTTTGTCCGGTATTATTATAGCGATTAATTTTAGACAACGAAATCTTTGGCTTCTTATTATCAACTGTAAAGTCGGCACTTTTCGTAGTTGCTCGCCCAGCGTAATCCTCAACTTTAACCGTTAATTGATAATCACCGTCTTTATTGAACAATCCATTTTCCAGTTTAAATTGATAACGGTGGTTTTTATCTGGATTAGACCATTCACCAACATCACGTCCACGCCATGTTTCACGCTTGCCATCTAGATCTGTATATGTGACTGTCACTGATTTAGACTTGACATGTCGCTCAGTCACACCGATTTTAATAAACTGGTTGATACCTAGTTTATTAATATAATCTTTTGTGACATCGTTTGTTATATTGTGGTCGAGACTGATTTTTGGATCGACTTGATCAATCGTAAAGGTAACTGTTTCACGGGCTGAATTACCAGATTTATCTTTTGCTGTTACTTTAAGTTCATATTCACCATTTTTACTAAATGTGTGCGTTAACAACGCCTTATTTCCTTTTTCCTCGAAATCTTCCTCAATGTTATAAACTTTTCCATCACGAGTTGCTTCAATTAGGGCTTCTTCTAAATTATTATCTTTTATTTCAACTGTGACATCTTGGGCATTTGGATAATGTTTTTGATGTTCAATTGGTTTGTTATGAGCATCTTTGATAGTGATCTTCGGCATATCTGCGTCAATTGTAAATACCGCTTTTTGACTTTTTGCTTCATTTCCAGCCTTATCCGTCGCACTGAGATGGATTTCATAATCTCCATCATCTTTAAAAATATAGGTTAGTTCTGACTCCGCAGCCAATTTCCACCAATTATTTCCTTCTGGATGACCCTTAACGACTTCGTCCGTTATATCTTTTCCATCTTTCTTAACTTCAAAATTGACTTGATTTGATTCATAATATTTCTCTTCAACCGTAACTGTTACTTTTTGTTTGTCTTGACTAAAACGGACGACATCACTAATATGCAGTTTTGGTGCTGTCTTATCAATTACAAAGTCAAGCCTCTCAGTTGATGGTTGATTGTTAGCCATATCTTGAGCCACAATGGTTAATTCATATATGCCTTCTTCAGAGAATGTATGCTTTAGGACTGCCTTATTCTCACTGAATTCAAGTTGACCGACATCATATGACTTACCATCTTTTTGCGCGGTGACATATGTGTTATCTTCATCTGCATCCAAATAGCCCCCGATAATTTCAATCGTTGTCTCACGATTATTATGATAATGCTCACTATTATTGACACCGTTTACTTTAATAATTGGACCTTTTGTTTGGATGACAAAAGGAAGTGAGGTAACGACGTGATTATTTCCAGCTCTATCAGTTACTTCTACTTTAACTTTATAAACTCCATCAGTAACAAAGTGGCGAGTCGCTGTATGAAGGTTTCCTCTTGTGCTCCATCTTGAAAATTTGTCTTGTTCCACCTCGGAAAACTTACCATCAAGTTCATCTGCATGTAGCACTGTAATACTAGCCAAATCAGAATCAAAATGAAGTTCTTCAACATTTAATGTCACAACTCTTGAGTTACTAATAATGAGCTTATCTTTGTTATCTCCTGTTGGATTAAGCGATACACCGTCTCCATCGATATCTATTTTTGGAGCGACACGGTCAATCGTAAACGTTTCTGAATGTCTCTCGACAATACTGCCTGCTTCGTCAACAGCACGTACTGTGATCCGATAGTCGCCATCTATTTTAAACGTTAATTCTGATGTGAACTGACCTGATTTATTTTCCTCTAATGGTGGAAAAACGATTGTATCCGATTCAATAAAGCGATTATGTTCATCTTTTTCATAGACGATTATTCTCGTTTCATCTTTTTTAAGATGCTTTTCGGAAATTTGAACAGTAACCGTTTTTTCTTTTGAATAGTCAGCTTTTACTTCTTCCCCATCTGCTTCAACAATGGCTATCTCAGGTGGCGTTCGGTCAATTGTAAACACTTCGGAAGTCGCGGATGTTGTATTTCCAGCCATATCTTTAGCAGTTGTTTTAATACGATATGTTCCTTCTGTTTTAAAATGAACCGTTGCTTGATGTTCTCCATTATTTCCTTTAAAATCAGGGAATGTATCATCTAAGTCTTGTTCCCATGTCCCGTCAGTGTTTTTCTTTTCAACTGTGACAACTGTTTTTTCTGTGTCAAGATGTCGTTCTTCTATTTTTACAGTGACTAATTTTTCTTCACTCATATCGCCAATTAATTCCGTATCGCGTCCCTGCATATAACGAACAACTGGTTTTGTACTGTCAATTGTAAAGGCTGATGACAGTCGACGCTTATTATTTCCAGGCTCTTCCTCTACTTCAATATCAAGCGTATATTGACCATCTTCACTGAATGGTTCAGGCCATTCATATTCAAATTCAAAATCATTGATATCTATGTCTTTTGATTCTAAAATTTGACCGTCTTTTTTCATAGTTATCTGAGCTGATTTCATATTCAAACTATTTTTCAGCTGAAGCGTTAGATCGAATGGCTTGCTGAAGAATTCCCCTTCTTCCATCTCGTCACCATTCGCTAAGACAGTCAACTCAGGTCCATGATTATTAATAAAGAACGTGATTTCCTTTTCACTAACATTCCCTGCTCGGTCAGTTACTTTAATAAATAATTTGTAGCGACCATCTTCTTCGACATCGAGTGTATATGTCTTTTTCTCATGATCCTCTATTAGATTAATATTTTTCTTTTCGCCATCTTTTTCTAGTTGAATCACTAGTTTTTCAGGATTAAAATTTGCCTCCGATATCGTCATAACGATATGTGGTGTTTGTGGTCTGCCTTTGCGATCTGGAACAAAAATCTCTTTATCTTTAACACCGGTCATGTTGATTTCTGGAGCTGTCACGTCACGATTGACTTTAAATGTAATCGAATTATTTCCAGTGCGCCCTGGTAATCCCCACTCATTATCTTCTGGAATCGATATTTCAAATTCAAATGCCCCTTCAGATCTTAAATTTCTTGTTGGGGTAGCAGTCACTTGGAATTTCCCTTCAAATTGATTTGTTTCTTCATTTATAATTGGTTTTATCTCTGTATTCATTTCACCACGAAAAGGATAGATTCCTTTTACAGTGAAAGGCACCTTTTTAGCTGGATTTTCTTCTACACTCGTTTGTGTCGGAGTTTTTTTCAACGTTTGTTTTGTTTCCGTCGCCACTTTCGTCACTTCTGTTTTTGGTTTACCTTCGACCTTTCCAACTGCATCAGACGATTTTTCTACCTGTTCTTTCCCCTCATCTACTGGTCGAGAATCTGTGGTAGATGAATTTTCTTGTTCTTCATCGTCTACTGGCTCCTCTCCAGTTTCGGATTCAACTGCTTCTTCTGATGTTCCTTCTCTCTCTGGGGAAGTTGGCTCCGCTGATGTATCACTTTCTTCAGGTTCGGAAGGCTTTTCTGACTCAGTCCCATCTTCAGGATTTTCCGGTGTACTTTCATCTCCTGGCTTACTTGGTTCTTCCGGATTGTTAGCACTATCCCCAGGACTAGTCGGTTCTTCTCCCTTTTCACCACCAACTCCTTGGAATTCCTCACTTAAATCAACGATAAAAGACACAGAATCTTTATTCGTGTACCAATTTGGTGCTTCATTATTTACATTCCACTCTGAGTTATTATAAACAACTTTCATATGCAATTTGTCTGCTGATAAAACGGTCGTCGCAAAAATAATAGCCGATAAAAAGGCAATCATAAGTACAGAAATCCATACAGCTTTCTTATTTTTTTGATAAGTCTTTTTATATTTCATAATCATCTCGGCCATGTCATCTCTCCTCCCCTATAATATGTTTTGAATGGACAATGATAATGTTTTTCTGCAAGATAAAATCATTATCTTCCTCTTCTAAAAGTGCCGTTTCATCATCTGTTAAAAGAGTTGTTTCATCAGCGTCATCTAACAGCATTGTTTCCTCGACTGTACCATTTAACAATGCCGTTTCTTCCATTTCATCTTCTAATAAGGCGGTTTCGCCATAATCACCATTTTGCAGTAACTCCGTTTCTTCATATCCTTCATTCACCAATTGGGCAGTTTCATGTGCCGCATCTTCCTGTAATAACTCAGTTTCTTCTACTTCATTTAATAATGCGGTTTCATCCGATTCATTCGTACGATTCACATGCTGTAATTTAATCGGTGTAGACTGGTTCACTGGCGCAGCAGATTGAGCCTGTCCAATAGCGATTGGCTTTAACGAACCAGACCGTTCAGTATATGATTGGTGTCCTGTCGTATATTGTTTGCGAATTCGAATGCTTTCTGATGTTTGCCTTAGACTCCCACTCGTTTGTAAATGGTACACTTCAAGCTGTTCACGCGTCTTTTTTCGAATTCGAAGCCCTGTTAAATCTTCAAATACTTCAATGATTTGTAGACGGATAAACAAAAATATGACTAATGGAAGGGAGAGAAATATACCAATTAGGCCACCATAAAACATGATTTGATATGTCATCATACTCCCCCTCACTTACTTGTTAGTTGATTAAATCTTGTCAGCAACTTTTTGAATCCTTCATCTTTATCAATATCATTTATTTCCCTAGCATCATTAATAACCTGTTTAACTTTAGTAACATTTGGCTTATTTTTTTCTACCTCGATATCTATTAATAAGTTCCCTAATTTGACATAGGCTTGTATGTTTTCAGGATAGGCTTGGATCGTTTGTCGAAATTGCGCTTCGGCTTCATCACTTCTCTCCATTTCTTGTAAAATAACGCCAATTGTAACCAAAATATCTTCCTTTTCATCATCATCTACTCGATCTAGCAACATTTGATAGTGCTCAATTGCTAGTGAAAAATCTGAATGTGACGCTTCTCTATCGGTTACAGCCCCATCGGTTTGATAGAGCTGATCAAACCCTCGGCTGTAATATGATTGGGCCAATTTTCTTTCAAAACTCAAATCATACCAAGCACGTAATGACTCATCATCGATTAAAGACAATACCTTTGTGGCTTTATCAATAATCTCAATGGCTTTCGTATTTGCCTCTTGAAGATGTGCTTTATAAGAAATATAGATATTTACGAGAGCATGATAGTTTTCAATTTTTTTCACATCGTTGGGCAATGAATCATTGTATGACTCAAAGGCAGACAGCTCTTTCGAAAAATCAGCAAAATTAATCTCTAATTGGCTCATTGCTGTCGCTAATGTTTTGTAATATTTAACTGCCGGTACCTCTTCCTCATCGATTTGTTTAAAATAATCGAGGGCTTGTTGATAATCATTTTGATAATCAAAATATGTCATTCCCACTTTATAGAGTACTTCTTGATTCTTATGCGTATTGCCATATTTATCTTTTATATATGTCTCTACAATATCGAGTCCTTCATCAACTTTTTCTGTGTTAATAAAAATATTCAGTAAATTTATGTACGCTTCAGATCGCTTATGGTCCAAATCAATCGCTTCTTGCAGTAAATGAATTGCATCAGACTCACGTTCAGCAACAACTTCTTGATTGGCTTGATTAATAAGTCGTGTATAATCTTGAAATAATTCCTTTTGCATTCCGTTATAACCAAGAACAGTAGATGTTGTAAATAAAATTAAAAAGACAGTCGGTATGATAAATTGCATCAATTTTTTATAAAGGATTTTTTTATACCCTTGAGTAAGTTTTTCAATATTTTCCAAGTCGATTAATAGGTCAGCACATGATTGATAACGGTTTTCTGGTTCTGCTTGTGTACAAACACTAATGATATATTCCAATCCTTCTGGCAATGTCGAATCCCAATACCGAATCGGCTTCACTTCAAACGGGGGATCATTTAATGTCTTTCCTGTAATTAAATGGTAGAGTGTCAGCCCCAAGCTATAAATATCTGTCCGTACATCTGTCTGCTTTCCGGAGATTTGCTCTGGTGCCGCATATGCTTTAGTCCCTAGATTTGTTGTATCGGTCGATTGCTCCTCTTTGTATTCCCGAGCGATTCCAAAGTCGATTAATTTAATATTGCCATCTGGTGTGAGCATAATATTATCCGGCTTCATATCACGATAAATAATCGGATTCGGCTTACGCGTGTGCAAATAATGCAGCACATCGGCAAGCTGCTTCGCCCATTCAATCACATCATCTGCTGACTGAATTCCTTCACGCGCCATTTTATCTTTTAACGACTCCCCTTCGATATAATCCATCACAACATATATATCACCGGAAGATTCGATAATGTCATAAATCCGTGGAAGGGCATGGTGATCTAATTTTTTTAAAAGATTCGCTTCAACGACCAAACTATGGACGAGAATTTCATTGCGAAATTTGTCCCGCTTCCGGATGTCTTTAATAACAAGCGATTTATTCAGACGATTATCCATCGCCAAATAAACAACACTCATTCCACCACGGCCAATCTCTTTCAATACTTCATAACGCTTGTCAACGACATCACCAATCTTTAGCATCGATTTCCCCCCTTTTCTGTATCCATTATAATAAACCATGTCGGTGCGCGATTTTGGTTTTGGCCCTGTGGCGCTCGATTTTGACCCGTCACCGCTCGATTTTGACCCATCACCGCTCGATTTTGACCCGTCACCGCTCGATTTTAGACCGTCACCGCTCGATTTTGACCCGTCACCGCTCGATTTGCAAATCGTCACTGAAGCTCTAAGCTCTAAGCCTAAGCCTAAGCCAACATCAAGTTTTCTATACAACCTTTAACAACACGGCTGATATATTATCTGTCTCATGTCTTGATTTTACTATTTCACTTAAAGTTTGGATGGCTTGTTTCATATCCGTTTCTGTTGCCTCCGTTTGCAAATAGCCGATTAATTCATCATGTGATAACTTATGATAAAATCCATCAGTACAGAGTAGGTAACTCATCCCTTGTTCGATTATACCTTTCGTGATGACGACCTCTATCTCTTCACGGGCACCGATGCATTGGAGTAAAATATTACGTTTCGGGTGATTTCTTGCTTCTTCTGGTGTTAAATGGCCACGCGCTACCTCACGAGCTACAAATGTTTGATCCTTTGTTAGTTGAATCACTTGATTATCATCGATAGCATATGCCCGACTATCCCCCATCTGCACAAGGAAGAACGTCTTACCAAGAATAAGCAAAGCTGTCAAAGTCGTCCCTAACACAACGCCCTCTTCTTGACCATAGGAAACAATGTCGGCATTCAATTTTTCAACCGTGTTTTCCAACTGCTGAAAAATGATCTCTTCATTGTCCTTTTCATATTCAAGAAGCTCAGGTAAATCATGTTCAAACCACTGGGAAAGTCCATAAATCACTGTTGCACTCGCTAACTCACCATGCGACAACCCCCCCATCCCATCACAAACAACAAATAATCCGATTTCTTCTACTGGCGTCTGAGCTGTTTTAATTAACAAAGCATCCTGATTAATATTTTTTCGTAAACCAACGTCCGTGTGATATGCAGCTAGATATGTCATCTATGAAACTCCTTTATTAATAAATCTTTAATAGATATATAGATATATTCACATTTGATTTATTGTTTCTAGTCGTCATTTGTTTATGATTTTATTCTTGGATTTTATATATGGATATATTGGATTGTTTGAATGATGATATTGTATGTTTTGAGTGAAAAGTTGGTGTCATTCTTGATGAGGTTATCTTGATGTTCGTCATATATCTCGACATTAATTCTGAATATCGACAGATTGTTCGGCAATCTATAGTAACAATTTTAAAATCTATGTCTGCTATCTAGCATCAATAAGTGAAGTCATACCTGTTTCTTACAACAATTATAGCCATACTATTCGAAATTGTCATTGCAACGAATGAACTATTTTTCTAACCAAGATTTTACTTGTTTTATAGGTAAATAGACCTGCGAATAGGGGAATGTTAATAATTTGAACTTATTTGTAAATTTTTGGTTAAAATATATAAAATAACTTTACAAAGATACAGGGAAAATAGGTATTTATTACTAGCGAAAAATATATTTGTAGAGAACTGTGAAGTTGTAAAGTGAAGAGGATTATGTTATAAGAAAAAAGAAAGATGCACCATGCACCTTTTTACAAAAAAGTTTATTAAGATGTTGGAAAGCGTTGCTTCAACTGATATATTTCTCTTTCATGATGACCAAGTTTTTTATCAAAATACTCTAAGTCTTCTTTTCTAGCAGTTTGTTTCAGTTGCGACATCATATTCGTGTAATACGCCGTTAATTTTCCCGTCTGTTCGAACACAAGTTGTTGCTTGGACTCTACATTAATTAATCGCTCATTCATCACGAGCTGTTTTTCTTTCATATCTTGAATATCTTTAACCATTTGCGATTGTTCTTGTTTCATTTCCGCTATTTCTTGCTTTACTCCCGTTAGTTCTTCACGCATAGCCTCTTGATTTTGCTTTACTCCGGTTAGTTCTTCACGCATAGCCTCTTGACTTTGCTTTACTCCGGTCAGTTCTTCATGCATGGCTTGTTGATTCTTTTTTATATCTGTTATATCATCTGAGATTTTCTTCAACAGCTGCTCGACCATTATATCACCCCTTTCATGTCTATTTTAATGATAAGTGCCCTCACATTTTATTACCCAATTCATTTCATTCTTAAACGTCTTTTTTAATATCTATTTCTCATATTATAACACATTACTTTTTATTAAAATAAATTGTTTTCTCTTGCTCACATGTGAGCCAGTTCACATTGCAAAAGGGATAGAGATAGTAACTAAACAGCAAAATTCGCACCAAAAAACTCAGCCAAACTGACTGGCTGAGTTCATTATAACTGGATAACTTCTTGGCCTGCTTGTGCTAATAATTCATAATAAAACAAATCATTACCTATGCAAAACACCCGATCACATAAGTTCATAATTTCATCCATATCATGTGAAATATAAATAATCGACATGCCTGTTTTTGCCGTTAAATCTTTTAAATAAAATGCGATTTCTTGTTTTGATTTCAAATCAATCCCAACAGTTGGTTCATCAAGTAATAATAGCTCTGGCTCATGGATGAGTGAAATAGCCAAATTTAATTTTCGCTTCATCCCACCAGACAATGTATGAACAGGTTCTTTCCAACGATTGAGCTTCATATCTAAACAAAGACTTTGTAATTCTTCTTTGCTCTTATTCTTCCATGATAATTTTTCAAAAAAAAGCATGTTTTCCTCAACGGTCAAATGCTCCCATATCGCTACTTCCTGTGGCACAAAACCGATATGTTTGCGAATTTGTGAAAATGATTTCCAATGATAGGTCATGCCGTTCAAGTTTATTTTTCCTTTTGTTGGTTTTTGTAAGGTAGCTAATACATGCAATAAGGTCGATTTTCCAGCGCCGTTTTCACCGACTAAACCGACGATATCCCCTTCTTTAAGCGTAAATGTAATATTTTCTAAGATGGAGCGCTTTCCATATGATTTATGTAATGCTTCAACTTGTAGCATCATATTCCTCCTTACGACCATACCATAAGAGCAAAATAACAAAAAGTATGCCTAATCCGATATGAAAAAAATCACCCTGTAAAAAAGCATTTAATGGATTAAAATAATGTATCCATGGATACTTTGCTAATAAACCATCAAGTGGGATGATAGCACCACTTGCAATGACACTAACAAACGTTAATATAAAGGCGGTCGCGTAAAAGACGTACGTCTGCCTGATAATTAAAGCTAATAAAAAAGCACCGAGACTAATCATTAAACGATAGCTAAGTAAACTGATAATAAAAGAGAAACTAATTGGCTCATAAAAAACATAATAGAAGACAAGTACAGTTAATAAATCAACTGCAAACAATAAAGTGATATATATAAGCATATTCTGTACAAAATATGTCTTCATTGACATCCGCGTAAAAGCAAAGCGTGGTAAAATAGCTGGATTATTTTCTTTAATAACCCAATCAAATAAAAGTAACGTTGAAAGAAAAGCTGCTAATGCCCATATATGCCAAGGTTGAAAGAGATTTTTCCCTTCATCTATATGAACAAAACCATTACCCAGAAATGTCAATGTCGTTTGCAATAAGTCCTGCTCTTTTTCAATTTGCTTACTGCGGGCGATCAAATCATCCCAATTGAATTCAAAACGATATTGCAGCGTATCCGCCAACTCTTTAACAGCATATGCGGCCTTTGAACGCCCTACATCCTGCTGTACATAAGACATGACCATCTCACTAACAGGGGTATATGCTAAGGAAACATCCGATTCATAGGCCTTAATTAACTCATTTCGATTACCATGGCGTATATCTTCTTCATAACCTTCTACAATAATAAATACACTATCTAATTCATGTTTTTCCAATTTATGAAGAGCCTCTCGTTCATCAAGTGCATAAGCTCTAATAAATGGTGTCGTATGAATCGATTCATATAAATCATGTGCTAGCTCAGTATCTTCTTTCAACACCACACCAACCGGAATTTTCGTATCATCTTGAATTGCATTTCCAGCAGTAATAACGAGCCACGTCACGATCATTGGGGATAATAACCAAAACAATAGATGTAAACCTTGCTTTTTCCAATGGATGAGTCGTGTTTGTAAGATGTTCATCATGCACGCACACGCTCCTTCCACAAAGATAAAAGAATGAAAATCATAAAACTAATCCCGCTCATAACCAATAACATGTTGTATTCTGCATAAAAACGGCCATTTAACATTATTTCTTGAATCCAATAAAATCCTTCAGCTGAAAAAACATACGGTAAGACATCTTGAATAGCGAGCGGTAAATAAATAACAGGCAAAAGTGCTCCACTTAAACCAATTAATAATCCCGTCACAATGACTTGACAAAGCAATCGTAATTTTTGTGAAGTAACGATAACTTCAATCACAGCCAAAACCATTAAATAACTCATACTAAATAGGAAGACAATGAGCCCGATACGGAAATAATCTTCTACATATAATTCAAATGCTAAACCACGTTGAATACCGATGAAAAATAAAGCAGAAACCATCATAACGATGAATAAACTGACAATGACACGCGCTAAAATCTGTTGCCATTCTTTAACCCCGTATAACAGCATACGCTTTTTAATCCGGACGACATCTTCTTTATATAAAAAATTAAAAAATAAAAGGAGCCACACTATTATGGAAATAAACCACGCTGCTATTGTATAGTAATGAAACGGTGAAACTGTCGCTTGATTGACAAGTTTTTCTTCATCCATTAACTTATCCTTACTTAAAGAAAATAGGAAAAAGGATTTAAACTGTTCAAACAGATATTCTTTTCTTTCCTCATAATCCATACCAAAACGATCAGCATAGTCATTAATCATCAAAATATTCGCTTGTGACGTATTAATATGACGTGTCACACTATCCATTAACTCTTTGACTAAGTATGCTTCATTCAATTGCTGAGAATTTCCGACAACAGATAGATTAACAGATTTTCCTCTATATAAATCATTTGTAAAGTCCTCTGGAAAAACAACATAAGCAGTCAATTCATCAGCATCTAGTTGTTGTGATGCATCAGGTTCATTAAGAACGGAAAGCTCTACCATAGAACCGAGATGATTTGTTTGAGCTAATGCAGTTGTAATCATCTGAATCTCTTCAGATTGATCCAAATCAACTAAGCCAATCCGAACGGGGTTCTCTTCATCGGGTTGAAGAAATGCTGAAATAATGATGATTACAAGTCCAATTAATATAATCGGAAAAAGCAAAAGAAGAGGAAGCAGATACCACTTCCTCTTAATTTGCTTAAAATTATTGTTTATAAATAATTTTAAATGACTGAATGTGTGCATCATGACACCAAGTCCTTAACAGTGAACATATTATTAGAAATCAAACATCCATTCATTGAACTGCCATTCAAGTTCACTAAAATATTCCTCAAGTTCATCTTCATCCATACCACCGATGTCTTTGACTTTACCATCATGAACATTTTCGACTTTCTTAATCTTTTTACCGTCTGTGACCAAGTTTAATGTAAAGAGATCCAACCCACTTGTATTAAATGCAAAACTATAATCAGATTTAATCGTATCTCCTTCGAATTTCGAATCTCCATTCCAACCTATTTTAAAGGTTTCGAAACCATCGCTTGCTATAATCTCGCGTTCAAATTTATGATCTTTTTTAGTCAATGTTTCATCAGACTTGTATTCCAACATTGTCATGTCATCAACAGCAAAAGTAACATGATCTTTAACTTTATCTTTCTCTAAAGATAAATCTCCTTTAATATTAATGCCACCTTCACCTAGAGCATCAGATCCTTTAAAAGCATAGTCAAAAGTTTGTTTGTCCTTCGTTAAAGACTGTGTCCCTTCAATTGAAATTGTGATCTTTTCATCAAATTCATCAAGTGTTGTCATTTTGAAATCCCGTTTCACAATAATATCTTTATTTATCCAAATCATTGATTTCATTCCATCTGGAAGTTTAATAGAATCAATACTATTTATCATTTCAGTAAACATATCGTTTAAATCAGCATCAAAATCCAGCATTTCAGATGAAGAACCTATAAATTCGTCTTTAATGATACTGTCTTTAATGATACGTCTTAATGTCTCATCTTTTTGTAGTTTTTCTAATGTTTCTTTAAGTAAACGCTGAAATTCTTTTTCATCTAAATGAAACGTAATTTTATTCGCCTTCACATCTTTACCGTCTACAGAAACAGTATCTTTTTCTTCTGTAAATGCTTCATCAGAAATTTCATTGTAAAGAAAATCAATATATTCTTTTTGAAAATGCTTACGATCCTCTTCCGTTATAAACCCAGGCTCAAAGAATCTCTCAAAGTCTAATTCTTCATCCTCACCAAGTTCGCCTTCTTCACGTAAAAGCTCTTCTAAATCCTTCGCTTTCACTTGTAGGACATCGTCAATAAATGGCATGCCGACTTGTAATTTCTCAGCATCCATGAGGAATGTAAAATCTTTAAATGTCATACCTGCTACGTTAGCTGATAAATCAGCGGTAATAATTTTCTTATCCATATCCGTCTGAAGCGTACCGTTTAATTTAGCATTATTAATGATTTGTGACATCGCCAAATCATCAAAGCTACCCTCATCAAATGGTATATTCATTTCCCCTGATAATTCGAGTTCCGTTTCCATCGGGTATTTTCTAGACATTTCATCCCACTTTACTTCAGATGTAAAGCGTGTCTTCATCGCATCTTCCATCACATTGTAAGACGCCATCTCCGCTTCAAAATACTTCTGCTTTGGAGAGGTATTCAACATAAAATATACTAATACTCCGCCAACTGCAATTAGCGCAACTAATGCAATTGCAAATAGAGACTTCTTTTCCATTGCCTTTTTGGGTTGTTCCATATTGTGTAAAAACTCCTTCTCTCAAAAATTTACTCTTAACTATTAAACTTCTAATTATTTTTATCATTAAATATGAATGATGTCAAACATTGTTAAAATTCGTTATGGTTAGCAAGTTTTTGACTAGCGATAATTAACTATGCCTTATGTTTCAACGATTTTCTATGTAACTATCCTATGCATGAAATGATTAAAAAGGTTTTCACGTAGTTAAAGTAATTATATTCAGTAAATTTTATCACCTAATCAAAGATGTATTTTACTTCCGCCACTTCTTCACCATCTGTATCAGCTAGATGAAACATCACCCATTCTAAATCTAATGCCCCTTCATCAATCAGCCATGACATCATAAACTCTCTCGTTTCATCTGCTTTAAGCTCAAGTTCTTCCAATACAAATTCACCATCTTCCATATTCAATACGCCGTAATCTTTTACTTCAACTTTATCTAATGTATCCGTCGACAACTTAATATCTTGAACACGATACTTTATATCCTCCCTCGATTGATTTGTTATATTAAAGCTCAATGCAACGGAACCTTGGTCGTTTTCTTCACCATGCGATAATGAGACGTACGTGATTTCAATGTTAATATCATCAAAATATTCATTAAATACTTCTTCTTCCGATACCGATGAGTATGCGATCATACCAAACTCTTCATCGGTTACCTTCTCCTCTACTTTTATTTCCTTTTTCATAACCCCTGTTCCACATGCTGTCAGAAACAATATCAATGCTAACAACAATAACCTTTTTAGTAACATGTTTTTCACAAGATTTTTCTCCTTTCCAAAGTGGTATAATCCACCAATCTTTAGCTTATGTATAATGAAATACATTCATGTCAATATTTTTTCTTCCACATATATAATTGAAAAATGAGGTTCCTCCATTTATTTATCGTGGAACACTTTTTCAGTCTTTGGCATCGCCTTTATGAGCATTTCTCTCGTCATTTTTTAAGATAGGGTTGTATATGTATGTGTTTAGTTAATCATTTGAATTAAAAAAAGCAAAGAATGGAATGTACCATTCTTTGCTTAAGCAATCACGTGTCAAGCGATTATCAGACTAATAAACATTTTTCCTTAAAATCGACATTCGCCCTTCGATAAGAGGTTGTGAAATACCTTGCACAGGTCTGCTTGATAAAACAAACACAATCGCAATAGATAAAGCTACTAAACCGAAGAGATCAACGATATGGTCGACTTTAAATAAATCAGCTTGGCGGGCATACTGAATGATAAACCCGTGCAATAAATAAACGTAAAGTGTCCGTCCGCCAAGCAGTGTAAATTTAAATTGACGACGTGGAATCCAGGCTAATACACTAACCATCATTAAAGTTGATGTCAGGTAAATAAAGAAACGAGCAAATCCACCATATTCAGGTAATCCTAAATCACTATAAGATTTAGAAGCAAGCAACCAACCCGCATTAATATCAGGTGCATAGTGAATCGCAATCGCTACACCAATTACAAAAACAAGTGAGACAATTTTTACCATCTTATGTTTTAACCAGCTTAACTGTTTGACTGTTACCCAATAGCCGAGAAGGAAATATGGGAAAAATACAAATGTCCGCGATAGACTAAAGGAATGCCCGATATTCCCGAAATAGCCGACTAATAGTCCGATTTGTACCGCAATCAGAATTCCAATAATGGGTGGTAATTTATTAAATAAAATTAAAAGGATATGCCAACAAAACAAACTAAACAGAAACCATAATGACCAATGTGGATAAAAGATGCTATCCACCAACCAACCATCTTTTCCAATTAAAAAATAATATCCCGTATATATGATTTGAAAAATAATATAAGGAACTAATAATTTTTGTGCTAACTTTAATATATAAGCCTTATTACCTGATCCTTTGGCAAAAAAACCAGCTAAAAAGATAAACGCCGGCATATGAAATGTATAAATCCATGTATAAACGGTATTGACTCCTGGTATATCTTCAGTAAATGGTTGAATCATATGTCCAAAAACGACAAAGAAAATTAACAGCAATTTCGCATTATCAAAATATGCATAACGCTTCATTATTTTTCATCCTTTAAACAATGTTTAATGATGATACCACTATTATCTTATCCTTTTTATATAGAGAAATCTGGGTTTTAACAAGGTTGTACGTATTTTGTTAGAGATTTGTAAAAATGATGAGCGATTTGTAAAGGATTTGTGAAGATTATGGTGGTCATTTCCACTGTAATAAGAAATTTTGTCTCATCACACCACAATAAAACCCCCATAGTTCTCTCGATGGGGGTTTGCTATCACGTCGTAACGGTCTGTTTTTGTGGTTTGACTTCAGAAATCACTTTATCTTCACCAGCTTTAAGACCTGTGATTAATAATATAATAGATCCTACAAGTAGAGTAGCAATTGAAAATGTCCAACTATGTGTCACGTCTTTTAGCCAACCAAATAGAACGGGTCCAAATGCGGCTAAAAGATAACCGGCTGATTGGGCCATTCCTGAAATATCAGCAGCTTGCTTTCCATCTGTTGCACGTAAGGTGAAAAACATCATCGATAAACTAAACGCACTTCCACACGCAATCCCTATAACGATAATCGATAATACGATGAGCGATTTCGCACCTGTTAATAATCCGAGAATACCAACAAAAAATAATCCCGCAACAATGGCTGCAAGTAACCGTTGATCCTTCATTCTTTCAGCGATAATCGGTATGACAAATGTCGCCGGAATAATTGCGAATTGATATAAGAAAAGCATCCATCCTGCTGTACCTGCTTGGTAACCGTGAATATATAATAATTCTGGTAACCATGTAATGAGTGTATAAAAAATAAGCGATTGAACACCCATAAAGATCGTAATATGCCAAGCAAGTGGCGATTTTAGTAAACCATTTTTCGTTTGTGTTGATGCTTGTTTTGGCTTAGGCTGAGTGGCAGATTGCTTTTTATGATTTTTCAATTGTGGTAGCCAGAGAACTGTTGCAATGATTGCTAAAATTCCCCAAAACATAAGTGACGCTTCCCAATCCAGTCCATCAATTGATGCAATCGGAACACTTAATCCTGAAGCAAAAGCAGCGAAGACGTTCATGAATACGCCGTACAATCCCATCATTAAGCCGACTTTTAAAGGGAAACTTATTTTTATAAGAGCTGGAAGTAACACATTCCCCGTTGCAATACCGATACCAATCAACATTGTACCAATAAACAGTGCATTAACACCAAATAACGAGCGAATCATAATCCCTATAATTAAAATAATGAGCGAAATAAAAATGGTCCAATTCATGCCGAATTTATAGGCAATTTTAGGCACGACAGGTGAAAAAAGAGCGAAAGCGAGTAATGGCAATGTCGTTATTGAACCGGCTAACGCATTACTAATTCCTAAATCATCTCGAATAAATGAAATAACCGAACCTACCGATGTTAAAGGTGCCCGCAAGTTAGCCGCTATAATTAAAACCCCGATGATTAATAGCCATTGTTTTAAATGATTTTGCTGTGCTTGTTGTGCTTGATTATTTGCTATGTTTTTACTCAATGTCATCCTCCGTCATCTTGTTTCTAATCGTTGCATTAATACTGTGATATATTCATTTACATAAGTAGTAGCTTTTTCTGAGTCTTGATTACGAATAGCATCTAAAAGTTCACGGTGAATCCCCGCTTCATAATTGAACATGGAATCGACTTGCATCATATCGCTAATCGAACTAGACACTGCGTCCGCCATATGTTCATACAATTCGTAAAGCAAAGGATTATCTGCAGCTTGAACAATCGCTTTATGAAATAAAAGATCTGTTTTAATAAAAGCATCCATATCCCTTTGCTTTGCTGCTTCGATACTATTTTCAATATATGTTTCTAATTGTTTAAGATCAGCTGCCGTACGGCGTTCAGCCGCAAGTGCCGCCGCCTTTTGCTCCAACGCCAAACGGACTTCAAATGTATCAACTAAGCTCATCTTTTCCATTCGACGATCTAATGCTACACTTAATGCGCTTGATGAACGCACAATGGTACCTTTTCCCTGCTTAGACTCCAACAACCCTGCATGAACTAACGCTTTTATCGCTTCACGTAATGTGTTTCGGCTCACATCGAAAGTCTCCATTAGTTTCGCTTCAGACGGAATCTTCATCCCCACTTCCCAATGACCGGATTCAATCAAATGCTCTATTTGAGATGCTACTTGTTCAACCAACGTCAATCGCTTCGTTTTCTTTAACATGTTATCACTCCAACTTGTAGGATGATTGGTACATTGGATATGTTAACATACCATTTTTACGTTGTCCATAGTAAAAACATTATTATAAGAATAGATTTTATAGATGCTTGCGGGAAATGTTTCGACTATGTTTCGTAGCAAAATAAAAATCGCGTTTGTATATTTTGAGCATGTCGGAAGACCAATAAGGGAGGTTATTTTTATGAATTGTATTCATTGCGGAAAAACAGTTGATTATAATAATCGCGTCAACCATTTAGAGGACATCTTTTGTAACGATCATTGTTATGAGGAGCATTTGTTGCAAAGTGAACGTTCTTACAAAGACAAGTTCCATCCATATATTCATACGATCATATGCGGGCAACATACTTAAATTGGCATGACACTTGGGAAAATAAACTGAATGACATGGCAGAACATGGTATTCATATGTATGAGCTTAATGATCCTTATTAGATCCAGGCTTAGCTAAAAAAGGATGGCACTATCACGATTGTTGTGGCCCATGGGAAGTAGAGCAACTCGAATATGATCATGATTAAGGAAAATTGATTTGGTAAACAGATATAAATAACCTCGCCATCTCAAAAAATTTGTTTCCAAAAAAATCACATTAGAAGAGGCTAAGACAAAATGTATTTTACAAAAGAAAAATCCGAACGAAGTCCATATCCACCGCTTCGAAAATATATTTCGCTTTCACCACTCGGGGTACTAGCGCGACATCTGCTAGCTGCTGGTGAGCCTCCTTGTGTTAACGCACTCTGGGTCTCACCATGCCTTTTTCTCAATTGGAAGCTACGTATATTCCCTCTGCTAAAATCGTAACATGTTCGCCTTTGAAGTTAGTACATTCTTAATGTCACAGCCTCCTTAAAATATCACATTAACCTTCAACAACTACTAGGTATTTCAAGATTTCCCCATAGAATTCAACCAGTAAAATATCCCCTCTTTCTTTTGCTGAAAAAATCTTTGTACCAACAGGAAGTTTATTAGACATGTCATCACTAAAGTCTGTATTCGTATCATTCCTCTTTTTTATTTCACCAATTTGAACGTCCTTTGTTAAATCTAATTCTTCTACCCAATCAATATTAGTCTGGTAAATGACACCATCGAATTGAAAAATATCAGCATCGGGATCCAATGATAAAACCTCTTCAGCATCAATCGTGTCAATAGTTACTTCTTCTTCCCCTGCCGAACATCCTGCAACAGTAACAATAATGAGTAAAATCGAAACAATGAATGGCCGCATTTTAGCTCTTCCTCCCTTTCTCTATTAGACGTACCTTTATGAAGAAGTGTTGCCTTTTTAAACATGTTCTTTATTTTTGGGTAACTATATGGAAGTATACTCCATAAGAAATAACATTATTTGATAAGAAACTGGAAATAACTATATAATAAAGTTTTAGTATTTTAATTGAAAGCAATCATTTTTTCACAAAGCAGGTGATAGTATATGGAGCGCAACCAAAAGCGCCTTCTTGCTACAATAAGTTATCTCTCATTAATCGGTTTTCTTGCTATAGCAGTATTCGTATATTTAGACGGTCTACAAACATTCGACCTCTTTATCATTGAAATTGTGCAAGGGTTAGAATCACCCTTTATGACAATGGTGATGAATATATTCTCCTTAATTGGTTCATACAAAACCATTATGCTTGTATTTTTGGTAATGACCGGCTTTTTATATGTAAAGGGGAAACATTCGAATCATATCATCATTTTATCAGTGACCATTATCGGTACGGGGATAATAAATCAAGCATTAAAATACGCGATACAACGCGAACGACCAAGCTTTTATCGATTAGCAGAAGCAACAGGTTACAGCTTTCCAAGTGGACACTCAATGGGGGCATTTGCTGCCTACGGTATGATGGCACTTATTTTATTAACATACATACAATCGCGCCGCAGTAAAGTTTTAATGATTGTCGCGAGTAGTCTCCTTATTTTATTTGTTGGTATGAGTAGAATTTACTTAGGCGTTCATTTCCCAAGTGATGTCATCGGTGGGTATTTATTAAGCTTGTTTTTAATCACAATCATTTTATTAGAGGTACAACCCATTCTGAAACGCTCACGAATGATTGAGCAGTGAGACGAATGGATTAACCAGGATTGGAAACTTGGGTATAGAAGACGGCTCGGGATTAGGACACACTGTTAAAGGGGACCATGTTCGGGTTGAAAATTTGGATGCTCGATTTTTCGCCGGGGTCGCGCGATTTTAGCCTGGGATTGCGCGATTTTGAGCAACACTTTTATAAGAAATTTTTGTAATACCAAACAAAGTATATCTTTTCTAAATTATATGATAATATATGATTAAATTAAAGATATTTTTCATGGATAAAAAAAGGATAAATTCGCTCCCCCAGATTTATCCTCTAATATAAAAGGAGTCATCAAATGATTCGTCCAATCTGATTTAACCCCTTTTTTTAAAAAAAGATTGACATAAAAATAGGGGGAAATAAATGAAACTGAATAGAAATTTTTCTTTATTGTTGTTTGGACTATCATTTGCTGATATTGGTGATGTCCTTTATATGGTGAGTATCATAAGCACGATTTTCATCCTAACTGATTCAGCAACTGTTGCATCATTTGTTCCATTTACAATTACGACAGCGATGTTCATATCGAGCCTTTTGACACCGATTTTAATTGGTAAAGTCAACTTGAAATGGCTATTAGCTAGTTCACAGGTAGGAAAAACAATCCTACTGGTCATACTGGGTGGCATCTTTACTCACATTACAGCTGAGAATTACTATCTTGTGTTTGTCGTCATCGGACTGATCGCCTTTCTCGATGGTTGCGCCAATCCAGTAGGCAGTACTCTCATACCACATTATGTGAAACCAGAGCAATTACTAAAAGCCAATGGACTCGCCGACACAATTGCTCAAATCATCCAAACGGTCATGTGGTTTGTCGGAAGTTTATTTTTGATCGTCATGGATCAACAGCAATTAATTTGGATTGTGGGTGGATTATTTTTCATTTCAAGTATCATTCTATGCTTACTCGAAAATGTCATACACGAATCAACCGAAACGCCAGAAGCATCCGACCAAATAAAAGCTGGTTGGAAAACATTATCACAAGTACCCGTATTGAAAAAAATTGTCTGGATTGAACTATTAGAAACGATCGCGGGAACAGTGTGGATTGCGGCAATTCTATACGTCTTTGTAAGCGATGCACTTCATGTTGATGAAACATGGTGGGGCTTTATCAATGGGGCATTCTTTGTCGGCCTAATTATTGGAAGTATATATTGCATCCGATACGCCCATTTAATTGAAAAGAAATTAGGCTTATATATTTTCATCGGTTCTTTAGCAAGTGCCGGCGTTACCATTCTATTTAGTGTGAATAGCTTTCCAATTATGGCGCTCTTCCTATCACTTTGTGTGGGGTTTTTCGGGCAAATAAAAAGCATCCCCCAACAAACGGTGATTCAAACGAGTGTAGCAAAAGAAAAATTGTCAACAGTATACACATCACTGAGCGCGATAGCAACGGGCATTTTTGGTGTTAGCTCACTCGCGATGGGAGTCCTAGCAGATGTTATAGGAATACGAGTAGTGTTCATGATTTCGGGATTTTTACTTATCCTAGTTAGCTTTATCGTCCGTAGAAACAAAGAGCTATTTATTAGGAATACACAGCATTGATCCTATTGTAAACATCTCAACAAAAAAAGTAAGCAATTAAAAACTCAAGCGGAGAAAACTGGTTTTCTCCGCTTGTTTCATTTCACGGATTATTTTTTGAGATGAGGATGGTATAATTGTTTGCGATTCACTTCACTAAAATATTAGATCTTTTTTCTACCTTTCAATTCTATCAAGACTCATTTTACAAACTGACGAACACAACGCTCTTGACACTCCTTTCTTCTTCGGAATAATGTATAAATGAATAGTAATATTAGAAACTGTGCAGGTACAATCATCGGCTGATACATATTGCCTATAGTCATGTCTAATAATCTAGTTAGTAATAAACTGATGAGGTAAATACCAGCAAATAAGATTCCATTCACAACTAAGAAGACGTTCACATATCGACGATTTTTCCGATACCTAATAAATAAATACACAGCTGTCACAATAAATATGAAGAAAAACGCCTCTTCTGCATACATCGGCCACTTCCCGAGTTGATCCATCAAACTCATATCTTGCTCTGTTATATCGTTCTGCATCATACGCTCCTCAGCTTGCAATAAACGATATTTTTCTAAAAATAGATATAGACCATATGAAAAAAACATAAGCAATAAATAAATTGGTAAAAAGATCCGTAAGAAATTTTTGTTTTCCGAGCGATTAGGCAATAAAATCACCTTCTCCTATATGGATTTTTTAAAGCCATGAAAGTCCTAAGAAATCACATTTTCATTTAAAATATTGTTTGTAACTTCTCTATAAACTCCCTATCATTAGCAATACTACTGGATCCTTGTAAACTGCACAATATTCAAGTGTTACTTCTCCATTTGCTATCATCGTAACTGAAAGGTTTTCTTTATTCTTGCTCATAAAAACTTAAAAGATCGAACTTATCTTTTCTCAAATTACGTTTATATGTTAAAATACCTAACAAAAAAACATGGCTAAAAAAGAATTATGAATAATAGAACCTTCCACATATCACTTTCCCCATAAATATATTGATTTGTTCATAAATTATAACATATTATCTATTACGATTTTATTTATAACCTATATAAGTTGACAATAATCTATGTATCATTTTAAATTTTTTGAATAATGTTTGACACAACTTGACAAAAAGTCTAATATAATGTAAACGGTCACATTTTATTAACTTGTCTACTCAAGTAGTTAAGTGACGTTTGGTTTCTATAAAATTGTGTTGTTCTACGGCGAATATCTCGCTCCAATCAGAATCATAAGTTCATTTAGTGGCAACATGATTTACATCTTATAGGAGGTCGAACATCATTGGCTATTGACAAAGAGAGTTTTATCCCTATTTACATTCAGATTAGTGAGGACTTGAGAACGAGAATCTTATCAGGAGAATATAAAAATGGTGATCAGCTACCTTCTGAAAATGATCTCGCTGAGCAATTTGGTGTCACACGCACAACGATTCAGCGCTCGCTAGCTATTTTGGTTAATGATGGAATTATAGAAAAAATTCACGGGAAAGGGAGTTTTGTACGATTGCGTCCAGTTCGTAAAAACATCTGGAACTTCAGTAGTTTTTCAACCTATGCAAAAAAAGCGAATCAAGTGCCGGTTACAGAAGTGATCAATCACGAAATATTTACAGTTAATCAAACTAATTTTTTAAAACTCGTGCGCTTGCGTGGATTTAAACAATCAGATCACAACCAGTGGATCACCTTAGATACATCTATTTTAAATCTAGATATGTTTCCTAGTTTGGAAGAATATGATTTCTCTCGCTTGTCACTATACGACACACTCCAAAATAAATTCAACACAACACCAGATCATGCACGATTAAATGTAAAAGCAATCTTAGCAGATAACAAGCTAATGAATTATTTTGGTTTAGACACACCCGCCCCATTGTTAACCGTCCAAGGCTATGTATTCGATACGCGCAGAAGAGCGATAGAAGAAGTTCATGTCGTCTATAATGAGAAGGCAGATTTTAATGTTGTTATTAGTATTTAATTATGTTTGAAGTGGTAAGGCATCAAGGAGGAATCACATGAAAAATCATATATTAGGAACACTTTATGGACTAGCAATAGGCGATGCAATGGGCATGCCATCTGAATTATGGAGCCGAAACAAGGTGAAATCTTACTTCGGAAAAATCGATACATTTCTAGATGGGCCACAATCAAATGAAGTAGCCAAACACTTTACAAAAGGACAGTATACCGACGATACCACTCAAGCTCTCATCTTCTTAGACGCACTTATCGCAAACGATTTTCAACCAGACCAACAACTTATCGCAAAAAAACTAATTGAATGGGCTGACCGCATCCGAGCATTTGATAATGAAATACTTGGACCCAATTCGAAAGCAGCGCTCTTCGCTGTAAAAAATGGACAAGACCCAACAACAATCACAGCACAAGCTGAAACAAACGGAGCAGCGATGCGTATTGCACCAATCGGATGCTTATTTAATTCCAATCAATCCAACGCTCTCATTGATTATGTCTGGCAAGTGAGTCAAGTGACACATGCTTCTGATGTTGCGATTGCTGGAGCAGCCATGATTGCAGGAGCAGTTAGCTCAGCAATGGAGCAAAAATCATGGGATGAGATTATGACTGATACGATAACTATCTATGATCAAGCACTTAGCTATGGTTCTGAAACATTTAGTCCTTCATTAAAAGCACGTTTAGAACTCGGTCTCACATATGCTCATGAATTTTCAGATGATGAAGAAACATTCGCTAAGCATATTTATGATGTCATTGGAGCGGGTGTATTAACGAGTGAATCCGTACCCGCTGCACTAAGCATTGCCTATTACACGAAAACTGTGGAGCGATGCGCGATTTTTTGTGCGAATCTAGGAGGTGACACAGATACCATCGGAGCAATGGCAACCGCAATTTGTGGAGCAAAACAAGGAGTAGACCAAATCAATAAAAACTACATTCGTATTATTAATGAAAATAATCAAGTTGACTTCAATCATTATGCGCAATTTCTTTTAAATTATAGGGAACGAGTTGGAGGGTAAGAAATGAATAAAAATAAAGAATTGATTACAGTACCAAAGGATGAACGAGTCGGGAAACCAAAAGATTTATTCTTTATTTGGTTTGCTGCTAATATTGGTATTCTAGGTGTTGTTTATGGTGCCATGATTGTTGCATTTCAACTAAGTTTCATTCAATCAACATTAGCCGCATTGATTGCATCATTGTCATTTATTTTGGTCGGTTATATTAGTGTGATTGGAAAGAAAAATGGGATTACGACATTTATGTTATCTAGGGCCGCCTTTGGAATAAAAGGAAATTGGATTCCAAACTTTCTAGGTTGGTTAAATCTAGTCGGTTGGCTTGCTGTCAATGTTGTCACTGGAACATTAATTTTACTTTCTTTGATGAATGTGTTTAACATGAGTCAAAATAACACCACGACGATTATCTGCCTACTTATTTTTGCTTCATTAGTTTTACTCTCAGGACTATTAAATCAACAGCAACTTGCAAAACTACAAACATTTTTCACCTATGTCTTCGGCGGTCTAACTCTAATAGTTTTAGCAATCCTTATTCCGGATACCAACTGGCAACAACTATTTAATATGCCAAATGGCAGTTGGTTAACAGGGTTCTTACCTGCTGTATCAATTATTATGGCTGGTACCGGAATTAGTTGGTCAATTGCTGGGGCAGACTATAGTGCCTATCAATCACCAGATAACAAGAATTCAGCAATCATGTATAGTGTTGTATTGGGTGCTGTTATTCCTTTATTTATCATTATGTTTGTTGGGATTTTGCTTAGTACATCTTTACCAGATATCGCGACATCTGCTAATCCAATTGATGTCATCGCCCATGCTTTACCGTCATGGATTTCAGTTATTTATTTTATAACAGCGGTGGGTGGATTAATTCCACAATGTATTATTAGTTTGAAGTCGGCACGCGTTAATTTAGAAACGATGAATATTCGTGTATCTGACCGCGTATCATTAACGATACATGGTGCGATTATGATTTTTATTCCGATTTATGTGCTCTTTATTTCTCAAGACTTTTTATATAATTTCGAGTTGTTTTTAGGCCTACTAGGTATCGGAATCGCTGCATGGGGTGCCGTCTTTATAGCAGATTACTATTTTAATAGAAAACAAGGCTATGATTTAGCACTACTCAACCCGAATGGGAATCATGCATTGAACAAAGTTGGTGTCATCAGTTGGTTTGTCGGAACTATTATCGGTTTTCTATTTACGAATACGGACTTTTTTGACGGACCGTTTGCAATTGGAATTTTCCGGGACAATAGCTTAGGATTATTACTCGCATTTATGAGTAGTTATCTGTCCTATATCATCTTACATCCGTTCATAAACAAGGGAGGACACATCAGTGAGCCGAAACAACAAGCCAAGTAAAAACATCTTAATCATCGGGGCTGCAGTTATTGATGTCATCGTACGAGTAAGCCAACTACCGAAATCCGGTGAAGATATTTACGGTGAACATATCGAAACAATGGTCGGCGGTTGTGCTTATAATGTCCAACAGGTCATTAGAAATTTTTCTTTGGAAAATACTTTGTTCGTCCCAGTTGGAAGCGGACCGTACGCTGATATCATTCGCTCACATTTTAAGAAGCTCAACATCCCACTGATGGTCGATGATGCATCACAAGATAACGGCTGGAATATTTCATTTGTCGAGCCCGATGGCGAACGAACTTTCCTTTCTGTTCCTGGGTTAGAGACGAATTGGAAAGATGCATGGTTTGAAGGTGTAGCACTCCATGACTATGACTACATCTATGTATCAGGATATGAATTAGAAGGCCCATCAGGCGTGGTCTTATTGAAACAATTGCAAGCAAAAAAAGCACCCCATGCAGTGGTTGTTTTCGATCCAGGACCTCGCGTATCCTATATCAATCAAACTGTTTTAGATGCTATTTTACATTTACGTACGATTTTGCATTGTAACTTGAATGAATTAATGGCACTTGTTCCAGCGGCATCCCTTGAAGAAAGCGCGAGAAAACTCCATCAGATAACAAATGAAGCTGTCGTTGTAACGTTGGGAAGTGAGGGGTGCTTTTTTCTTGATGGGTATCAATCCGGCGTTATTCCCGCTCATCCTGTAACAGCCGTTGACACAATCGGTGCTGGCGACGCACATACTGGCGCTTTCATCAGCGGAATCGCACAAGGTTTATCGGTAAAAGAAGCCTGCCAATTAGGGAATGATATTGCAGCTAAAGTTGTGCAACAAACAGGTGGGGATTTGACGAGTATTATTTAAAAGGCTATGTACTAGCGGGATGGAAATTCTATGTTTTTGCGCGGGAGAGTGTTCTACTCCTCGTCTACTTTGGTTTTTACTGGAGTTTACGCGAAGTGGAAGGCTCTACTCCTCGCTTATTTTTATTTTTATTTTTATCGGAGTTTGTGCGAAGTGGAGAGCGCGTTACTCTGCGTTTAATCCTTCATTCACAACTTGTATTAATTAACATTCATTATACGATATCTCATAAGGGGTATGTAGGGATGATAAATAAAGTAAAATTACTCTGCCTGCTTATCTGTGTCCTATTCCTTATCGCCTGTGATGCTAAAGAAACAAATAAAGAAGAAAAGCAGAATAACAATCACGATGAATTAGTTCATATTGATGCCACAATCTTAGCGTTTAATTTAACTGAAGGTGCACAAGACGCCGATTTAATTGCTGAAATTGAAATTATAGGGAAAATAGAGGAAGTCGATGAAAATCCGATTCCATATTCAGTATTCCAAGCCAAGGTTAACCATACAATCAAAGGGAACGAAGACAATGAGAAAATCACTATCAAACAAGAAGGTACTAAGGAATGGCCTTTTAGCTATCTAAAGCCATTTCACCCTGGAGAAAAATATATCCTTTTTATGAAAAAGATTGTAGCTGGTGAAGCAGATTATTGGTTTTTTGGTGCCGACACAGGCATGTTTTATATTAATTCAGATGAACATATTGTAAAACTAGGTGAGCCGTTGGATGAATTAAAAGATATTGAGAGAAGCTCTGAGACATTTGATGAAACTCACCTCACAATCAAAGAAGGTGAAATGCAAATCCTTGATAAAGAGAAATTTATACAAAGAGTAAAGGAAAAGTTAAACTAAGGAATATTCTTGCTGCACCTATGATAAAAAAATTAACATAGAAGCCCTTAAAATAAAAGAGGCTTTTCTTTTGAAAAAATACAATAAAAAGGCCAAAAATAAGGGATGCCCATTCTAATTTAGGACAGGCATCAAAACAAGCATAGCGAAATCCGAGTGTCTCCGTCTAATGCAATGTTCCTCCCCCGTCACGAATATCATCTTTTACTTTCACCGCTATGACTGCAGCTCCCTTTAATCCTTTCACAATCACATCAAGACTCATGCTTGCCGCACCATTTTCTAACGTCTGCTCTGGTATAAAAGGAATATGGATGAAGCCACCGCGAACATGAGGGGCTTGTTCGTGAAGATGATGCATCACTCCATAAAAAAGATGATTACACACAAAAGTCCCGGCTGTATTGGAGACAGCAGCTGGCACACCTGCACGGCGCATCTCTTGAATCATTTTTTTAATCGGAAGGGTTGTCCAATATGCAGCGGGTCCTCCTTCTACAATTGGTTCATCGATTGGCTGATTGCCTTCGTTATCCGGAATGCGTGCATCATCGATATTGACTGCGACTCTTTCGGGTGTGATTTGCGTTCTTCCACCAGCTTGTCCGACACAAATCACAACATCAGGGTTATGCTTTTCTATCCCGTTCTGAACGACCTCAATCGATTTTTGAAACACTGTTGGCACTTCTAAAGCGATAAGCTCGATATCATCAACCACCAAACCATCAAGCTGTTTCACTGCTTCCAAAGCGGGATTGATTGTTTCTTTTCCAAACGGGTCAAAACCTGTCAATAATACTTTTTTCATATGTAAGACCTCCGAAAGTTGATTTTTAAGAAGCTAACACTCTATTTATTGCAAAAGGTTATGAATATTTATCAGGTCTACGTTCGCACTCTTTGCGTTTTCTATTACGTGAATGTGTTCATATTAAGCGCGGACCTCTACCAGTTGCGGGTTACGCTTCTCACCCGCTTCACATCGGGTAAAAAATTCTATCCGTTATGATTATCCTGTTCTGGGCAAGATCACATCGGGTAGGTGGTCTCTGCGAGTTATAGGGTTCGTTTCTGACACGACTTCACATCGGAATATCTTTCTATTCTATCAGAATAATAGCATCTGTCATGGAAACGAGCAAACGATGCTCATAGAAAGAGGGTAACTTACAACACATCTCACCTACGATAATTGATATATCATATATAACAATTACTCGCCTCGTTTTTCAACATCCGTTATACTAAAAATAAAAATAAGGAGTCAAACCATGATACACATCACTCCGCCATCCAAGGTATGGTGATAACAATGTGCCTACTTGGAGATTTATGCACGAGTTTAGAGCAAATTGAAGTAGGCAATTGTACCTATTACTCGGTTGATGTACGTAATTAGAATATTGATAGGATTTACTTGCACTATTAATCAGGGCGACAACATCATTTGTGCAAATTGCAAGAGGTAACTTGCACGATTAGTCAGATTATACGCATGAATATGACACGTATGGTGAGCTCATTCATATATAATAAAATAAAACAATAGAGGAGCAAAACAATGGCAAAAGTGATTTTTCATGATGCAGACGAAAATATAAAAGAAGTAACGATTCGCGAAGGACATACCATTTTACGGGCTGCAAAGCAAGGACGTATTCCATTAAGACATAAATGTGGAGGTAGAGCATCTTGTACGACATGCAAAGTAATAATCCATGAACAAAATAGTATTTCTCATCCCGGGCATAATGAGGTACAAAGACTCGGCGAGGAACAAATCGAAAAAGGGATGCGCCTCAGCTGCCAAACACGAGTGTATCAAACAGTCGAGGTCTATATTCCAGAAGACCCATTTCGTGCTAGGGTCCGTGCCCTTTTGGCGAAACAACGGGAACTAGAGAATGGCGGATAAAATAGATAAAAACGGCCGCACTTTTCCAAGCGTGACCGTTTCAATTAATGCCAACAATGCATTATGACCCTTCCTTAAATCGAGCCGTTTTATACCACTTTACCTCCTGGTTAAGCATGACCCGCTTAAACTCCATCATCGCGGAATAAACGATTAACAATAACCAGAGTTGCGAATACATGGCATACATGAGGAACACGATAACAGCATTTTTTACGTTCAATTGCTTTTCAATACATAGTGCCAGCCATACCTCTGTAACAAAAAGCAAAAAACCGACGACCAATAACACAACGGAAACATGACCAATGGAAATGTCCAAGTCGACAAATAAATTGATGACGAAAATGCTATGAGAGATCAAGACACCTGTAAAAAATAAAAAATAAGTTAATAGAAAATAAACTAAATCGATCAACACTTTTTTATTCGCTAACTGGTGGAATCGTGTTAAATATTTGCCAATGACATACATATTTCCGCGTGCCCATCGTGTTCTTTGGTTCCACCATACGTTCCATGTTTCTGGTTCTTGTTCCCAAGTAATCGCCGCTGGATTAAACCGGATATAATAACCTAAGTTATACACACGGATGCTTAATTCGGTGTCTTCTGATAAGGCCTTTTCGTCCCACCCACCTAATCTTTCCAAAATAGACCGTCTAATGGCAAAATTTGTTCCCGGTATCGTCGTCATTTTAAATAAAAACCATCTTCCAGCTTGGGCTAACCATTGAAAGGTAATCGTTTCAATATTAATGAAACGGGTGAGTAAATTTTTCTTCGCATTGACAACCCGAAATTTCCCAACAGCTGCTCCTGCCTTTTTATCATGTTGCAAGGTTAGTACAAGATTCCGAACAGCGTCAGGCTCGGGTGTGTTATCAGCATCATAAACAACAATAATCTCGCCAGTGGCCTGTTTTAACCCTACATTTAAAGCGCCTGATTTTCCCTTCCCTGCTAAAGGTGGTTTATTATGTATGACTTTGATAAAGGCATGGTCCTTGGCGTACGAATCGGTAATCTCACCCGTTGCATCCGATGAATTATCATTGATAATAATGACTTCTAATTTATCTTCCGGATAATTTAATCGAATCATTGATTCAATCGTCTCTTTTATAACAACTGCTTCATTATGTGCTGGAATAAGGATGCTAACAGTCGGTGGATCTGGCGAATCTTCTAACCACAACTTCATGATACGCTCATATTTTAAAGAAAAATAATAACCGCCTTGAATCAAAATCATGTGATAAAAAAGCTTTAACCATATAATGAATAGCGATACATATAATAATTGGTTAGTCAATCGAATACCCCCGTTTTATCCGCCCATTTCTATAGCTTATAGAAATAATTCGATATATAAAATTCACAACCGCAAGTGCCCCAATACCAGCAACAGACCAAAGTATAATGACGAGAATGTTATTCATGTGATAACCAAAGTAATCAAATGAGGATTTAAAAAGACCTAAATGGTTTATCTTTACAACGATTTCTCCGTTTTTGGTTTTTATATCCACGTAATCCGTTTGTACACGATGATTCAGCTGCTTTAAGTCAATCCAGTTTATTTGTGGGAATTTTTCCAACTCCGCTATCAATTCCTCAAACAGCTTCACTCCAAGATAAGGGTGATAAAATCCCGCCACTATCCCATCTCTAACAAACTGGTAATCTTGCGCGTTTAGTACCATTTTTTCTATCGCTTGTGAATCATCAGGTTTGACATAGCCAATGGTTTCTGGAAGTAACTGCATACCATGCAAGAAACTTGGCTTAGACATATATGGTACTGTCGTCATGATTTCCCAATCTTCATCACTCAGTTGCAACTGACCGACATACGTTGAAAAGAATTCAGAAGCCACCTCATATCCATACTGGGACATCGTATAATGTGGCGCTTCAAAAGCAAGCGGATATAAACCGTAATTAGCTAATTCCTGAATCCCCTTCGTTAATCGTTCTTCAATATATTCCCTTTCATACGCTTTTTGTTCACTTAAAAATTGCTCATATTCATCCTCATCTCCAAAATCATCTTTTGTTTTCACTCGAACGGCATCATCCGGTCCGTGGTAAATCGGCATATTGTATTCTACATCCCAGAATTCAAACCCTTCCCCCGTTTCACTTAAACGAAACTGATGTGTATAGCCATGCAAAACAATACTGCCACCATTATCTTGCATATACTTTAGTACTTTTAATAATTTGGGTGAATCGGATAAATGATATTGTTTTTTTGTCTCTGGGTTTGTATACACAGGAATGACTGCTATCATGTATGGAATATTTTTCTCCGCTAATATATTAGCAATGGCCATCATGTTTTCAGGATCTACTAATGGATGAATATCTTCTAGGCGAATATAACCAAGCGGCGACTCCGCATCTTCTCTAGTCTCAGTAGAAAATACCTCGTGAAGAGCTTCAGCAAATACAATCGAAAAAGGTTGTTTTAATAGATTGGAAGCAAAATAATAGTCTTTTTTATACTTCACCAATAATGGATGTGTCTCATTTTTCTTCTTTCCAAGCAATATTGCTATTGCTTGCTGTTGCCTGGAAATGTCAATATTTATAATACTTTGGGGAACAATAGAAATCTGCTTATCTATTTCCTTTGTATGAATCACTTCCTCGATCACAGCACTATCCACTCTCCAGTCTATGAAAGAAAAACGTTCCCCGAACTGTTCGACATTATGTCCTATCGCAACCATTACACCTGTAAATTTCGCGACTGTGCTGATTAACATTCTTGGTAACAGCTCCTTTCGTTGACCATAGTAAAATACGACATCCACTTCCTCTATATCCTTTTTCTCCACTTCTGAAGTCGATACAAATCGAATATTTTCAGTAAAATGCCCTATTAACATATCTAGCATTTTTTGATGTTCATCGATTGTCTTATTCTCGGACGAATAAATAACTAATACATTAGGATTTTCTCCGCTCACACTCTCAGCAGAAACAACATGATTTGTTACACGCAAAAAAATAACCACTCCGATAATTATTAGTGTGCATACGACCTTCATACTCTCTCTCATTTCCCTATCCCTTCTATAAATATATTCTTCTTTAGCGCTAAGGCTATGTTATTAAGGAGCAAGGGAAAAAAGACCAAAAAATGAAATAAAAAAGTGACTCATTCATTTTCTTAACTAAATGAGTCATTTTTCGTCGTTATATTTACATTTATTCCGATGTTGTTTTACAAGGTTAATCATTCTTCCAATTCTTTAAAAAGTGACGTTTGATGACAAATTCTGTTTGCGAATGAAGTGGTGAATAATTAACGGCACCCGGATTCTCATCCAACGTGACACTCCACCAATAAATCCCCTGAATGAGCGGTTTCCAAACCCGATATGTCGCCTCGTAATAATGAGCTTGAGCGTCCCAATCGAGCTTACCGTTTGGAAATTGCCATGAATAAGGCGTTCGATAGGCACCCCGAACGGGAACAATCCCCGATTCCGTGATGACGACGGACTTATTTTTAAGTGGACGCTTCACTTGATCAATCCATTTATCCCATGCCTTTTCCAATGTTTCAACACTCGCACCGTTAGAAGCATGTAATGGAAAATAAGCATCAATCCCGACATAATCAAGTAAATCAACGAACTCAATCCTAGGGATATCATGAACCGTATCCCAATTAAAAGAATAAATCAGTTCCCCCTGATAAGCTTCGCGCAATGCATGAATAAGTCGTTGCCACTGAGCTTGATAACTTTTTTGCAGTGAATTAAACTCTGTCCCGATATTAAAGATTTCAACATCAGTCGCTTGTGCCAATTTAGCGTATGTGAGCAATAAGGATTGATAACTGTCAAACCAAGCTTCAGGATTTGTCGGTTTAATCTGTCCCCGCCACATATTTGCAGCCTGAAAGCTTTCTTCATCAAGAATCGGTCTTAGCATGACACTAAGACCGATTGCATGAGCTTCATCTATGAGTGTCCGAATTTCTGTCATCGTCGGTGTAATCATGGGGTTGTTTTTTACTTCATTTGCTTGAATGCCCATTTGATAAATCGGAAAAACAATCGCCACACTATTAATCCCTAACTTACGCAAATGCTGAAACATCTCTATCGCCGCTTCTTTTTCTGGATGACCATAAATAAGAACATTCATACCAGCTTGAAATTCATCACTCTTATATTTTGGCTGTGCTATTTGTTTTTTCAATTGTTCATACTCCCTTTTGATTAGAGTGGTTGTATGCTTGACTTCATCCAATTCGACTTGATTGTTTTTCAAACCTTGCCATGTGAAAAAAATAAGGGCAAGTGAGATGATCATAATGAGTATGAGAATAGATGTTTTCCTTGACACTTATTTCGCTCCTTTGTGTTCATGTTAGCCATGAAAAAATCTTCAATTACTAGTCGTCTTCTGACATGTAAAAGGAATGATTCAAGCTATAACCATAACCAAAAACTGTCATAGCTTCACATTCAACTGTTTATCTATTGCTTTATATCCAGTTTTGCCAAAAATCTTTTCTCTCATTAATATTTCTAATTCACTCAGCTCACTCATCCCCAAACACATAGCCCACATGAATCAGCTCTATACTTCTAAAACATGCCCTAATTTTAGAACTGATTTGTTGAAGAAATCTTCAATCGCATCGACAATTTTAATGGATGCGTCGCCATCACCATATGGGTTTTTAGCTTGTGCCATATTGTCATATGCTCCTTGATTCGTTAAGAGTTCATTAGCTAAATGAAAAATGGTATCTTCTTCTGTTCCGGCTAGTTTTAATGTCCCTGATTCAATCCCTTCTGGGCGTTCTGTCGTATCCCGTAAAACTAGAACAGGAACACCTAACGAAGGCGCTTCTTCTTGCACACCACCAGAATCTGTCAAAATAAGATGCGATTTGGCGGCAAAATTATGGAAATCGACGACATCGAGCGGTTCAATAAGATGAATCCGCTCATGCTTTCCTAAAAAGGAATGGGCTGTTCGTTTAACAACCGGATTCAAATGTACTGGATATACGACATGAATATCATCGTGTGTTTCAACTAAGCGCCTAATAGCACGAAACATTTGTTCCATGTTTTTACCGATATTTTCCCGCCGGTGAGCCGTCATTAGAACTAAACGCTTGTCTCCAATTTCTTCAAGAAGTGGATGTGTATACGATTCATTTACCGTTGTTTTCAGTGCATCAATAGCAGTGTTCCCTGTGACATAAATACTTTCTTCTCGTTTATTTTCATCTAACAAATGTTGCTTTGAAGTCTCTGTCGGCGAAAAATGAAAATCTGCCATTACACCTGTTAATTGACGATTCATCTCTTCCGGGAATGGCGAAAATTTATTCCATGTTCGAAGCCCTGCCTCCACATGCCCAATCTTAATTTGGTTATAAAATGCTGCAAGAGAGGCTGCAAATGTCGTACTTGTATCACCATGAACAAGAACTAGATCAGGCTTTTCTTCTATCATGATTTGATTCAACCCAGCTAAGGTCCGGTTCATAATGTCTACGAGAGATTGCTTCTGTTTCATAATATTTAAATCATAATCCGGCGTGATATTAAAAATATCTAACACTTGGTCAAGCATTTCGCGATGTTGGGCCGTTACAGTAACAATCGATTCAAACATCTCTCTCCGCTTCTCTAATTCCAAAACAAGCGGCGCCATTTTGATCGCTTCTGGCCTTGTGCCAAAAATAGTCATGACTTTAATTCGCTTCCACTTCCTTTTCATCATAGATATCCCTCATTCCCATTTAATCAATTGATTGAAATTTCCTATATTTTCCTGTTTAAAAAAATGCATTACCTTTTCATTAATATGCTGATTCAATAGAAAAAATGTGCACCGATTAAGTTGCTCTACTCAGATAATAATTTATTTAACTTGAGTTACCATCTCGTTTAGGAAACATTTTTGATCTAGAAATAGGAAACAAATAGCAGATTGGCAGTTGCATTACCGTTTAGATTAACACTTTCAATTTTATGAATAATCTATTATAATGAATGGCATACGCAGTGAATGAGTAATCATTCATATTTGTGTGGAGCAAAAATGATTCGATATTGAAGAGTAGCAATCCGTTTATTAAGGATGAGAAGGAATGACAGAAATTGTAATTTAAAGTGTAAATTTCCCCATGAGACTCATTAGATTTAATGCGGGCTTTGTTTCGAGCGTTGGGCGTAGATACCACTCCTTGTTTATTCTTGATTTTTGTGAAGTTTGTGGGGAGTGCGGTACTCTACTCCTTACTGAATCTGAGTTTGGAGGTAGTTGGTGAGGAGTAAGACAAAGAAAAAATAACTTAGGAGTGATATGGATGGAAAAAGTTAAGTTAGTTAGAGAAAATGGCGTTTCAACTATTATGCTAAATCGACCAGATAGCTATAATGCGATTGATGTCGAAACGATGGAACAGTTATTAGAGAAAATTGAACAAGTAGAAAAAAATGATGACAACATTGTCATTATGACCGGTGCAGGCAAGGCGTTTAGTTCTGGTGGCGATATTGCTATGATGAAACAACTTCATGATGCCACTCAGTTTAAAAATGTGATGCTAACACTAGAAGCCATCGCATTGAAATTATATATGCTTCCTAAAATTACGATTGCCGCTGTTAACGGATCAGCTGTTGGTTTGGGATTAAGCTTAGCGCTAAACTCCGATTATATTGTCGCCCATCAAGAAGCGAAGTTCGGCATGCTTTTTGCTGGCATCGCTTTAATTCCAGATGGTGGTGGACACTTCTTCCTAAAAGAACGCCTCGGCGTACATCAGGCAAAGCAGTTTATTTGGAGCCTGAAACAAGTTAGCGGTGAAACAGCGAAAAATATCGGCTTTGTCGAAATCCTAACAGATCAGGATGCACAATTGGGAGCCAAACATCTAGCAACCCAATTACAAGCCGCTCCCCTTCAAGCCATCATTGAATCCAAGATAATCTATCATGAAGAGAAAAAAGATGAGCTTCGGCATTTCTTGGAGCGAGAAAAACAAGGCCAACTCAAAATGAGAAGTACTGAAGATCACCAAGAAGGAGTGCGCGCCTTTTTAGAAAAACGAAAACCGGTGTTTAAAGGAAAATAATAAATCTAAGGGCTACCGCGCTTTATGGAATCCGATACGTGCAACCTTACCTGTTACCAAGATGCTTTCTGTCTGTTCATGACATGTTTACAAACAAAAACGTGAGCACACAAGTTAGGGGGTGCTCGTTTTTAAATAGAGGTTGCTATGGTCGCGCGATTCTGGCCCGGGGTCGCGCGATTTTGCAAGAACGGTAACTCGAACAATAAAACCACATGAGATCTAGGTTTTTACATTCGATATCACGTGGTTTATTTTTTAAAAAAACTCGTATATCTAACCTACTATTCTACTGACAAACTACTCCCATTAACCTACTAAAACGGAAACTGATTTAACCACATTCCACCATCCATCGTCACAACTTCTCCGTTGATATAGGCGGCGTCTTCGGATAATAGAAAATATGCGAGCCCTGCAATTTCTTCCGGTGTACCGAAGCGCTTCAATGGGACAGATTGTCGTGTGCGCTCAGCCATTTTTTCAGACAGCATGAGTTTGTCCGCTCCACCTGTACGCTCAATTGGACCAGGAGCGATGGCATTGACACGAACGCCGTAACGACCACCCCACTCAACCGCCAATGTGCGTGTTAAACTTAACACACCAGCCTTAGCTGCTGCGCTATGTATGACACCAGCCCCTGCATCCCAAGCATAGGTGGCGACCATGTTTAAAATCGATCCTTTCTTGTTCTCGTCAATCCAATATTTTCCGACACGTTGACTACAATAAAACGTTCCATTCAATACGATATCAATAACAGCATTCCATCCGTTGACTGACAGGTCTTCGGCTTTCACAATGAAGTTACCAGCTGCATTATTAACCAGATGATCAATCGTGCCGAACTCAGCTACTGTCTCTTCTACCATGCGGTCAACATCAGCAATATTACGAACATCCATAACGATTGATAGCACTTTTCCTTTCGCTGTTTTTTCAAGCTCTTCTTTCGTCGCCAGCAACCTTTCTTCATTTCGCCCTGTTATGGCAACATTCGCTCCCATGTCGGCAAACTTCTTTGCCATTGCTTTCCCCATACCACTCGATCCACCTGTTACGATAACAACTTCACCTTTCATCGTAAACACCCTCCCTGAATGAGTAATCATTCATTTTATAGTCAAAAATATTGAATCTGTACTTCTAATTCATCAATTTGCATTGTATGCGTTTACATCATTATAATTGGAATTGTTTAAAAAATCAATTGTATAGTAGCTTTATTGGATGGGAGTCGTTAACCTTTTCTAATAAATCTAAGTGACCAGCCAATAGTAAATTGGATTTTCTTTTCTCATTAAAAAATGATAGATATTTCTGCAAACTTCTATTATAACTTGTTGCAAGACAACATTTATGTGCACACTTGAACTGGACGAACGAAATAAGGGAAGTGTAAAAATAAAAGATGTCATTTTTATATTAATTATGCATAATCCCGGGGGAAAATTATTACTAAACTTGAAGCAAGCATTACCTGTATTAAAAAATACTATCTTAATGGCTATATTGCTCTAAGTGAAAATACAGATCATAAAATAAAACAGACATTAACAGGTTCTGGCTACATCGTCTACACTGTAGAAAAAAAAGGTGCCGCATAGGCGAGAAGAGATATACTCCGACTGGTCAAAGATTCACCACATCATTATTTTCATTACAGTGACCTTGAACGAATGGTGACATGGTGTCTTTCTCACCCTGATGAATTAGAGGTAATTAAAAAAGTAATCCCTAAGTATGATTATTTAATTATTGGCAGAACGACAAAGCCTTTCACACTCATCCTGAAGCATGGGTAGAAACTGAAAAGATAACGAACAAGATTTTTTCTTTAGCATTTGGTTCTGAAAATATTGGTGTAACAGCAGGTTCTTTTGACTAAATAAATCAAGTTTATTAAAATTCATATCGCATTCAAAGGCACCTATGACTGATGCAGAGTGGTCTATATCCCCACCACCTCTGCTCCAAGTATAGACTATATATCTTTTATTAATCCATTGTTCATGTACTAGGACTTATAATTAAAGTACCAAAATATAAAACATAAGGAAAAGGACTTCAAACCTTTTTCCCTATGTTTTGTAAATCAACTTTTACTCTCTACCTTTTTATAAAGGGTATTCTTGTGGAGGGTCTACACCTAATAAATGTTTAACAAAGAAATCCCACTTTTTCCTTATGAAATATAAGTTAAATAATAAAATATGATACTCATTTGGCATAAAGACAAAATCAAAATCTTTATTTTCTTTAATTAGCGCGTCAATTAAGCGAATTGTTTGTGAGATATGCACGTTATCATCAAGATCACCATGGGCAAGTAATAATTTTCCTTGTAATCGGTGAGCTAACTTTGTGTTATCTTGCTTTTGATAAACGTCTTCTTCATACAAACCGTTATACCGTTCTACCCATGCAGCATTATACAGTCTTTGATCATGATTTCCCGACGCTGATACACCAACCTTATAAAAATCTGGATATTCAAACATAGCACGAACAGTTGCATATCCACCACCAGAAAATCCCCACACTCCGACACGTTCTAAGTCCAGATATGGATAACTCTTTCCCAATTCTTTTATGACATGTACATGATCTTTAAGTCCGGAACAAGCTTGTAAGTTTTGATATGAATAATCATGAAAAGCCTTATTTCTTTGTGGCGTTCCAATTCCATCAATCATCACCCCGACGAAACCCAACTGTGCTAATGATTGCAATCCACCCAGTGGGTCAGCGAACGAATTGGTCCATGTAAAACGTTTCGGCGTATGAAGTGTTTGTGGTCCACCATATGCATAATCTATCATTGGATACGACTGCTCTTCATCTAATTCAGAGGGGAGAATCATTAACCCATATATGTCATACGATTCATCTTCTGATAGGACTTTTATTGGTTTTGGGATAACATACCCCTTCTCTAACAAGCGAGAAATATCTGCTTCCGCTACTTTTCTAACAAATCTTCCATCAACATTTCGTAAAACGGTATGCGGTGGCAAATCAATACGTGAATAGACATCAATAAAATAATCATTATCTGGTGAAAGATAGACCTCATGATCAGCATCTTCTGGTGTAAGTAATGTTAAGTCGGTACCGTCTAAACGCACGCGATACAAATGCTCGAAATAAGGATCTCTACCTTTTTCCTTACCACCAGCTGTGAAATAGACCCATTCATTTTCGGAATCAACAGCAATTAATCTTCTAACTACCCAATGACCAGAAGTTAATGGGCGAATTAATGTCCCTGTCGACAAATCATGTAAGTATAAATGTGACCAGCCACTCTTTTCAGAATGCCAAATAAACTGATTTCGTTCTTCTAGTAAAGCATGGTTAAATGCATAGTCTTTATATCCATCCATTACTTCAAAAGAGTCAAGGAATAAAAATGTAGCATTCCTTTCTTCCAATAACTGTTTAACTTCAAAGGTATTCGCATCAACTACATATAATGTTACCGTTTTAAAATCGCGACTTAATCGTGGTATAAACAGATAGTCACTATTTTTTGACCATAAAAGTTTTTTATAGTCCTCTGTAAATGGTGGAGTAAAGTTTATATACATTTCTGGTATATCAAGTGATTGACATGTTTTAGTTTTCATATCACATAAATATAACTGAACAACTGGAACATATTCATCACCAGGCAAATGATAACGATATGAATAATGTCTTGGTCTTAAATCATCTTCATCATTTGTAACCGATTGAATAACATCAAGCGTTCGCACCCGGCGCTGATCCAATTTATACGTTAATATTTTCTCGGAATTCGGTGACCATAGAATCCCTGGTTTTAGCTTTTCATTATGAATGATATTATAGACCGCTCGGTTATTGGATTCAGGATGGGAGCCATAATCAAAGTATGGCTCCCCATCATGAGTAAGCTGAATCTCTTCATGAGTTGTTAAATCCTCAATATATACATTATAATCTTTTATATAGGCGACATAATGCCCATTTGGAGACGTTATGCTATCTTCTAAGGCTCTTACATTTTCTTTTTCCACAGAAAATGTATCTGCTGTGATATTATATGAATAATTTGTCAAATCAATTTGAAAAGTGACCTCTTTATCTATTAAACAAAAATTTAAACGTTCTTTTGGAAAAGATTCGACTGTCAAGTCTTTCTTAGCAACCCGATTAAACGACTGAATAAAATCAGTATAGTTAAAAACTATGTCCTTTTCGCCTGTTTCATACGCCATGACGTAAACATAAGTCACAACTTTATCATCTTCCATATGTTCTAACAAATACCAAAAATGGGAGCGATCAATCCAATATGGTGTTATGTCTCCATTTAATACGTCATCCTTTGTATATTCTGGAATTAATTGCTTTGCCTTCCTATATTTTTCCATCATTTTCATGATACCCCCATTGTTCTAATTAACCTTTTAACTTTCTATTCGCTACGATTAAACCACATTCAACTTGGATTTTAACTAGTTTCTGAATAGGAATAACCTCATAATCCATATTTTCTTCTAACCAATCTGAGTTTTCTTTTAATCTACGAGAAGCTTCTTTTTGAACGTTAGCTAATTTCTCCATGACTTCTTTATCATAGTCACCTTGTTCTTTCAGTTTTTCCATCTCAAATTCTGCTGTTCTCATAACAAGTCCGATACTTAATCCGTTGTAAAAGCGTGCCACTACTAAGTTATCGAATACTTCCGAGACTGTCGCTTTTCTTGCAAATTCTTCTTGTTCTGACCACTTTTTCTTCGCTTGTGCACTTGATTGGCTATTTTCAATCATTTGTTCAACAAGCAATGGGAACGGATTGCCTTTCGTTAAATATGGTCTGATTTGTTCTAATAATTGATCCATCGCAGTATAATGTTTCACACTGAATTCTATGTTTTTTAAAATAGCTTCACGGCGTGTCATATCCGATTCACTTAAGTCTTCGATTTTCTTATCAAAAAAGTAAGGTAGCTCCGTTAAAATTGTCACACAATCATTATATTGACTCGCATAACCGTTACTACTTGTCCCGCAATCTATATGTTCTGCTGGATTAACATCTGTAAATCTCTCTAGGTAATCATATTCCTCTTCAATTCCTAACATACGGTAGATTGAAGGTGAAAACTCTTCCACAGCTGGTGATTCTGGCTCACCGAGATGTAATGACACCCCTTGTCTCAATGCAGCTTCACGTAATTCATCATAAATATCTTCAAATTCATGCGTAATGTACCAATATGCTCCACCGAAACCAGCGTTGTGTAATGAATAAAGGAATTCTGGTTTTGTTTCACGAATCACTTTCATAATTGCTTCTGTTTCTGGCATTGGATCATTGAATTTCAAGTTTTTATATTCAATCGGGAACGTCCACTCTACTTGCTCAATACTTCCAGGACGAAAGAAATTCTTCGTATAATTGTAGACGTTAAAAGGTCCCTTAAACCATTTTTCATTTAGACGAGTGCCATCTGGGTCGACACACTTCATAAAGTACCATGTATAACCTGTCGCTTTTCTAAATCCTTCATTTTCAGCTAAAGCACGTGATAAATATTCAATCATCATGGCGCCAATTGGTTCGTTAGGATGCGGTAGAGCGAAGCAAAGCGCGTTTTTCTCACCGTCACCAATTTTCGAACAAAGAATCGGATGACCTTTACGTGAACGTCCTGCCTCGAATACTTCAACAACATCTGGATACTCATTTGCAAGTTGCCATGTACTTTCATCTAACTCATCAACAGTTAGAAAACTATCATATTCAGGAACTTGATCAACAATTTTTCTTATTAAATTTAAATCCATTGCTTTCACTCCTAGTAAATTTTTTATCTATTTAAATGGATATAGTGCATAGATTATTTATCAATCCAAATGTATGTGAATTCAGTAAAACCTGTTTTATCAATATATTCTTTTGACATTGGATGACCTTTAATATAGTTGTGATATGGTTGTACAGAAATCCACTCTGATAACGGAAGCATTGGTATGTCCTCTACAATATATTTCTGAGCTTCTTTGTAATATGGTCCACTTTCTTCCAATGTTGCTTGCGCTGTCGCATTTGTTAATGCTTCATCTACTTTTTTGTTTTCATAGTTATAAATATTCATAGACCCTTCAGAAGTAAATCTACCAACTAATGCACCTGGTCCAGGGCCTTGATAACCCGCTAGAAGGGACATCTCATAGTTTTTGCTATCCCAAACTTTGTCACTCCATGCAGCAGATTCCATAATATTAATGGATACATCAATTCCTACTTCTGCTAGATTTTCGCGAATAACAGTTGCAATATCTTCAAATGGCTCTCCACTAAAGACGTCGATTTTTGTTGAAAAATAAATGCCTTCTGAATCAGCTTTATAACCCGCTTCCTCTAGTAATTGCTTCGCTTTTTCAACATCACGTCCTGGAAAAACATCATCTGTATTTAACGCTTCTTTAAAAGCTGGGACCATGGCAGTTGTTGATTCTTCCCCAATTCCTTTTAAAGCTTTTTGAATAATTTCTTGTTTATCAATTCCATATGCTACTGCTTGCCTTACTTTTAAATCAGAAAACGTCTTATCCTTTAAATTAAAAGCTAGTTGAAAACGTGTTGGCCATACCGCTTCTCCATAGTCTAATTGTGGATTATTTTTAAACCCTTCCATTTCTGCAAACGGTGGTGAAATTCCTAAAATATCTAGTTCGCCATTATTAAGCGCTTGAATAGCTGTATTTGCATCAGGAATAATAGAGAATACCACTCGATCAATTAATGGTACATCGCCCCAATAATCTTCATTTCTCTCTAGTGTAATACTAACCCCTTTATCATGTTCAACAAATTTGAAAGGACCTGTTCCAACCGGTTGATGGTTAGCCGGATTTGTTGTCCAGTCTGTACCTTCATAAATATGTTTCGGCATAATGAAAATACCATACCATGACAACGTACCAATCAATGATGAATCCTTACGATCCAAATGGAAGACTACCGTGTTTTCATCTGGCGTCGTTATTTCTTTAACAGCTTTTAAAGATCCTGAAGCTTGTCCATTTTCTTTAATAATTGTATCGAATGTAAACTTAACATCCTCAGAGCTAAATGGTTCACCATCATGCCATTTAACACTTTCTTGTAAATGAAACGTCACCTCTAAACCATCTTTAGATATTTCATATTCTTTCGCTAAATCAGGAAGCACTTCTTGATTATTATTTAATTTTAACAAACGGTTAAAAATGTTTTGATGTATCGCATAAGCATCATCGTCTCCTTTAGCATTTGGATTAAAGTCTAATGGATCACCCGACAATCCGACAATAACTGTACCACCTTCTTTAGGTTTATCACTTCCACCACTTTTATTAATATCCGAATTTGTATTGTCTCCACTACAAGCAACTAGAACTAGGGCTATGATTAACATAAATGGAATGAGAAATTTTTTCATCGTGTTATTCTCCTTTAATCCTTTGTTGTTTTATAAATATTCCTTGCTACTTACTTTACAAAATGACATGATGCTCGATGATGATTGGTAATTGATTGATGCTTCGGATGCTTGCTAAGGCATACGTCCTGTACCATATAACATCTTGGTGCAAAGTAACATCCCGGACCATGATCAATAGGCGTTGGGGGTTCACCTGATATCGTGATCGCTTCATTTTCCTTCATATCAATGGAGGCGCTATTAGATAACAATACTTTCGTATATGGATGACTTGTTCTTTCAACTAGATCTTCCGCCAACCCGTATTCAACAACTTCCCCTAAATACATGACGGCGATTTTATCAGAAATATAGCTTGTTGTATTAATATCATGACTGATAAAAATAAGGGCTGTATTGTTTGCTTCTGTTAATTTTTTTAATAACTTAATAATTCCTGCTCTTACTGATACGTCTAACATCGATACTGCTTCATCTGCAATTAAGATTTCTGGCTCTAGTAACATTGCGCGTAAGATTGATATTCTCTGTAATTGCCCTCCTGATAGTTCATGGGGATACCGTGACATATATTTATGCGAAGGCTTTAGCCCCACCTCCTCTAATGCGTCAGCAATCATTTTCAAACGTTCTTCTTTAGATGATCCAATTTGATGGAGTTTTAATGTTCTTAATAGAACAGTCGCTATTGTATTTCGCGGATCAAATGAATCGAATGGATTTTGAAAAATAATTTGTACTTTCCTTCTAAATTCAAGTTGATTTCTTTTATAGAGTTCATGACTTGGAACACCGTTGATTAATATTTCACCAGCAGTCGGTTCTTCTAAGAGCATTAATAATTTACCTAATGTTGATTTTCCACAACCTGATTCACCGATTACTCCAAGAATTTCTCCTGCATTCACATCAAGATTAATTCCATCTACGGCTTTAACAAATTTCTTTTCAGATTTGAATCGACTGTTTTTTACTGGTACGCGCGTTTCGTACCATTTTTTTACATTTTTCATTTGTAATATAGCTTCTACTCCCATTTAATCACCCCCTAACATATGACAAGCTGCTGTGCGGTTATTATCAAACATCTTATTTGATGGCTTTTCCTTAAAACATATATCTGAACTTATTGAACATCTCGGTGCGAATATACATCCTTTATGTTCTTGGGATAAATCTGGTAAAGACCCCGGAATACCATGAATATCTTTGTTTTTATTAGAAGCTGATGCGAATGAGTTAATCAGTCCTTTCGTATATGGATGTTTCGGAGCTGACAACACATCTTCCACTAAACCGACTTCAACAATATGTCCTGCATACATAACAGCCACCTTCTTACATGCGGTCGCAACGACGGACATATCGTGCGTTATCATAATACGCGTAATTTTTAATCTTTCCTCTAATTCTTTTAGTTCTTCTAATATTTGTCGTTCTGTGACGACATCGAGTGCTGTCGTTGCTTCATCTAAAATAAGCACTTCCGGATTATGAATAAGACCTAATGCAATAGATACACGTTGCATCATTCCACCTGACAATTCGTGTGGATATAAGTTATATACACGTTCAGGTAAATTAACGACTTTCAATAATTCTATAATTCTCGTCTTTGCTTCCTCCACTGTGGCATTCTTTTCATGTAATAAATAAACATCAGCTAATTGATTACCAATTTTATGAACTGGACTTAGAGCATTCATCGATTTCTGAAAGACAACTGCAACTTCTGTCCAACGTAGATATTTCAATTGTTCTGGTGACTTACCAACAAGGTTTTCATGTTTATAACAAATCTCTCCATCTACTTTTGCACTGTTAGGTAATAGATTTAAAATAGCCATCGCTAATGTTGATTTTCCTGAACCCGATTCACCAACAATACCGATTGTGTCATTTTCTTCAATATCTAAGGAAACATTATTAACAGCTTTAACAGCTTTGTTCTCTGTCTTAAATGTCACATTTAAATTCCGAATTGATAGTACTGGCATAAGCTGTAACCCCCAATTATTGTTTCAATTTTGGACTTAGTATTTTATTCAGGCCATCTCCTACTAAATAGAAAGCTAAAACAGTCACAACAATAGCTAAACCGGAAAATGTCGAAATCCACCAACCTGTTGCTAAGTATGACTTTCCTTGGAAAACCATTTGCCCCCAACTAATGACATTCGGATCACCTAGGCCTAAGAAACTTAAAC
>NZ_DATBTY010000019.1:0-2699 GCF_036516575.1 Cerasibacillus sp.
TTTAAGATGGCTAAATGATTTAAACAATCGTAAACAGTCAACGTAGGATAGATGGAAAAATGTTGTGGGAGATACCCAATAATTTTTCTTACTTCATGTGCGTTCTTCCAATTCAAATGACCATATGTAATTGTGCCACTATTCTGTTCTAGAATAGTAGCCACAATTCTCATTAATGTCGTTTTTCCTGCCCCATTTGGTCCGAGAAGTCCATACGTTCCCGTTATATTTAAATTAATTTCATTTAATACCGTCTTTTTAGAAAATTTCTTTGTTAAATCATTGATTTTTAACACATTCATCCCATTCACCTTCCTATTTTTTATTTTCTGCTCATTTCTTGTTCCAAATCAAAGTCTGCACTTCCCAATTGAATATTTCGATACCATTCTCTAAAAAAAACAATTTTTTCTTTTTCGGATATATTTTCATTATGAATATAAGTTTTTATTTGGGCTGCTAATGTTCCAAGCTCTAATTCTTTTTCTTGTAATTCCTCCACCCTAAATTCAAAATAATCGATATTACTATATTTTTCTTTTATCTCTTCACTTTCTCTCATATTTAGAAAATGAGAATAAGAGACATTAAATAAATGTAATTCATCCATTGTATCTTTCGAAAAAACTTGATCGTATTTCCAAGTCATCGCAGGTACAATGCCATACGTCATATAATCGATATTGATTAACAAACCCGATTCATCATTAAATAAAAACCCTGCCGCAGACATAAAAAGTGTATTTCCGTGAATCCAAACATGTTGTTCTGGCATTTCTGTACTTAATGATTGATCAACGAGCACGTAACGATCAATTTTTATTGCTCTCCCCAGTTGTAATTCTTCATTTATTTTGTCTATTTTATTTTGGATGATTGGTTCGAAGTCATTAAAGCCAATAAGCATCTTTTCCCACGTATACGGATAAATGACGCTTTTTCCATTTAGCTGTTTTTCTCCAATACTTCCTGCAATGAAATAGATACCATTCGAAGACATGCCTGACCATTCGTTTTTCCCGCTCTTTTTCAAGTTTGAAAAGACGTTAGAATTCCCTTTCAATTTCACCTGATAATGAATCTCTTGATTGGATTGATTAGGTAGCCGTAAAGGTTCATAACCAATGGCAATCATTGCTGAATTAAAGTGACTATTCGTAGGCAACCAAGGAAAATGATTTAATAAGTTGATGGCTTGATGATTAGCAAAATAAAAAGGAGAACTTATTCCTTCATATCGGAACTTCATCTGATACGATTCATGAGGTTTAACAGGTTCTTTTGTTATCACATGAATCATATCGTCTTTTTGACTAAATTCAAGCTCGTTATCATCTGAATCTAAAATTTGATCCACTTTAAAATCATAATAAAGTAAGAAATCAAAGGTATTCATTTCAACATTTGTTGGATTGTTCAAGTTCACTACAACATTTGCTTTTAAATAATTTCGAATATCTAAATCAATATCGTAATTTGTAATTTGATAATCATTTGAAATATTATCTTTGAATACAACATCTTTGTAATGAGTAGAATCTTTCTTTAGAATCCCATCTTCTTCACTGTTCAAATGCAAAATTTGATGTTTACTGAATACTCCAAAGGCTGTGTAGGAAGTTACAGCAAATAAAATGAGGAAGATTGGAAGGTGTTTTTTCCATACTTTATTTTGAATCATTAGACTTCCTACAAAAATGATTAAAAGTAATAAAATAAAGAGCGTTCTTTTTAACCACTGATAATTCTCTAGTGCAAACCCATAAAAAGGCTGATAAGAATGATGGGGATTATTTTGACCGATATTAAAAAAGTTCTCAATTTCGTCTACGTGCGACCATTGAAATAAAATTCCAAGTTGAGTCATAAACGGATAGTTTAAGGGGCTAATCAATAACCAAATAATTAATGATAAAACATATACCATTCTTCCTTTCACCCACATCGCAAGAACAGCTCCAACTAACCCTCCAATCACAAAACTAAATCCCCAATATAAAAGAATATAAAGGATAGACTGGATATAGAAAGGAGAATAAGGAACATCTGTTACAATAAACATAATGATTAAAGTACCTATATTCACGATTAGATATAAAAACAAAAAACTTAAAAAGAATAACACTTTCCCTATGTTTTTCGTTGTCTTCGCATAACTTATGGTGTCGATTAATTCCTCTAATCCTATTTTTCTTTCTAAATTGGATAAATAGACACCAATCATCATCGATGCGAGAATTCCACCTTGTACAATAAAGCTCGATCTCACTAAAGCCTCTGCTGGATCACGATCACCTACAATAAAAAAGTTAAAAAAGTAAATGTTATAGAAAAATGATAATAAAAACAACAACAAAGTGATCTTTTTGCTTTTAGCAATCTTCCAATATAATGCAAATGAATTTTTTATCTCTTGCATTTTTAACGCCTCCCATCTTTTTACTACACCCTGTAAAATTTGATGAAATAAAAATAAAACTCTCCCCTTTCGCAAGTAATCGTTTGCTTAGAGAAGAGTTTAAAATACAATTATCTACTTTCTATCAACTTTTAAATTGAAAGGATGCCGTAATGGAAGCTCCCCCTCTTTTATTATTGTCTAGTATGAGTTCTCCACCATGTTTTTCACAAATCTTTTTTGACGTATAAAGACCTAACCCAAAATGTTGTTTTGTAAAATCTTTGTCAGAACGATAAAA
>NZ_DATBTY010000020.1:0-2862 GCF_036516575.1 Cerasibacillus sp.
ATATTCATTCATTTGGGAATGGACTTCATTGATATTCTCACAACTAAAATTCATGGTATAATATGGATATATATGACCGTTTAAAAAGAAGAGTATGTGTGAGTAGAGTAGGTGGTTTTTGTCTAAAAGAGTGAGAAAATCGAAGTCATCCCGAAATGCAACAGAGGAGATGATGAGATGAGTAAACGTGCTTTACGGCGAATCCCCTTAGAGAAGTTAATGGATTTAAAAGTGGATTACGCATTCAAACAATTGTTTGGAAGTGAGAAGAATAAGGAGATTACGGTCGTATTTTTGAACGCGATTTTACAAAAGACAGGTCGCGATCCAATTCGAGAAATCGTTTTTATCAATCAAGAAGTCGGCGGGCAATTTGTAGGTGACAAGCAATCGCGTTTAGACATCGTCGTCCGCACTCAAACCGATGATTTCATTAATATTGAGATGCAGCTGTCGAATCAAAATGACATGGTGAAGCGCACATTATATTATTGGTCGCGATTGTTTTCCGAACAATTACGTCGAGGCGAAGTGTATCAAGATTTGCGCCCGACGATTACGATTAACATTTGTGATTTTACATTGTTTTCGCAAACGGATTATTATCACAGTACGTATCACTTATATGAAGATACGGTACTGAAACGACTTCATCCTGAAGATGACGTACTTGAAATTCATTTTATCGAGATGAAGAAGTTCATTCAAGCGTGGCATGAGGAAACCCTTGATCCGTGGGATGATCTTTTAGTGCGATGGCTCTTATTGTTAGGAATGGTCGATGCAAGGAAGCAGCGTGTGTACGATGAAATTTATAAAGAATTGGAGGCGTTAGCAATGAAAGACGAACGTTTAATGGAAGCATTCGAGGCATGGGACGAATTGAGTGCAACACCTGAAATGAGAATGGCTTACACTTCACGACTCAAAACCATTTTAGATACAGAATCTAAGCTGCGCTATGCGATGATGAAAGGTGAAGAAAAGGGTAGAGAAAAGGGTAGAGAAGAAGGAAGAGAAGAAGGAAGAGAAGAAGGAATAAGAGAAGCGAATAAAAATACCATTTTCAATGGTTATCGCAATGGGCTAGATGTCACTACGTTGAGTATGTTGACAGGATATAGTGAGAAAGAAGTTGAAAATATCATCGAATCTTTTGAAGAAGAGGAGGAGTAATCCTCTATTCCGCTCAACAATCGTTGAGCGGGATTTTGAATTCATGGAATTGGAGGAGAAAACGATGAAAGACGAACATTTCACGGAAACATTGGATGGCTGGGAAGAGTGGGATGAACCATTTGAAGTGAGACTCGATAAAATTTATCGTCTTAAAGTGATGTTGGATGAAGAGTCAAGATTACGCTATGCGCGAACTAAAGGAAGGGAAGAAGGAATAAAAGAAGGAAGACAACAAGTGAAGACAAAAGTAATTCGCAATGGCTATGAGAACGGTGTAAGCCTCTCTACTTTGAGTATGTTGACAGGATATAGTGAAAAGAAAGTGCGATGTATTATTCAATCATTTCAAAATGAAAAGGAATCGCGTGTTCAAAACTGATCAACAAATAAAGAATCGCGTACATTGAAGACGTATGATAGTGAGGATGGTAATCTATAAGCGATGACGCATCAATCTATGTTTATTCACGTGTCTACCAGGCTGCTCACTTTTCAATCTTTCCTAAAGAAGCAATGCCCTTTAAGATTAAAAAATATACTAAAAATGATTGAATTATTTTTCTTTTCAGGTAAAATTTAGGTATAATACACTTGGGATGAGGGGGTGACGGGGTGAAGGTTGTTTTAAGTCATAGAGAGCCGAGCGTGCAGAGGGTGAGTCATCCGTATGTGACGGAGAAGACGGTGACATTTCAGCCGAAGCAAGGGGATCGTATTCAAATCGGAGCTCAAGCGCGTCAATTGTTTGATTCTTCAAAAAGTCAATCGAATGTGATGGATCAGTTGATGAAGAAGCGGGAGCAAATTCAAGAAATGCGTAGCAACTTGATTGAACGGACGCTGGAAAAGGGTATGGAATTGTCGACCATTAAAGAACAGTTGAAAGAAATCGACAAGCAAATTCAAGACGTCGAGATGAACATGCTGAAGCAGCAGATGAAAGAGCGAGAGCAAGCATTGGAAGAATTAAAGAAGGAAAAGGAAAAACCGCAAGAGAAAAAGTCGGAGGAAACGACAGACAGGCTTATTGAACATGGGGTTTCACTCGATCAAATGCAATTGTTGAACCAGTCTAAAAGCATACTCGACGGCGAGCGCAATACGATTAAAATTGAACTCGAACTAGATGCGCATCGTTTCTGGGATGTCGACCCGACGGCAGAAGCAAAAGGGAAAAAGCTCGCAAACCTCGACAAACGCATTTCTGACATAACCGATCAGCTTGGCGAGCGTTTAGGGGAAGTGTTGCAGCCTGACTCGGAAGAACAAGTTGAAGAAGAATAATAAATGAAAGCATTCCTTTACTCTTGTATATTCAAGGAATGCTTTTGTATTTATAATAATGTTGATTTTGTAAGAGTTAAAAATTGGGGTATACTTGCAGAAAAGAATATGATATATTATATGAGAGGAAATGAATACCTATTCAGATTAAGGCATTGTATAGGGGTTCATAAAGTCGCTTTTTTATTACAGTTATTTTGTAAGCGCTTTTTTGAACGCCGTTTAATAAAGTTAGAAATCTTTACTTGTTTCGACTTTAAATGTTAGAATAATCTGAAAAGAGAATTTGATAAGGGAGAGATACACATGACAGTACAAGAGTTGACACACTTTATTGGTGGGGAAAAAGTTTCTGGTAAAAGCGGACGATTTGGGGACGTCTACAATCCAGCAACTGGG
>NZ_DATBTY010000021.1:0-9275 GCF_036516575.1 Cerasibacillus sp.
AGTTGGCTGGTTACCTTGAATGTATATAAACATTCTCAAAGGGATTTCTAAATCGTTAAGGGATCAACTTTGGGAGAGAGTTCAAAATTGATCCTTTTTTTATAACAGGAATTCAAATCTTTTTGTTCCATTAAAGGGCGCTGTTCTGGAGCAAGGATCTGCGCCATGAATTACAGAATTGGGCTATATTGTGGAATAACTTATTGTGAGAATAGGGAGATTTAAATGCGCAAAGAAAAAGAGATGATAAACCTTTTTAAAAATATTGTTATGAATGATGACGGCATCAGATTATCAGTCCTTGAAGGTTCTAGAACAAACCAAAACATTCCAAAAGATGATTTTCAAGATTATGATATTTCCTTTTTTGTCACAGATATCGCACCCTATAAGAAAGATGATGATTGGCTAAATATTTTCGGCAATATGGTTTTCATGCAAAAACCAGAGGATATGGAATTATTTCCGGCAGAGTTTGAGCACTGGTTCACCTACATTATGTATTTTAACGATGGTATAAAGATTGATCTGAGTTTAATTCCTTTAGATGAGGTAAACAAATACTTTTCCAACTCAGATGGCTTAGTAGAAATATTGGTTGACAAAGACGATCGAATCAGTAAAGCGATTATTCCAAGTGATATTAAATACTGGACAAAAAAGCCCAATGAACAAGAGTTTGATGATTGCTGTAATGAATTTTGGAATGTATCAGCTTATGTAGCAAAAGGATTGTTTAGAAAAGAACTTCTTTTCGCATTGGATCATTTTAATCAAATTCTCCGTCCTGAACTTTTAAGAATGATATCTTGGGAAGTTGGTCTACGTAAAGGGTTTAATTTTAGTGTTGGCAAAAACTACAAATTTATTGATCAGTATCTACCCGAAAAGGAATTTGACAAACTAACTAAAACCTTCTCACTATCAGGTTATAGAGAATCTTGGGAATCCTTTGAGTTGTGTTGTCAAATGTTCAGAACATATTCTAAAAAGGTCGCTTCCTCATTAGGTTACAAGTATCCTGAATACGATCAAAAAATGACACGCTTTATTCGCAATGTTTACGAAAAATTGAGTGAAAAATAATCTTATGGAATGTAACCTGTTATTAAGCTAACGGGCGCGATTGTGGAAGAACAAATAGTCATTTAAGTTACAACCGAAGAGTTTAACTACTCCTCGGTTGTTTTTATTTATTCATACTTCACAAACGCATCTTTAAAGCCAGCTTTCTTTGCTTTTTCTAGTTGCTTATCTGCATTCTTTTTAACACTATACGCACCAACCTGAACCCGATATAGTTTCTTTCCACCAGTTGATGGCTTTGAGGTTGACGCACCTTTCGATAATTCCTTCTTCACATCTGCCCGAAACGTATCCATTGATTTTCCATGTTTTGAAAACCAATGACGTGGGTCACCATGATTACTAGCAATTTTCTTCTGATAGCCTTCATAATGACCGATGATGTTTTTCTCCGTCAGTTTGTATTGTTTACAAAGATAAGCACAAAGTTCAACCGCTTCTTTATAAACCTTATTAAAGTAAGTCTTATCAGTTAAACCATCTTCACAAATTTCAAAACCAATATGTGTATTATTCGCATCACCGCCCGCATGCCATCCGCGATGATTCCAAGGTAAAGTTTGGTAAGTTGCAATTGATCCATCTTTTAACTTTCCGATAAAAGCATGAACACATACTTGTCTTCCATCTGGACGTGGCTGGTTCCAGTGATTGTTGTATTGATTCTTTCCTAACAAACCATCATCTGGGCCAACGTAACGTTTTAAATTGGGATTGTTTGCCCCTGTGCTATGGACCATGATTCCTTTTGGTGTAATTTTCCTTCCTGCCTTGTAACATTCATTCTTCGTTAAAAATAATTGTTTTAATTTCATTCTTCATTTCCTCCCTTATTGTTTAACTGAGCAAGTACATTTTTCAACTTCTCAGGTATTGGTAAACCTAATTGTGAAGCATTTTCCAACATAGAAATACCTTCATTCGAGCAATAAAAAAAGATGACTGCTGTTCTTAGAACGCTGCCATCCCCTATCAAGTGAGTGTCAATCATATGTCCGACACCTACCAATATAAAAATTAATACCTTTTTAAATATCCCCCGGTAACCAATTTCACTAGATAGTTCCTTATCGACAATTGCACACATAACTCCAGTGATATAATCAGTAACAACCAATATGATCAATGCATACAAAAAGCCATCTAACCCTCCTAAAAACCAACCAATAAATCCACCTAGCGCTGTAACGATGATTTGTATCCAGTTCCATATATCCTTCATAGAAAAGTTTCCCCCTTTAATTTTAAAAACATCTATATAAAAAGGATGTCCACATTTTATAGACACCCTTGAATTGTTTATATTTGTTTTGGTAATGCTTCCCAAACTCGCATATCCTCCTGTCCTAATGACCAAATAGCAATGCCTCGTAACTTCCACTTGTAAGCTGCCTCGTTTGCCCAATAAACTAAGCTATCGACATCTTGATAATAAAGAATTGAAAAACCATCCGCATCTCCTAAACTGAGTAAATCAGCAATCATACGATTCTCTATTACGCTCCAATAAAAATAAGATTTCCCAGCTTGGACATTCTCCAAAATCACTGGAAAATCTTATTTTATCAATACTTCAACCGTTTTTATTCCGCCACCTGTTCAGGTAAAAACTTGTCGTGCTATTTCCCACGCCTCCAACCCGCATTCCACCACTCGCTGGTAAAAAGAAGTCTTGCTACAAATCCCGTTTTTTGCCCAATCCGTTGTCAATTTCGCCCCTTTTTCACGCCTTTTTTCACGCTTTTTAACACGCATTTTGCTCATGTAAAATGGAGTTTTGACAGAGTGGATAATAGATAAAAGGCTTAAGGACGTAGTAGACATAAGGGTTTAGGACGAAAGAAAACAGGAAAAATAGCACGACTTCTTTAGCCCCAAGGGAGAAATCATAGCAAGACTTTATTATGCATGTCACGACTTCTTTGTTTGGTTACACACCCTAGACATCAAGCTTGGTAGCTTGTCGCATGTGGAGCTTGTTTGTAACATAGAACGTCGTAAGTAACTAGGGAATATGTTGTTAATACATTCAACACAGGTGGAGTGTGTCTCGTTGCTACAAAGAGAAACTATATAGAAATCCTTAGTTTTAAACACTTTCACAAGCATTTCATGTATGTAGGAGAAGGTGAAAAAACGAGAAATAAAGTACTGAAAAACCACATCACCGTTTCGGTGGTAATTGATCTGGGGTGTGGGAACACAATAAAATGATGGTAATATGCCTTGAACAGCCTCCTATCAATAAGAGATAAGGGGCTGTTCAATTTGAACTGGACGTGAATTTAAAAATGAAATATATTGTTAAGGGAAACAGATTATCGTTAAACTTTCTATATTAATAACCGATGTAAATGATAAGTTTACAAAATATTAATTTAGGAGGTTCTTAGAAAATGAAAAAAATAGTTTCAACAGGGCTTTTATTATTTTTTGTAGTCACTTTTCTTATCGGTAATAATGTTACACAGGCTTCTGCGAGTTTTGATGGAATAACGAATTCTGTTAACGATTTTAAAGTGGAAACAGACAACGGGGACACAGGAGGAGTCTCATCTATTTCTAATAGCTTAAGCATAGATAAGGAACAGGGGATTGATATAGAACGCCCACCGTATTCTGTTTATTCGAATTTTAGTGTTTCAGGAGACCGTATGAATTTTTCTGATACTTTAACTGCTGCTGATCCAGATGATTTTTGGTTTTTTAGTGTTGATACTGATAGAAGCATTGTTCTTAAAATTCAAACGGAAAATCCAGATTATGTTGTGAAATTGTACCAAGTAGATTGGGAAACCCAAACTCTTTATCCGACGACTCTTGAAGGAACCCCGGGAGAGCAGGTAACGCATAGTCAATTACCAAGTGGGGACTGGGCATTGAGGGTCTACTCAACAAATACCTACGGAGACGCATATTCAATTAAAATGAATGCTACAAATCCATCTGGAGCCGTAAATATATTGTCGGCGTCCGATTCATTGTTATACCTTGTATTAGGTTATCCGAATAATGATATTTATTCTAATGGAACTTATGTCGCCACACTTGGGCAGAATAATACTCATTTAAATTGGGAAAGAGAATACTATTTTGCATGGGATGGAAATTATAATAAACGAACACACAAGGTATCAGATGCAAAAGTTAAATCTATTTCACGTCCAGTAAGTTATCATTCAAATTATGCAGATTCAGATAATGCAATACTCATCTACTTAGAGAAGGATACCTTATTTACGTATTTTGAGTCCTCTTTTAGATCTGGTCCACCAACACAGTATAATAACTCTTTTGTAGATACAATAGGAAAGACCACACCAAGAAGGCTAGATAACGATGATCTTACTAATTGGGGAGACCATATATTGGTTTACGATTTAAATACACAGAAACCAATTGATTTCTTTAGTATTTTAAACTTTTATTATGCAGGTGGTATTGAACCACTCCCTTCAATTACATTTTTAAATTAAATATCAAATAATTTCTTATTCGATTATTAAATATTTTAATATGATAAAGTGTAGGAGGTAGTGACAATGAAAATCAATCCATTTATAACGGGCAATTACCATTCCATTAATCTTAAAAACAATACGATTGTAGATAGGCAAAATTCAAAAAGTAAAGGTCATTTTTCAACGAGCACATTTTCCACACAAGGTCTTTTTTATAAACAAGACTTTTCTAAAGAACAAGCAATGCAAAGGGCAAAGGAGCCAATCTTTGTTAATGTAATCAAACAAGAGGATGGTACGATTTTATTTGACCGTAAACAATTAAGCGATGAAGAAGTATTATCACTTCGGGAAAGTGACCTTAAAAATGTAGATGTTAATTGGGGGGCTTTAGAATTACATTTGGCGGGACTGCAAGCGAGCTATACTTCTGCTGACCAGATTGCCTATAACTTAGATTATTTCGCATCTGAATATGCAGAGTATTCATCACAAATCAATATGCGATTTGAAGGTCAAGAACGGATGGAACAGTTACAAAAGTTAGATGGCATGATTTATTCAAGTGTTGAAAAATATGCGAATGAATTTGCTGAAATGGCAGGTAACTTTTTTTCAGAAAATGGTATGAATATAGACGGAGATCAATTTAAAGATACCATTATAGAGTTTTTTGAACAAAGAAAGAATGCTTATACATCGTTCATTCAAGAAAATGAAAACTATGCAGGGGTTAAAGGGACAGAAGATGAGTGGTTATTAAGTGATATCCAATATATGAGTGAACAATTACGTTATACATTTACTAACCAGCATTCGGATGTGGATTTTATCAGTTCAAATGGAATGAATATAGATGATTTAGTAGCGGTCGGCACCATTATGAAAGAAACGAAGCATATTGGTTCTGGTTTTGGGGGAGTAAGTTACAATAAGCATAAATCAGAAGAAGAATTCGGTGTAGAACTTGGATTATCTGCAATGAAATATGCTTTAATCATGGAAAATTACGATGTAACAGAGGATATGAAAACGAGTCTTAACATTGCGTTTGGAAATTTTTTGGGAAATCAAAATGAACGTGCTAGTAACTATGTGGCAGAAATGCAGAAAGATCCATTTGTTAGGGACAAGGAGTCATATGCTGTCAATTGGAATAAGGAATTCGTTACAAATATTATTAACAAGATGGTTCATAACTTAAAAGCGACGGACATAAACCAATCGTTTAAGGAAGATATAAATATTTTGATTGAGTTATACAAAAATAAAACAAATAGTGGGAAAACAAGCCAGTTATCACGTTATCATGATTACCATAATACATGGGAAGAAGCTCATTATGTCGATGATTGGAACAGGTTTGTTGATGGGCTTTCATATCAGGCAGGAATAGACCTGAAAGATTACGTTCTTGAGTATCAAATTGATTTATTTAATACAATGATTTGATGTGAGAACACAATAGAATAAAAACATTGTAAGGCGTTCAAATAAAATGAACGTCTTTTTTTTACGCTTAAAAACGGAGAATAGAAGGTGGAATATGACAAAACTAACTTTAGGAAGTTTATTTGATGGGATTGGTGTATTTCCATTAGCAGCTTCTCGTTATGGGATTCTACCAATATGGGCAAGTGAAATTGAAAAAGCACCTATATCAATTACGAAGCGACATTTTCCTAACATACATCATTTAGGAGATATTACCAAAGTAAATGGTGGAGAAATACCACCTGTTCATATCATTACATTTGGCTCACCTTGTCAGAACTTATCTAATATCGGTAAACGAGAAGGTCTTACAGGAAGTCAATCCAGTTTATTTTATCATGCCATCCGAATCATAGAAGAAATGAGGTGTGCAACGGTATGTGTCAACTTTTTCTCGGTAGTGTTATTTTATCAATATTTTCAGCATTCTATTTTTGTACGCTTTTTTTGGCTACCGCGCTTACGCTTGCTGGCCTGTCTATGACATAAGGTTCGAAAAGCACGAACCTTATGTCATAGACAGGTTAATCTTAAAACTTAAGTAAGTGCTTTGAATAATCTTCCAATCGCGGAAGAATGGGCTGTATACAAGCTAATGGAACCTTGTTTTGCCCCTATTGAGTCTAGAGTCGGTTGTCGTAATAAACTCGATATACGTACTTTTTTCTTCACATCACGTTGTTTTCTGTAGCTTCTTTGTTGTGAAGCTAAATATACTTTCCTGAGCGTATCATTTGCGATCCCTTGTTTAATTTTCACCATAGCTTCTGCTCCCGCTTTACTCCAATGCATACCACGTCGTTTCATGCGAAAAGTTATGCGTCTTTGATTCGATTCCATTGCACCTAACCCTCGTGCATCCTTCGGATAACTATCAACCCTATTACGCCAGTCTGATATATAATCCCAATGATTTAAAATATATGTTCGAAATTTAGTTACTTTCTCCATATCCTTATCAATTTCTAATTGACTTTCATACGTATCTAAAATAAGTGTGAACTTATCTAAATCATGCTCTTTCAGAGCTTCACGTACTTTGTCTTTCCACTCATTCTTTCGATAACCGAATGTACGATTAATATCCTGTTGAATATGGTATTCATCTAACTGATGTAGTAATGGATAGTTAGACTGCGAATAGACCTCTTTGAACCGTTCAGATGAATAACCGGCACCTCCATCACTATTTGATACGACTTGAGTGTTTTGAAGCGCATATTCATTAGCCGAGAAGGCTTTCACTTCTTCCCAAAATTCATCTATCGACTTTGTAGTCAGAATAACTTTAGGTCTTTTTAGAGATACTCGTTTACCATTTTTACTCCATCCCTCATACATAATCCCATGTGACACTTCAATGTGTTTTTTCTTCTTTACATCCCTAACAAAAACACCATCCGCCTCAGTATATAAATAATCAACTTCTTTTTTCCCTTTAGGTAGCTCAGCGGCATACTCCAGATCCAATACCATTTCCTTATCAGCTGCTGCTTGGGCTTCACCTACGAGTCGAACAACAGTACCAACTGTTGTGTGACTGATATCAACTGCTGTCCATTCACTAAGAATCCGAGAGGATTCACGATACGTACTATTACTAGCTAACTCAGCCACTTTTATCTCAACTAAAGGGCTGTAGCGTTGCCTTTTTCTAAATCCCAACCAACTATCCAAAGGATAGTGTGGTTCTCCATTATCATCGTACATAAGGGTACGTCTGTAGCGAACGTTGCCAAAAGTAAACTGTATGTCTTTATAGTCATTTCTTTCTACTTTCCAATTTGCATCTTGTTTTTCTTTTTTAATCACTTTATTCAGTTGAGTAAACACTTCACCAACTAAATCAGCAAATGTATCATACATCAATAACTGCACTTGTTCCTCAAATTCAATTAAGTTATTTGTTTCCTTTAATAATTCATAAATTCTTGATATAATATGTTCCATGAGAAGGCGTTCTATTATAAATGTATTTGCCGTCGAAGCATACATTTATAATAGAACGCCTTCTCTTTTTTGTATAATAAAATACCCCCGAGTAAAATATTACACATATGTGCAATTATCCCTTGATTATTTTTATTCATTCATACTTCACAAATGCATCTTTAAAGCCAGCTTTCTTCGCTTTTTCCAACTACTTATCTGCATTCTTTTTAACACTATACGTGCCAATCTGCACGAGATATAGTTTCTTTCCACCAGTTGTTGATGGTTTAGCTGTTGACGCACTTGTTGACGTACTTTTTGTCAATTCTTTCTTCACATCTGTCTGGAACCTAATCATCGACTTACCATGTTTTGAAAACCAATGACGTGGGTCACCATGATTACTAGCAATCTTCTTTTGATAGCCTTCATAATGACCGATAATATTTTTCTCAGTTAACTTAGTTTCGCATTGCGCAAAAATTGTCGCATCACGTCTTCTTCCGTATGATCGTCTAATGCAGACGTCGGCTCATCTAATATGAGGACGGATGGGTGCATCAGGGCAACCCGTGCGAGTGCAATCCTCTGTTTTTCGCCTCCTGACAATGTTGCCACATCGTCTTCTAATGATTGATTTAACTTCATCTCTTGTAACACACGCATCATTTCTTCTTCTGTCGCTTCTCGTTTTTCCGCATAGTGTAAACCGAGCTGCAAATTATCGCGAACACTTCCTTCTACGATGAGCGGTGTTTGCGACAACATGACAACGTCGCGACGTAACGTGACCGCGTCCATTTCTTTAAGGTCTCGGCCTTTATATGTAATCGTTCCTTCGGTTGGGCTATTCATTTTATTGAGCAATTTCGCAAGCGTCGACTTCCCCGCTCCACTTTCCCCGACGATACATGTAATGTCTCCTTCGTGGATCATCAAAGTGGGGACGTGCAACACGTTTAAAAAGCGAATATTTTGTAGTTCAAACATATCCTCATCCTTTCTTCTATTCTGTACCCGATTTCTCTTATTTTACACAACTTCGGTGAAAGAATGCGCGATTCCAATGATTCTCGATAAGAAAAAAGTTGAAATCGCAAATGCGCCATTCCAACTTTTTCTCGTTTAGATGATCGTATTCTAGTTTATTGCAACCACTCCCTCCATACAGAGGGAGACAATTAGAATCGAACGAATACCGTACAGCATGGGCATTTCAATCCACTCCCTCCATACAGAGGGAGACTATTAGCGATCGCTCGAATTGCAGGATTATCAGCCATTTCAATCCACTCCCTCCAT
>NZ_DATBTY010000022.1:0-11665 GCF_036516575.1 Cerasibacillus sp.
CCCTCAGAGACGATGAGGTTGATAGGTCCGAGGTGGAAGCGTGGTGACACGTGGAGCTGACGGATACTAATTGATCGAGGATTTGACTAGCTATTTAATTGATGTCTAAGGTTTTCTTCTTATTTGGTTTTCAGGGTATAACCTATTTAATAATTTTGAAAGATTACTCTTGATTTTTTTAGTAAATCGTTTATAATGTAATAGGATTGCTAAAAAATGATCACTTGGTAATATGATATGATTCCATTCCACAGTAGCTCAGTGGTAGAGCAATCGGCTGTTAACCGATCGGTCGTAGGTTCGAATCCTACCTGTGGAGCCATGGAGAGCTGTCCGAGTGGTCGAAGGAGCACGATTGGAAATCGTGTAGGCTACGAAAGTGGTCTCGAGGGTTCAAATCCCTCGCTCTCCGCCATTCACATTTACTTTTTTTACATAAGGCCCGTTGGTCAAGTGGTTAAGACATCGCCCTTTCACGGCGGTATCAGGGGTTCGAATCCCCTACGGGTCACCATTTGGAGGATTAGCTCAGCTGGGAGAGCACTTGCCTTACAAGCAAGGGGTCGCAGGTTCGAGCCCTGCATCCTCCACCATACTAGCCAGAACCAATATTATTCTATATCGCGGGGTGGAGCAGTCTGGCAGCTCGTCGGGCTCATAACCCGGAGGTCGCAGGTTCAAATCCTGCCCCCGCAACCAAAATGGTCCGGTAGTTCAGTTGGTTAGAATGCCTGCCTGTCACGCAGGAGGTCGCGGGTTCGAGTCCCGTCCGGACCGCCATTATAAATCTAGTAAATTACGGCTCGGTAGCTCAGTCGGTAGAGCAAAGGACTGAAAATCCTTGTGTCGGCGGTTCGATTCCGTCCCGAGCCATCCTAATTACTTTTTTGGAGGGGTAGCGAAGTGGCTAAACGCGGCGGACTGTAAATCCGCTCCCTCAGGGTTCGGCAGTTCGAATCTGCCCCCCTCCACCACTTAAAACAGAATATGTTACAAAACAGGGGTATAGTTTAATGGTAAAACGAAGGTCTCCAAAACCTTTGATGTGGGTTCGATTCCTACTACCCCTGCCATTTACATTCATGGCGGTCGTGGCGAAGTGGTTAACGCACCGGATTGTGGCTCCGGCACGCGTGGGTTCAAATCCCACCGGTCGCCCCATATTGGGCTATAGCCAAGCGGTAAGGCAACGGGTTTTGGTCCCGTGAGCCTAGGTTCGAATCCTAGTAGCCCAGCCATTTGCGGAAGTAGTTCAGCGGTAGAATACCACCTTGCCAAGGTGGGGGTCGCGGGTTCGAATCCCGTCTTCCGCTCCAATTCACGGCGGCATAGCCAAGTGGTAAGGCAGAGGTCTGCAAAACCTTTATCACCGGTTCAAATCCGGTTGCCGCCTCCAATATTGAACATATTGCCAGTGTGGCGGAATTGGCAGACGCGCGGGACTCAAAATCCCGTTCCAGCAATGGAGTGCCGGTTCGATCCCGGCTACTGGTATTTTGATGAAATTTATAAATGAAATATTAACAAGGTATAATCACCAGCAAATGTTGTGAAATCAATTTTTGCTGGTGATTTTTCTATTGTATAAATATATAGAAATCGATTAATGAAAATGGAAATAAACGCAACTTTATGTATTTAATGCATGCTGTTTATGTTAGATATTGTTTACTATTTTGTATTCTAATAACTTATATGGTGGTATTAGTGAGATGAAGACCTGTTTCATTATCATTTATTCTAACGTGAGAGACTAATAAACTTTGTTTTTAATAATTTTAACCTGTGTTATAGTCTATATAAGAGGTTTGTGAGTCTTAGCGAAAATTTTAGAATATTAGTTAGGAGTTGGTTCATATGTTAGACTTTTATTCATTTATTATTCCTGCAATGATAGGTGTTATCGTATGTGGTGTCATAGCTATATCTATCATCGTCCGTCTCATCCTTCAACCAAGAAAAAACCTTATGAATAGAATCGATACCCTTGAAAAAGAAGTTAAAGAATTAAAAGAAAGTAAATAAATCTGTTATTATCTAGGCGATTCATAAAGAAAAACTCGCCATCTCTGGCGAGTGGTGTACTAATCATATTTTGGGCAACGTACATAGCCGCGATTTCGGCTTTCTAACCATTCACCTAATTGAAATAAGGCATCTTCATTTCCATTTTTACTCATGAGCTGGACACTAATAGGCAGGTTTTGTTTGTCCGTCTGAATCGGAATGGTCAATGATGGCAGGCCCCATACGTTTGCATAGGCAACATATGGCATATATTTTAAAAACGTTTTACGAATGGAAAAAATCTCTTTATATACACGTCCATGTTTAAGCGCACCTGTATGATACACAGGGAAGATTAATATTCGCTCGTCTAAATAATCATCCAGTTTTTTGTCACCTTGGGCAATTAAACTGTTGATTTCTAGTACGCGCTTTTCTGAAGGCTTGAAAAGATAGGCACCGATTAACGCCCATGATAAATAACGATGCACATCCGATTTCCCTGTAAAAATTTCCTTTATATATTCACGGAATTCTTTTCTTTTATTATTAGCAAAAGTAATTTCAGCCATTCCTTGTCCACCATCAATAGACATCATTTCTTGCCATAATAAAGCCGACTGGTCAAAAAATGGCGGGACTTCCCTTAACGTATTGAATTCATCTTCCATCTGTTTCTGAACCATCGTTAACATCGCTTCTGTTTCGTCTGACATCGGATAGTTCATTCGCGGTAAAATCGTCATCGTAAAGTTTGTTAAATCTCTTCTAGGTGCAGGTTGTTTCGCAATGATGTTATACATCATGTTAGCATCTTGAACTGATTTTGTCATGGGACCGATTCCGAGCATCCGCTCTTCAAGTGGAATATCGGCTTGCGGAAAACTTCCATCTTGTGATACTTGGCGATTACCAGACTTAAATCCAATGACGCCATTAAAGTGACTTGGAAAACGAATGGAGCCACCAATATCTGAGCCAATCCCTGCTGCCGCTCCGCCAATAGCAAGTAAAGCTGCTTCTCCACCACTCGAGCCGCCCGAAGTCTTCGTTAAGTCCCAGGGATTATTCGTCCTTCCATATAGTTTATTGTCAGTCTCCTGACAGAAGCAGAGTGCTGGTGTATTCGTTTTGCCTAAAATAATCGCTCCCTCAGCTTTTAAACGAGCAACAACTTCTGCATCCTTTTTACCAATGGCATCTTTTAAATGGAGAAGCCCACCCGTTGTCTTCATACCTACTACATCAAATGACTCTTTCATACTTATCGGGACACCGAATAACTTTTTATGTCCGACGCCGTTTTGTTTAATTTCTTTATCGGCATTTTCAGCTTCTTTCAGCGCTTCATCGAATCGATCTTCTACGAGGCAATTAATCTTGCTATTTACTTTTTTCAAATGTGCTATATATGTTTTTGTTGCGTAAACAGAAGTGATTTCCTGGTTGGCGATTTTGTTTCCAAGTGTCGTCGCATCCATTGACAAAATTTCTTTATCACTGACAACGATTTGTTTTCCCCCTTTAATCATCTTTATCCTTCCTCTCATATTCCCCCTATATGTATAATTCGACAAACTAACGTTAATTACCTTCTAAAAATTAAAGAAAACACTCTTCTCATGTTGACCCTCCATAACCCGATTCTAGCCCATTAGTGCGATTTTGACCTTCATCCCCCGATTTCAACCCAGCACCCCCAATTCCTACCTTCCCTCAGTTATTCCTACTTTTCATTTAAACAAATGTATATCTTTCTAAAGTTAATCAAAAATAAATGAAAGAGTTTGTTTGGGAGTGACAATAAATGAAATTTATTCAGTTACTTAAAAAGGGTAATGTATCATCAGGATTAGCTGCAATCGGAAATTTAATTATTTCAATTGTAAAGTGGATTGTTGCAATAATCAGTGGAAATGGGACGATGTATGCAACAGCGATGCACTCATTAGCTGATACAGTGAATCAAACCTTTGTCTATACCGGGAGTGTCTTAGCCGAGATGAAGCCAACGACTCGATTTCCAACAGGGTTTGGCAGAGTCATCAACATTTTTTGTATGGTTGCTGTCATCGTTGTAACGGTTATGGCATATGAAACGATCAAAACAGGGTGGGAGTTATGGCAACATCCGAGAGAATCAAGTGACTTCGTATTAAATATTATTGTATTGCTCTTTGCCTTTATAATTGACGGATATATATTATATAAAACGATGAATCAAATATTGCATGAAACGAAAGTAGAAACAGAAGGGAATTCATTTGTCCTAGCATTCCGGCACGCTAAAAAAGCCTCGCCAGCAACGAAACTCGTCTTTTATGAAGATCTTGTTGCCACTGTAGGAGCCGTTTTTGCCATCATAGGAATCGTTCTAGCACAATTCTTCGGTATTCTTGAAGCGGACGGCATTGTGTCGATTATAATCGGTCTTCTCATGTTACTCGTTGCTTTTCGAGTTGGTTATGATAATATGATCGGCTTAATTGGGGTAAAGGCTCCAGCAGAAGTTGAGGAGCGGATTGCAAAGGCTTTATTAGCCGATAATTATGTTGTTGATATATATGGGATGCGCGTCATTCAAGAGGGGAGGGCATACCATGTCGATGTAACTGTAGAATTGGTAAAAGGACTAACATTAAATGAAGCGGATGATGTGAAATTTAAGCTCTCTAACCAATTACTAAGTGAACCTAATATAACAGATGTCGTTCTCGGTATTATTGAAGATGATGATAAAAAAACATGGTCACCTGATAGATGAAAAATCGGGATTCACTTAGATGAATCCCGATTTTGTGTCGATTATAAAACAACAACATCTTTATCCTCTAATATAATACCATCTTGCATAGATATGATGCGATTTGCTTTTTGGGCGAGGTTCGGATCATGTGTGACATAAAGAACACTACACCCTTCTTGTTCATTTAATTGTTTTAACAACTCAAAGATCTTTTCACCTGTTTCTGTGTCAAGATTCCCTGTCGGTTCATCAGCTAATAGCCAACTCGGCTTATGAACGATTGCTCTTGCGATGGCAACGCGCTGTTGTTGACCACCAGACAATTGAGATGGGAGAGAGTTTAGTTTATCTGCTAAACCGACCTGCTCCAAAACCTCTTTTGCACGTTTTTGTTTTGAATAATTGACTTTTCGTCCAAACAGTGGTGTTAATACGTTTTCTAGAGCTGTAAGTGTGGGGAGTAAGTGGAATTGTTGAAAGATAAAGCCGATTTCTTCAAAACGAAAATCTGCTATTTTTCGTTTGCCTTGTTTCATAATTTCTTCGCCATCATAAAGAATCTTACCTTCCGTTGGTTTATCTAATGTGCCAATCAGACTTAGTAATGTGGATTTTCCTGATCCAGAAGGGCCAATGATTGATGTAAATTCACCTTTTTTAAAAGATAAATCAATGTTCTTAACGGCATGAGTTGTAACACCATCACCAATATACGTCTTAGAAATATCTTCGCATTTTATTTTCGTTGCCATTTATATTCCCCCTTATTAAAATGATATAATATTCAATAAATTACATCTATCATAAATGATTAGTCTTCATATGACAAGGCGTTTTTTAACTTTCTGAAATATATATATGTAAAAACCGAGATACGAATCATTCATGTCCGTACCTCGGTGTTTGATTAGACCATTGCCTTTAATAACCAAAAGCTTAAAATAAGAGCTAAAATAACTGTGATGACGATCAGTAAAATAACTGTTTTTCCTTGCAACAAAATCACTCTTTCTATATATTGATTAATCGTTCATTAATGCTTCGTGGATATCATAATGTTGTAGGTCGATATCCAATGGTTGATCGAGTGCCAATTTAGCTAATTGCGTGCCTAAGTAAGGTCCTGTTGTTAATCCAGATGCTCCTAAGCCATTGGCAGCGATAAGACCTTCATATGGCGGTATTTTACCAATAACAGGTAAATACTCTGGTGTGTACGGACGGAAACCGACTCTTGTTCCGATTATTGTTCCGTTACCTAGTCCAGGTGCAAACTTTAAAGCGGTAAATAATACCCGATGCATCCCCTCAGCTGTTATTCGATGATCGAAACCGACTTCTTTCTTTTCATGTGTGGCTCCAATAATAACACGATCATCGAAAGGGACAATCGACTGGTTACTTGGTGGCATGATAACAGGCCATTCACTTGTATCCACATCTGGCATATGTAACTGGATGAGTTGTCCTTTTTGTGGCGAACTTGAAAAGGTTATGCCGATTGGTGCGAGTAATTCCTTCATCCAAGCACCATTTGTAGCGATGACGGTATCTGCCTTTATGGTGGACTCAGATAGTTTTACACCTGTTACCGTTTGGCCTTCCAAAATCAATGACGCAGAGTCTTGGATATATTTAACCCCATTTTTTAACGCTCCATTGATTAACGCTTTTCGTAGCTTACCTCCATCAACGCGAGCAGCGCCACTGACGTGTACTGCTCCTAATCCTTCAGCAATCGGAGGAAATAACTTCCGTGTTTCTTTTGGATTTAAAATCGTAACTTCACCAATTTCCGGTGCATTGACCCGGCGTTTCAAAGCAATCTCTTTCATCTCCAGTAATGTTTCTTTTTTAGCACGTACACTTAAGGCGCCGACTTGTTTATAGCCAGTTTCTTTTTCACCATCTTTTTCCAATTCATTTATAATCGTTGGATAAATCTTTGCGCCATTTTTAGCGAGATGATACCATGCTTGATTTCTTCTTTTCGATAGCCACGGGCAAATAATACCTGTTGCTGCATCAGTTGCTTGTCCAGGTTCATTGCGATCAATTAAGATAACGTCTGTATTTGTCTTTGATAATTGATATGCTGTTGATGCGCCTAAAATTCCAGCGCCAATGATGATAATTTTCTTTTTCATATTAAAAAATCCTTTTTATCTTATTGTAGCATTGGAATGTTGTGGTTTCTAATGATACCACTCCTTTACTTTATTTTGAACAAATGGAGCTTGTATGATAAAATTTTCGTTATAGTATATACATAAAAAATTGATGCCGCAATCAATTAATAATAAAGAGTGAAGGGGATTATAAACATGGAAAAAGTACTTGTCATTGGACATCGTAATCCAGATACAGATTCGATTTGTTCAGCATTGGCATATGCACATTTAAAAAAAGAAATAGGTATTAATGCAGAAGCGGTGTGTCTTGGGGAAGTAAATAAAGAAACGGCTTATGCGCTTGATTATTTTAAAGTAGAGGCACCACGTTTCATTGAAGAAGTGGATAAAGACGTTAAAGAAGTCATTCTTGTTGACCATAATGAATTCCAACAAAGTGTAGAAAATATCCGTGATGTCCGTATCGCTGAAGTGATTGACCATCACCGCGTTGCAAATTTTGAAACAAAGGATCCACTTTATTTCCGCGTTGAACCAGTCGGGTGTACAGCGACAATTTTAAATAAAATGTATAAAGAGCATGATGTTGAGATACCTAAACATATTGCAGGTTTAATGGTATCAGCGATTGTATCTGATTCGTTACTATTTAAATCACCAACATGCACGGATGAAGATATTGCGGCCGCTAAAGAATTAGCAGAAATCGCTGAAGTAGATTTAGATGTTTATGGTTTAGATATGCTGAAAGCAGGTACTGATTTAAAAGATAAATCAATGGACGAGCTATTAGCAAATGACGCCAAAACATTTGATATGAACGGTCATCAAGTAGAAATTAACCAAATCAATGCTGTTGATGTGGCAGAAGTCTATGAAAAACAAACTGAATTTGAAAATGCAATTACAGCACATGTTGATAAAAATGAACTATCTTTATATGTTCTCATTGTGACCGATATTTTAAACAGTGATTCAGATGTTTTAGCTGTTGGTCCGGAAAGTAAAAAAGTCGAAAAAGCATTTGGTGTAGAATTGAAAAATAACCGTGCTTTGTTAAAGGGTGTTGTTTCTCGTAAAAAACAAATCGTTCCGAATTTAACAGATGCATTTAACGGTTAAATTAGTCGGGTTATAATGAAAAATAAGTTAGAATAAAAAAGCGGAGAAAACTAACATGAAGTTCAGTTTTTACCGCTTTTTATTCTGTTTGGCACTTTATTGAATGCTTATGCCTGATAAAACGACTTAACACCTAATATCGCTTCACGAACTCCATTTATTTAAAAATCAATGACTTGTTTTGATACCGTAAATCGTTTTAACGCTTCTCTATCAATTTCATAACCTATACCAGCTCCAGCTGGAACTTCGATTTTTCCATTTTCCACAACAACATCGGGAGATATGATATCTTTTTCCCAATAGTGACTTGAGCCTGCTGTATCACCTGGTAATGAGAAATTCGCTAGCGATGTTAAGGCAATATTGTGTGCACGCCCAACTCCTGCTTCTAACATGCCACCACACCAAACAGGTATATGGTGTTTTTGGCAATAGTCATGGATTCTAACACTTTCTGTTAAACCACCAACACGACCACTTTTAATATTAATGATTTGGCAACTGCCGAGTTCAATCGCTTGTTTTACATCATTAAGAGAATGGATGCTTTCATCGAGACATATGGGTGTGTCCAACTCTTTTTGTAATTTGGCATGGTCGATTAAATCATCTTGATGGAGCGGTTGTTCAATCATCATTAAATCAAAAGCATCAAGTTGTTTTAATATCGGTAAATCATCCAACGAATAAGCAGAATTTGCATCAACCATAATCGGTGTTGTTGGGAAATGTTCACGTACGTCACGGATTAGATGAACATCGTGGCCTGGTTTAATTTTTAACTTAATGCGTTTATAGCCTTTTTCTAAAGATTGTTCAATTTTATTTAAAAGGCTCGTGATGGTCGGTTGAATTCCAATACTTATCCCAACATCAATGGAGGATTTTTCCCCGCCTAATGCTTGTGCAAGAGAGATCCCTTGTCGTTTCGCATAGAGGTCCCAAATAGCCCCCTCGAGCGCAGCTTTTGCCATATGATTTCGCCTAATTGGCTTGAAAATATCCGCTAATTCTTTAGGATGGCCTATCGAGTGTCGCTTTAATAATGGGATTAAAAAATCTATTAACATATGTAAGGTCGTTTCCACCGTTTCTTCTGTATACCATGGGGCATCAAAAGCAACAGACTCTCCGTATCCACGATGGCCGTCCGAATCAATCACTTCAATCATAAAAAAATCTTTATCTTGCGTCGTACCAAAACTAGTTACAAATGGATGGTTCAATCGCATATTTAACCGGTGTAAGATGATTTTTTCAATTGATAGCAACATGTCATTTTACTCCTTTATCTGTCATTCTACAGTTTAGTATAACAGACGATACCTACCTCCTCATGACTAAAGTATCGAAAGCTCAAGAGAATTACTAAAAAAACAGCTACTCGAGATGAGTAACTGCTTTTTAAGAAATATAAGCTATGCCCTTTAAGCATCCTTTTGTAATTGACTACTTTCCTGGAATACTTGGCATGTGTTTTGACCAGACTTCGCACAGAGGGAGCACTGGTTTGGCTCAATTAACTTAAGTGCATAGTCAACCGCTTCATATGATTCTTTGAAGAAGTGATTTGGACCAATCTCGTTATATATCCCAGTTGCTTTCATCATAGACATCACATCATCAGTGAGTTCTGCAATTAATACAGTCCCGCCAAATCGTTGTTTAAAATCCGTTACTAAAGAGGCTAAGTTTGACGCTCCTGTTGCATCTAAAATAGGAACATGTTTCATCTTTAGTATTAGGACTGATGGTCGGCGTGTACTACTTGCGATGACCGATTCGAATCGATCTGCTGCACCAAAGAATAGTGGTCCCGCGATATTGTAGAATGATATTTCTTGGCATTTCGTTCCATAATCCATTCCATTATGATCTTTCTTATTTTTTGCAAGAGAAGGAATAACCCTCTCGACCTCAAACACTTCACTCATTCGCTTTAAGAATGATATCGTAGCAAGGCCTAAACCGATTGGCACAGCAACGGTTAAGTTAACAAATACGGTTAACAAAAACGTTGTAACAAGCACGAGCGAATCACTCGTCTTGAGTTTCAACATATGAATAAATGATTTATGTTCACTCATATTATAGGCGACAACCATCAGAATAGGTGCCATAGCTGCAAGAGGGATACTCCCGGCATAAGGTGCAAAAAGGAGAACAGTTGATAGGACGAATACACCTTGGAAGATTCCAGACATTGGACTGAATCCACCTGCATTAATATTTGTAGCTGTTCGAGCAATTGCGCCTGTCGCTGGAATACCACCAAATAGAGGAGTCACAATGTTCGCAACCCCCTGACCAACTAATTCGCGGTTTGAGTTATGACGTCTACCAGTCATTCCATCAGCAACTACGGCGGATAATAATGATTCTATTCCACCGAGCATAGCTATAACGAACGCTGGTTGCCATAATACTTTTATTTTTTCCCACGTAATCTCAGGGAACTGAATTCCTGGTAATGTTTGTGGAATGCCACCAAATGCACTTCCAATCGTAGCGACCTTATTTGGATAAAATAAAACAGCGATAACTGTTGGTATAATTAAGGCAACTAATAAGACAGGGAGACGTGGAAAAAGTTTAGGAACAAAGATAATCATAAGTAATCCAATCACGGCTGTCAGCACACTATAAATATTTATCTCAGGCAAGTGTTTCACGATTTGTATCATATTCTCATGGAAATATTGCTTCTTCTCTAATCCTTCTAACCCGAGAAAATCACCAAACTGTCCACTGAAAATAATGACGGCAATTCCAGCCGTAAACCCGATTGTCACCGACCTTGGAATGTATTTAATAAGTCCACCAAGCTTGAATGCTCCCATTAAAATAAGCATAATTCCTGCTAAAAATCCGGCAATTAATAGATTTTCATATCCGTGTTCCAGAACAATGGCTAGTAGAATTGGGATAAACGCTCCGGTTGGCCCAGCAATTTGATATCTTGATCCACCAAACAGAGCAACAATAATCCCAGCAATAATAGTTGTATACAATCCATATTCTGGCTTAACACCTGAAGCAATAGCAAAAGCCATCCCGAGTGGTATGGCAACAATTCCTACTGTTATTCCAGCAATTAAGTCTTGCTTTAGTTTTTGTGGGGTTACCCCTGTAAATCGTTCATCACTGAACAATCTTTCTGATCACTCCTATGATATATAATTAGACAAAATAATAATGAGGACATCAGCCTCATTAACAAAAAAGTATAGCGTTAAAAAAGAAAACAAAAGCAATATTTTAATACTGTATATATTGTATCATGTTTTGCATAAAAATGCATGACAGCTGTTTATTAAGGGATTATAGCAGATTAAACGCTATTTATGATTGTGCGTTTAGTTATTCGTTTATTATGTCGAATCTTCAACGCGTTGTTTCGTAGTGTGAAATGTTGGTGAGAGGCTGCATTAAGCCTTCAACGCGTTGTCTCGCGGTGCGAAATCTTTATGAGAGGCTGCATTGAGCCTTCAATACGTTGACTCGCGATGAAAAATCTATACGAGAGGCTGCATTGAGCCCTCAACACGTTGTCTTGCGGTGCGAAATCTATACGAGAGGCTGCATTGAGCCCTCAACACGTTGTCTTGCGGTGCGAAATCTATACGAGAGGCTGCATTGAGCCCTCAACACGTTG
>NZ_DATBTY010000023.1:0-63873 GCF_036516575.1 Cerasibacillus sp.
AGCCCAGTAACAGATTGAACACCTTGTAAACTATCTTCAATGGCTTTTTCCATAACACGCAAATTATTTTCCATTTGCGCAAAAACTTGTTCACGTGTCTGATTTTTGACGTCCATTTCTTGACGAATCATCACTTCTGAAATAGGTATGTCATCTTCTTTTGCCTGATCAATGAGTTCGGCTACTGTACGGAACATCATCAAACCCCCTTGTGCTCTTTATTTCAATGTTTAGCTAACAATTTTTGCAATTTGAATAATATGATCAGCTTCTTCTAATTCTTGGAGAACCAAATCAGATACATTTTCATCGACTTCAATAACCATTAAAGCTTCTTTACCAACGTCTTTACGATTCACTTCCATATGTCCGATGTTAATCTGATGCTTCGCTAAAATCGAAGTCACTGAGGCAATCGCTCCGTAACGATCGTTATGCATGATTAAAATAGCGGGGTGATTTCCTGATAAACGAAGTTCAAACCCGTTAAGTTCGATAATCTCCACTTTTCCACCACCTATTGAGATACCGATTAACTCTAATGTTTCGGCTTCATCACCTATGATGATTCGGGCTGTATTTGGGTGATCAACCCGAGCACTATCTTCAATAAATTCTATTTCAATTCCTCGCTTCTCAGCTAGTTGTAATGCTTTCCTTAGCCGTTCATCATCTGTATCATAACCAAGTAATCCACCTACAAGAGCTAAATCAGTCCCATGGCCACGATATGTCTTAGCGAAAGAACCGTACAAATGAATTTTGGCCCATTTTGGTTCTCTTCCAAATAAGTTTCTTGCTGCAAGTCCAATCCGCGCGGCACCTGCAGTATGTGAACTGGACGGTCCTACCATAACTGGACCGATAATATCAAATACGGAATTAAACTTCATCGTTATGACACCTCGCTTCTATTATTCACATAACCTTAACATGAATTATAGCAAATATATGGTCATTTATCACACAATATTTTTCCACTCATAAAAAAAATCACCTCTCCCCATACCGGAGAAGGTGATTTTTTTATTCAACAGATAAAATATATGAATAGATTGGCTGGTTACCGTGATGTACCTCTATTTCTATGTCTTCATACTTTTCTTCTACAAATTGCGTTAGTTCTTTAACTTCAGTATCTGTCACATCTTCACCGTAAAGGATGGTTAAGATTTCATCGTCATCAGTAATTAATTCTTGAAGTAATCCTTTTACCGTTTCAAATCGATCAGATTCACATGCTTTAATACTGCCATCTAAGATTCCCATATAATTACCTTTATTAATCAACATACCATCAATCGTCGTATCTCTTACCGCATATGTGACTTGTCCTGTTTTAACTTCGGCAAGTGCTTCAGTCATATGCTCTTGATTCGTCTCAATATCTTCATCAGGATGGAAGGCTAATAAAGCACTAATCCCCTGTGGAATTGTTTTTGTCTTGACAACCGCTACATTGTCTTCTGTCAAATCACGCGCCTGTTCTGCTGTCATAACGATATTTTTGTTATTAGGTAAGATGATAATATTATGGGCATGCGCTGCTTTAATGGCATCTGTAATATCTTGTGTGCTTGGATTCATTGTCTGCCCACCTTCAATAACAACAGTTGCACCTAGATTGTTGAAAAGGTCCTTTATACCTGATCCCATAGCAACAGCGATTATCGCATATGGTTTCTTTTCAGCTTTAACTTCGTTCTCAGCATGTTTCTCTTTCAAAATAGCAGCATGTTGTTCACGCATATTTTCAATTTTCATATTGATTAAGCTACCATATTGTTGGCCAATTGTGAGAACCTTACCCGGATATTCAACATGAACATGAACTTTAACGATGTCATCATCGCTTGCTACGAGTAGTGAATCTCCGTGTTTACTCAATTCCTCTCGAAATCCAATTTCATCAAACGGTGTTTCAGCTAATTTATCAGCTTCGAATTTCACCATAAATTCTGTACAGTAGCCATATTCGATGTCTGATGTGTCCATAAATTCTTGATTGATTTTATGATGTTCGGCGTTAATTAATTCTTCCATTTTAATTGTGTCTGCCTCTTCGGGTAGATCTTCACCTTTAAGCGCTGCTAAAAATCCTTCGTAAATCGTTACAAGACCTTGTCCACCTGAATCAACAACACCGACTTCTTTTAATACAGGTAATAAATCTGGCGTTCTTTTTAAGGACGCTTTTGCTTCAGTAACAACTGCTTCCATAAATGGAATGATTTCCGTTTCAACTTCCGCTTGTTCAGTCGCTTTTGCAGCTGCATCTTTCGCAACTGTTAAAATTGTTCCTTCAACCGGCTTCATCACGGCTTTATAGGCTGTGCGAACACCTTCTTCAAACGCCATAGCTAAATCTGTTGTCGTCAACACTTGTTGACCTTCAGCACCTTTTGCAAAACCACGGAAAATCTGTGATAAAATAACACCAGAATTTCCTCTTGCTCCCATAAGAAGTCCTTTTGACAATGCTTTCGTAACATCCGAAATATGTTCACTGTCCGTTTGTTGAACTTCTTTCGCTCCAGAAGTCATCGATAAATTCATATTTGTTCCTGTATCTCCATCTGGAACAGGAAAGACGTTTAATGCATCAATATTTTTGGCGTTATTTGATAAATGGCGTGCACCGATACGTACCATTTTCGCAAATTGTTTGCCATCTAATTTTTCCACCATACTTCCTCCTCTTACGAAATAACAAAACGCTAATCTTTATTTACACGAACACCCTGTATGTATATATTGATTGAATCAATTTCTAATCCGAGTGTTTTCTCTAACGTATATTTTACCTGTGACTGTACGTTGTGAGCAATTTCAGAGATTTTCGTTCCATAGCTCACAATGATATACATATCAATATGCAAATGATTGTTGTCTTTTCGGACAACGATACCACGTGAATAATTTTCTTTTTTCAAGATTTCAGCAATACCATCTTTGATTTGACTTTTAGATGCCATGCCGACAATTCCATAACATTCAACAGCTGCTCCCCCAGCTATTGTTGCAATCACATCATTCGTAATCGTCACGACCCCATCACTTGTATTAATTTCGATGGACATGTTGATCCTCCTCCATATTAACTTAAACATATTCTACTATAAGCCTTGATTTTTTAAAAGTAGTCATAAATATGAAAACGCAGGACTTTCGTACTGGTGTATTAATTGACATAAATATGTCAATTCTTTACAGAATGTAAACACTTGGACTCGTTTTGTATCTTACCCTTTATATAGAATGAACGAATCCGTTTGTTCTGTCAAGAATTTTTCCTTTCGTATCGGTTATTGCATCTTTTTCTTACATGTGGTAAATTGAATTAAGTATTCGTTAGTTGTTAAGTTAGGAGGGATTACTATGGCAAGAAGATGCGTTGTTACAAAAAGACAAACACGTACAGGTAATAAGCGTTCCCACGCTTTAAATGCTAATAAACGTAAATGGAAAGCAAATGTACAAAAAGTTCGTATCATGGTAGATGGTAAGCCTAAACGCGTTTATGTATCTGCCCGTGCTCTGAAAAAACTTGGAAAAGTTGAGCGTGTATAATTGTTCTCTTAAAAAAATAAAAGCACCTTTAAAGGTGCTTTTATTTTTTTTGGGTATTTACTTGTCTTTTTTAAAAATACTGATGACAATGCGAACAAATCCCCCAATAAACCGTGGTAATTTAATGGTATAAAACTTCATGAGACCGACCTCCTCATATAAACACAAGCATATGCAGTGAAACTTGGCTTATGAATCACGACTCTTTATTACTAATAGTATGCCAGTTTCATATGAAAAAGTACCTTTATTTTCAGTAAGCTTGTTAGAAATACAAAGCGAAGAACCAAAAGACACGGTTTGATTCTTTAATGGATAATAAAACCCATGAAGTGTTAGCCCTGTTATCTCTTTTGTTAAAGGTAAAAAAGAGATATGTGGATAGGCAGAATGGAATGAAACCGAATATTTACCTGGATAAGTGATTCTAAGTATATTTTGTTTATCAATTATTATTCCTTTTATATCATGTTCTAATAGTGTAAGAAGAAGTTGTATATTAACAATTGTATGATCTAAACGCCCACCCGTTACCCCAAACAAATAAATATTTTTCGGGTTGTATGCTATTGCCAGATCAATCGCTAACTCGAGATCTGTCTTGTCTTTTTCAATAGGGTAGATTTTTACTTTGTTCGCCAAGTTTTTTATTTGTTCAATTTCATCGTCTGATATGGAGTCAAAGTCACCAATCGCGATTTTTGGTGATATCCCGTGCTTAATTAAAGTTAGTGCACCACGGTCGGCACCAATCCAAATGTCAACTTCCTTTCTATAATCTGATAGTGGTGGAATATTTTTCAGTGGTCCATTAGCAACAATAGCGATATTCATTCATTCTCTCCCTGAACTTGAACACGCTTAATTGACTGTCGAATAGCATGAACAGCTTGTTTGCGGTCTTTTTTACCAAAAATTGCACTTCCTGCTACGAGTATGTCTGCACCAGCTCTTGCACAAGCATAAGCCGTCTTTTCATTAATCCCACCGTCAACTTCTATTAAGAAATCATCATGTTGATTGTTCCTTATTTCAGCAAGGGTTTCAATTTTAGGAACCATCTCTTCGATAAACGATTGTCCACCAAAGCCTGGATTAACTGTCATAATTAATACGAGATCAATTTCTGATAAGATATGTTGAATCGTACTAATCGGTGTCGCAGGATTAAGACTGACGCCTGCTTTGACACCACTTTTCTTAATATGCTGTATCGTACGATGAAGATGCGTACACGCTTCTTGATGAACAGTGATGATAGATGCTCCCGCTTGAGCAAATTGTTCAATATATGTGTCTGGATTTTCAATCATTAAATGAACATCTAATGGTAAATTGGTAACTGGTTTAATCGCCTCAACAACGAGGGGACCGATTGTTATATTAGGTACGAAATGACCATCCATCACATCAACATGAAGATAATCGACCCCTAATTGTTCTACTTCTTTAATTTCTTCTTGTAATCGTGAAAAGTCTGCAGACAATAATGATGGTGCTATTTTTTTCATTATGAATACCTCGGCTTTCGTGATTGTATTTCTTCTAAAAACGCAAGATAATGATCGTAACGAAATGTAGCCATTTCCTTGTTAGCAACGGCTTGTTTTACAGCACATCCCGGCTCTTTGTCATGTAAGCAACCTCTAAATTTGCAATGAGCTTGGAATGTTTTAATCTCCGGAAAACATAAACCGAGCTCTTCTCTTGAAATATGCGAGAAGTCAACGACACTAAATCCCGGAGTATCGGCTACAAGACCGCCATTAATTTCTAATAGTTCAACATGTCTTGTCGTATGTCTACCCCGACCTAAACTTTTAGAAATCTGAGCGGTTTCCAAAGTTAGCGATGGTTTAACTGCATTTAGGATTGATGATTTACCTACCCCGGATTGCCCTGCAAACACGGTTATCTTATCATTAAATAACGATTTCATAGTCATAAAATCTCTCGGTTCTTTTGCTGAAAATAATAAAACATGATAGCCGATTTTTTCGTAAATTGCTTTAAATTCTTTTATTGTTTTCAAATCGCTATCATTAGCTAAGTCTATTTTATTAATAATAATAAGTGGTTTAATTCGCTTAGATTCAATAAACACGAGAAATCGATCGAGTAATAACGGGCTAAATTGGGGCATCTTAACAGAATTGACAATCATAGCTTGATCAACATTCGCAATCGGAGGCCGAGAAAGTTCAGTCTTTCTCGGCTTAATTTCTTGAATATATCCTTCTAAATCACTGGATTTATCAAAAACAACAAGATCTCCGACAAGTGGACTTACTTTTTGTTTACGAAATAGACCACGGCCTTTACAAGCATACAAATTTTCATCAGATTGAACATAATAAAATCCACTTAATGCTTTCATTATTCTACCTTCTGCCATTCATTCACCCTCTTTAATCTCTATATGGTACGGTTTTTTCTATAATCAATTCGTCATCACGGACAACCTTATACTCACCAAATGAGCCAGGTGCTATCAGTAATGTAATCGAATATTCCGTATCACTTGTAATCTTATCTTCTTTATAGACTTTTGAAATTTGATGTTCTACATCTTCAATATAAATTTTTACTGTTTGTTCTTTTGGCTTCTCATCATCGTCATCGCCTTGTATTTCTCCACTATATGGGACTGTAAAACGGACTGTATGAGAAACTGGTGGTTTTTCTTCTGGTCCAGTAGATACATATACATCAACTGTTGCGCCTTTATTTAATGAAGCACCAGATTCTGGGCTATGTCTTATAACATGACCTTTAGAAACAGACTCCGAATGCTCCTCTTTTTTGTTCATTTTCAGGCCGTTTTCTTCAAGGTAGGATTTTGCTTGATCCAATGTCATGCCCTTTAAATTATTTAAGCTTATTAATTCAGGCCCACTACTAATTTCAAATATAACCTTTGTTTCACTCGGAACAACTTCCGAATCTGGGGTTGGCTGAATTTGATTTAATATCTCACCCACCGGCTCGTCTGAATGTTTTTCGTAAGCTATCACTTCTTCATACCCTTTGTCCTCTAACAAACGTTTGACTTGTTCAAAATCTCTTCCAACATAGTCGTCCATCTTGAATCTTTCCTTACCTGCACTGACGAGCACTGTGACAGTCGATTTTTCTTTAGCAGTCCGGCCAACGTTCGGATTCGTTTTAACGACTAACCCTTCTTCAACTTCATCTGAATACGTATCTTCTTTTTCCGCTTCTAACTTTACTTTTTCAAGCTCTTCAACCGCTTCCTCATATGTCATACCAATAACATCGGGAATAACAACATCTTTTGGTTGAAAAATTCCAGGTATGATAAATAATGCTGCTAGTCCAGATGCGATTAGAATGAATATGATCAGCAATATACGACGCCATTTTTTCTTTTTTGGTGCTTTTTTCTTTTTTGGTTTCTTTACTTGTTGATTTTGTTTATCTGAAACTTTAATTGTCTTTTCATTCGGGCGATGAACAATTGTTTCATCATGATTCGATACATTAGTGTCTTCAAGATTCGTAATGATTGGAATCGCTTTTGTCTCTTCCCCGACTTCTTGGGGTGGGCTATATTTCGGCTCATTTATCCGACTAGAATCAAGTGCTGTTTCTAAACTATGATACATTTCTGATACCGATTGAAAGCGATGGAATGGATCCTTTGCAGTCGCCCGTAAAACAATATTTTCAACACTTTGTGGGATATCTGAATGATAGTTTCTGACAGACGGGGTATTATTTTGTAAATGTTTCAAAGCAATGGATACTGGTGACTGCCCTGAAAAGGGTAAGCGCCCTGTCAATAGTTCAAAGAAAACAATTCCGAGCGAGTAGATATCTGATTTTTTTGTTGCCATACCACCCCTAGCTTGTTCTGGTGATAAATAATGAACAGATCCTAGAATCGAATTCGTTTGTGTTAAAGCCGTTGAACTAAGAGCAATGGCAATACCGAAATCTGTCACTTTCACTTGCCCATTCTGATCGATTAAAATATTTTGCGGTTTAATATCCCGATGGATAATATTATGTTCATGGGCATGATGTATCGCCGATGTGATCTGTTTCATAATGTCTACTACGTCTTGAACTGGAAGTGGGCTGAAGCGTTGAATATATTCCTTTAATGTCATGCCCTCAACATACTCCATAACCATATACAACAAATGATCTTCATCACCAACATCATATATATTAACGATATTAGGATGCGCCAAACTTGTTGCCGATTGGGCTTCTCGATCAAAGCGCGCAATAAATTCTTCATCATTAGCAAATTCCATCCGGAGCATTTTTATAGCGACCTGGCGATTAAGAATTAAATCCTTTGCTAAATAAACATTAGCCATGCCACCGCCACCGATCATATCTATGATTTGATAGCGGTCATCTAATATGTGACCTTTTAACATGATGCCTCACCTTTTTCTTCATGGATGGGATGCTTCATAATTACTAACGAAACATTATCCTCTCCACCCCGCTCATTTGCTAAATCAACCAATTGTTTACCAATCATAGAAATGTCTACATCTTGACTTAAATGGTTTATTAAATCATCATCATCTACTTTGTCAGTTAAACCATCCGAACAAAGTAATACGATTGCTTCTTGATCCCAACTTAATGACTGAACGTCCGCTCCAACTTGGGGTTGTGTCCCTAATGCTTTTAAGACAACATTTTTCTGTGGATGATGTTTGGCATCTTTTTTTGTTATTTCTCCTGATCGTACAAGTTCATTAACAAGTGAATGATCATTTGTGATTTGACTTAATGTCGCATTTTGATATTTATAGCATCGGCTATCGCCAATATGTGCCACAGTAAAGAATTCATCGGCAAATAAAGCAATCACGACTGTCGTCCCCATTCCCGTGCACTCGGTTTTTTCTTGTGCTAATTGGTAAATGGCTGCATTAATATGGTCCAACATCTGTACGAGCCATTTTTCTGCTTGTTCAGGTGTTTCAATTGTTACACATGCTTGCCATTTTTCTTGCAACATTTGTGTTGCCATGTTACTTGCTACATCCCCTGCTTTATGCCCGCCCATTCCATCGGCTATCACAGCAAGATATTGACCAGACTTATTCTGGTATAATCCGCCTGAATCTTCATTATGAGGTCGAACTTTACCGCGGTCTGTATAAAAAACCCCATCCATCATACAACACCTCTTTACTAAACGATTTATACTCATTCGTCCTATTTATATTTTAAGCGGGTTAGAAAGAAACCATCTGTATTATAAGTTTGTGGAAATAATTGTAACCCGTACGGACTTATACCTGGTGATTGTTGTAATTGTACAGGTAATTGTTTGAAAAATAATGAATCAACTTTAAACATATCATGTTTTTTAAGAAACTTCCTTATGACCTCTTCGTTTTCTATCGGTTCTACTGTACATGTACTGTAAACTAACAACCCTGTTTGCTTCAGAAGTGGTGCTACCTCTGTCAGAATCGCTAATTGAATGTCTGACAATCGCTTGATATCAGCTAGTTCTTTATTATATTTAATCTCGGGTTTGTTACGAATAACTCCTAAACCTGAACATGGTGCATCAACTAAAATGCGATCAAAAGTATGTTCTTGATAATGTTGCCGTAATTGTCGCGCATCTTCCCTAGTGGCATGAATAATATTTAGTTGAAGGTTATTGGCCTTAACATCGATTAATTGAATCTTTTTTTGATGTAAATCATGGGCGTAAATGTTCCCTTTATTAGACATTTTTTCTGCTATATGTGTTACTTTTCCACCTGGTGCACTACATGTATCTAAGACTGTCATATGTGGTTTAGCTTGGATCATCTCGCCAACAAGCATTGAACTTTGATCTTGAATTGTAATCTGATTGTTTTTAAATAAGTTGGATTTTAATATGTTTCCTTCTTTAATAATCATGCCTTGTGAAGAGAAGATAGAAGGTTCAACGGTATACCCTTCTCTACGTAAAGACGCCATAGCATCATCTCGGCTAATGAGTAGAGGTTGGACTCTAACTGATATCGGCTGATGAATGAGATTTGCCACACACATTTCTTTCGTATGTTCCAAGCCATAATGATTAATCCAACGTTTTACAAGCCATTCAGGATGACTCGTATTAATTGAAAGGCGTTTTACATCATCAATTATTGTATCTGTATCTGGAACCCCTTTTCGTTGTATTTGTCGCAACACACCGTTCACAAAAGAAGCTATTCCTTTATGCCCTCGTTTTTTAGCAATCTCCACTGCTTCATGAATGATGGCATATGGGGGTACGCGGTCTAAATAAATCATTTGGTAGATTGACATTTGCAGTAATGTACGAACCCACGGTGTTGCCTTTTTCTTTGAATCTATAAAATGATTTAAGTAATAATCTAATGTCAGTTTTCGCTGAATAGTACCATAAACGACTTCTGTTAGTAATGCACGATCCGCCGAAGAAAAGTCTGCTTTCTTCACAGCTTGGTCAATAAGCAAGTGACTAAAACCATTATCTTTTTCAATTCGAATCAATAGATCGAGCATCGTCTCTCTTAGTGCAAATTTACTCAAATAGTTTCACCCATCTTTGTACCCATCTTAATTTGATCACTGTATCCTAATAGAAATTCTTTTGTTGTCATTCTTTTTTTTCCCGCTGGTTGTAATTCCGTTATGCGAATGGCTTTTTGATTACCACAGCCAACGATAATGGCCTCTTCATCAACTACATCCACAATTTCACCTGGCTGGCAATCATATGTTTTTTCATCTAACTGAGCCCACCAAATTTTCATCGTCTTATTGTTATATTTTGTAAATGCTACTGGCCACGGATGTAGGCCACGAATTTGATTGTAGACATCAATATGGGAGTTCTCCCAATTAATTTTTTCATCGGCTCGATTAATATTTGAAGCAAAGGTTGCTTTTGTCTCATCTTGTGGGGTTGCTTCTATATTATTTTTAAATAGCTCTGGTAATGTATCTAAGAGTAAGTCTTTCCCTAGTTCAGATAATTTATCATGTAAAGAGCCAGCATGGTCATCATGTTCAATTGAGATGCGTCGCTGTGAAATGATGTCACCAGCGTCTAATTTCTCTGCCATATACATGATTGTAACGCCTGTTTCCTCTTTTCCTTGAATGATGGCATAATGAATGGGAGCACCACCTCTAAGTTCAGGTAATAATGACGCATGAACATTAATACAACCAAATTCCGGTGTTTCCAATAGATCATTAGGGAGAAGTTGCCCATATGCAGCTGTCACAATAATGTCAGGTTTATAGTCTAAAATCACTTGATAATTTTCGCGAAGCTTTTCAGGTTGAAAAACAGGGATATTTAACTGTTCAGCCGCCACTTTTACTGGTGGGGGTGTAATGACTTTCTTTCTACCCACTGGTCTATCAGGCTGGGTCACAACGAGAACTATTTCATAATCTGTTTCACTTAAAGCGTGTAGAATTGGTACTGAAAAATCGGGCGTACCCATAAAAACAATGCGTTTCATCATTATCATTCCTCTACATAAATTGATATGGTTGCATATCAATCGTAATCTGCAACTCATCTTGATTCATTTGATTTTCAAAAGGGCGAATGGCCATATTGATTTTCTCAATTAATTGATGTTCTTTTTTGTATTTTATCATGCACTGGTAACGATATCTATCTTTGATACGCATAATCGGTGATGGCGTGGGCCCTAGCACCGTTGTATGGCGCCCCAAATATTGTGTCAGAGCTTGGACAATCTGCTCAGTTATGTTTATTGCCGTGGCATGATTTGGGTGTGATACGGTAATTAAAGATAAATAGACATAGGGCGGATACTGATATTGCCGGCGCATGCGCATTTCAATATTAAAAAATTGCACATAATCATATCGACTAGCTAGTTGGACTGTGTAATGTTCAGGTGTATATGTTTGAATGATGACTTCACCTGGTAATTCATGCCTGCCCGCACGCCCACTTACTTGTGTTAATAATTGAAATGTTTTTTCTGCCGACCGAAAATCAGGTAAATGAAGCATGGAATCCGCTGTTAATACGCCAACAAGTGTGACATTTTCAAAATCTAATCCTTTAGCAATCATCTGTGTTCCCAGCAGAATATCAGCTTCATGATTACTGAAACGAGCAAGCAGGCGTTCATGTGCTCCTTTTCTTCTCGTTGTATCAACATCCATACGAATAACGCGTGCTTCAGGGATTAGTTTTGTCAATGCTTCTTCGACTCGCTCTGTTCCCGTTCCAAAATAACGAATGTATTCACTCTGACATTCTGGACAAACGATGGGCATCGGTTCTTCATATGAACAATAGTGACATTTTAATTGGTGAGAACTTTTATGGTATGTCAACGCAATATCACAATGTGGACATTCACTCACATGGCCGCAATCACGACACATAACAAATGTCGAAAACCCTCGTCGATTTAATAAGAGTACAATTTGTTCTTTTCTCATAAGAGCAGCTTCAATTTTTGATTTTAATAAACGAGAAAACATCGTTCGATTACCAGCATGTAATTCTTGACGCATATCAACAATTTCTACTTCTGGCATCGCTTTATTATTTGTCCGGGTATCTAAAACAGCGAGTTCATAGACACCTTTTAATGCTCGTGCATAAGACTCTAAGGTCGGTGTCGCACTCCCTAAAATGACCGGACATTGATGATGGATTCCTCTTTGAATAGCGACATCGCGCGCATGATAACGTGGCTGATCTTCTTGCTTATAGGATGTTTCATGTTCTTCATCGATAATAATGATTCCGATATTTTCAAAAGGGGCGAAAATTGCTGACCGTGCACCAACAACAACTTGTACTTCCTGGCGATAGATTTTACGCCATTCATCATATTTTTCACCTGCTGATAGGGCACTATGAAACACAGCGACATTGGAACCAAAGCGCCCTTTAAACCGTTTAACCATCTGAGGTGTAAGTGAAATTTCCGGAACTAGAACAATGGCTTCTTTACCTTGGTCGAGAACATCTTGGATTGCTTGTAGATAGATTTCAGTTTTTCCACTACCTGTTACACCATGTAATAAAAACACCTCGTGTTCTTCCTGATAAATCAGTTGTTTGATCGGTTGAATGGCCTGTTCCTGTTGTTTAGTTAATCGGAGTGGCGATGTTCTGGTAAACACTTTATCATCATATGGATTGCGATATACTTCTTGTTGATAGGTTTCAATCATTCCTTTCTGCTTCAATTGCCGAATCGTTGAATAGCTCGTTGAATACAGCTTAAGAAGCTCTTTTTGACTAAGTGGATCTCGATTATTAATAAAATGTTCGATAATTGCACGCTGTTTTTTAGCACCTTTTGATAAGTCTTCCAATGCCTCGATAAGACGATATTCTTCTAGCTTCGGACGAACCATTGTCACGTATTTTTTTGTTACTTTCGATTGGACGATATAATCGATGTAAATATCCCCCGCCTGAATCGCTTCTTGAACAAGACGATAAGATATAGTTGATTCCATTAATTCATCAAAATTAACAACATCACGTCCAGCAAATAAAAATTCTAACTCTGGGATAAGTTCTCCTTTAGTGAGTCGAACGATTTCTTTTTTATAGGCAGCTTTTAATACTTGGGGAAGCATCGCTTGATACGCTGTAATATAATAACTAAGCGTATGGTCTGCTACCCATTTTCCGAGTCCAATCATTTCGTCGGTTAAAACGGGTGTAAAATCAAGTACATCACTAACTTCCTTTAGTCGTTTAAACTTGGATTCATTTGTTCGATTGATGACAAATCCCATGACTTTACGTGGGCCGAATGGAACAATCACCCGCATGCCAGCTGTCAGGATTTCTTGAAACCTTTCAGGAATTAAATAATCAAAAGTTTGGTTCACCTGTTTTGCTGGTACATCGACAATCACCTCAGCTATTTTCACGTTATTTCATCCTCTAAATCGCGTTTAATACGCCGCAATATATGTTTTGCAACATTCTGCTTCGTTGCTAAAGGGATGTTCTCTAAATGTTCATCGCGGTTAATATATGTTACTTTATTCGTATCGCCAGCGAATCCTGCCCCTTGTTCTGAAACATCATTAACAACAATAGCGTTTAAGTTTTTGGCTTTTAATTTCTTTAATCCATTCTCAATAACATTGGTCGTTTCTGCAGCAAAACCGACTAAAAATTGATCTTTCTTTTTCTCACCAAGTGATTGTAAAATATCTTGAGTTCTAACCATTTCTAAAGTCAGTTCACCTGATTGTTTCTTCATTTTCTCCTCGTGGACAATTTTGGGACGGTAATCAGCAACTGCAGCAGCTTTAATGACAATATCTTGAGTCGGATAATGCTTGTGTATCACGTTATACATGTCTTCTGCTGAGATAATGTCAACTCTTTTAATGTTAGGATGATGAATGTGTTCATGTACTGGTCCAGTTATCAATGTCACATTTGCTCCAAAATCGGCTGCTGCCTTAGCTAAAGCAAATCCCATCTTACCACTGGAACGATTGCTTAAAAAGCGTACCGGATCAATGATCTCACGTGTAGGTCCAGCAGAAACGAGAACTTTCTTTCCCTTTAATATTTGCTTTTCTGTTAAGTGGTCTTCAATCACTTCGATAATCGTTTCTGGTTCTTCTAAACGCCCTTTTCCAACCCAACCACAGGCTAAATGACCTGCTCCTGGTTCAATAAAATGATAACCCCAATTTTCTAATTGTTTCATTTGCTTAACAATAGCTGGATGCTCATACATATGAACATTCATAGCTGGTGCTATGTATACAGGAGCTTTTGTTGCTAATAAAGTTGTTGTTAGCATATCATCTGCTATCCCTATTGCAAGTTTTGAAATAACATTAGCTGTTGCTGGAGCAATTATTATCATATCTGCCCAATCTGCTAAATCTATATGAGCAATTTTTTGCGGGTCTTTTTCGTCAAATGTGTCAAAATAGACGGGATTTCTCGACAATGCTTGGAATGTTAACGGCGTCACAAATTTAGTCGCACTCTCTGTCATGATGACTCTAACGTGAGCGCCTTTTTGTGTGAGTTTACTTGTCAGGACACACGCCTTATATGAAGCAATCCCCCCTGTCACGCCAAGAACAATTTTTTTGTCTGTTAGCATTTATATCCCAACCTTTATAACTATTTTTCTAGCAAACATACCTTCTTATTTATTTATACCATGAATTAGCAGTTGGCACCATCTAAGAAAAACATCCTGTAATTAAAAAGCCCCCGCGAAACTTTCGTGAGGGCTCTCTATCATTCCTTACTATCTTCTAAAATTATTTTTTCTGCTGCTATTTCTTCAAGGGCTTTTCCTACTAATTTATATGATTTTGGATTTTCAATTTGTAAATTATCCAATTCTTTAAGTTGTCTTGCTCGTTTAGCAGCAAATGTAACAAGTGAATATTTGGTATTTACTTTTTCTAGTAATGAATCAATGGATGGATATAACATTTATTCAACCTCCAAACGTTTTTTATGTATATGAGCGACACGATGTCTTCTTAAGTGTTCACTTTGAATAATCGATTCAACCTTAAAAGTAGCCGTTTTCACATCATCATTTTCAATCAGATAATCATATTGATCCATCAAATTAATTTCTTCTTTAGCTTTTTTCAAACGACCTTGCATAAGTGAGAGCGATTCAGTCCCGCGGTGAACAAGCCGCTTTTCCAATTCTTCAAGGCTTGGTGGTAAAAGGAAAATAAAGACACCTTCTGGAAAATTTTCCTTTACTTGCATCGCACCTTGTACCTCAATTTCTAACAATACATCACACCCTTTTTCTAACTGTTCTTCGACAAACTGACGCGGGGTGCCATAATAATTATCGACAAATTGGGCGTATTCTAGTAATTTATTTTGTTTAATCAGTTCCTCAAATTCTTCTTTCGTTTTATAATAATAATCCACACCGTCAACTTCTCCTGGGCGGATATCTCGTGTAGTTGCTGATATTGAAAATACTAAATCCGGATTTCTTTTAAATAATTCTTTTCTAACAGTACCTTTTCCCACAGCTGAAGGACCGGATAAAATAAATAATATGCCTTTCTGTTCACTCAACGAGGCTCCTCCTTACACTTTAATCTCTTTATTAAATCATGATTCATCGAGGTATTCATCTTGATTCACTAAACGCTGACCGACTGTTTCTGGTTGAACCGCAGATAAGACAACATGATCACTATCTGTAATAATAACGGCTCTTGTTCGTCTTCCATATGTAGCATCAATCAATTTATCACGTTCTCTAGCAATTTGAATAATTCGCTTAATGGGAGCCGATTCCGGAGAAACAATTGTAATAATTCGATTAGCGGAGACGACATTACCAAAACCGATATTGATTAATTGTAATCCCAAACTTGTCCCTCCTTTAGGTGACAGTACTTGGATACGATATCTCCGCAAAAATTTTATTGAACGTTTATTACGTCTATTATAGGAGATAAGTTTACGAAAAAACAACTATTTACTCGATATTTTGGACTTGTTCCTTTACTTTTTCAATTATACTTTTTAACTGAACGGCTAATTCACTAATTCCTGGATCTGTTGATTTAGAACCAATCGTATTAGCTTCTCGCTGCATTTCTTGCAAAATAAAATCTAACTTTCTGCCAACGGATTCCGCTTCATTTAACGTTTCTGTAAAATGATAAATATGACTATACAACCGAACGATTTCTTCAGCGATATCTCCCTTTTCAGCTATAAGTGCAATTTCTTGTGTATACCGTTCTTGATCAGAAGCAGTAAAGTCCCCTACATAGTCTTCTAAACGGCTATGAATACGCTTCCGATATTCTTCAATAACAAGTGGCCGTTGCTCTTCAAGACGCTTAACAAGATGATGAATAACTTCAATGTGTTTGTGGATATCAGTTTGCAGAAACTCGCCTTCAGTTTCTCGCATCCTTTTTACTTTTAGACATGTTTGTTCAACCACATCAAGTAATTGTTCCTGCCATTCTAATGGTTGTTCTTCTATTTTCTCAATCCACATGCAATTTGGGTTCGTTGCTAATAAGGAAAGTGAAATTGAATCATTTAGTTGATATGTTTCTTTTAAGTCTTCCATTTTTTGTACGTAATCGTCTAAGAATTCCCAATCTAGCTCTAATGTTTTTTTATTAAATGAATCACCGTATACATTGATAAAAACTTCAATTCGACCCCGTTTAAAGTAAGTCTGGATAATTTTTCTCACTGGTTCTTCAAGAAACATGAGATTACGAGGAAAATGAGGTACATAGTCTAAAAACCGATGATTAACACTTTTTATTTCTATCATAATAGTCGTATCCTTGAATTGAAAAACTTCTCTACCATAACCTGTCATACTAATAACCGACACACAAATCACATCCCATTGATAAGTCCCCTATATCGGTAAATATCGTTATCCCTAAACACATATTTTCGCATTGAAAATAAGCTACTATCAACATTATACGACAATCAAGCTAATTTAGCATCCGGGACAATAATGAGTTTGTCATTGTTTATTTTTTTGAAAATCCAAAAATGATTGTCGGGATCATACTTAATCCGATGATTAATAACCAATCATGGAAAAATAAATACGTCGTTTGGAAAATTGGCTGTAATGGTGCCCAGTAAATAACAATTAATAGTAAAAATAATGATGATAAAACAGCAATAATGAGATAGCGGTTTTCAAATGGGTTTCTACTAAACACCGATGAGTCACTACGACAATCGAAAACATGTATAAGTTGTGCCATCACTAAGGTAGCAAAAGCCACTGTTCGCGCATGTTCTAAAAGGGCATCATTTTTTTGAAAGACGATTATAAAGGCAACCAATGTAACGAGTCCAATTAAAAAGCCACGGCTTAAAATTTTATACCCTAACCCACCTGCAAAGATGCTTTCACGAGGATTTCTAGGCCCACGTTTCATAACATTTTCTTCAGGTTGATCAAGTCCTAGAGCTAAAGCAGGGAGACCATCTGTTACAAGATTAACCCATAAAATTTGCACTGGAATTAATGGTAGCGGCATCGCCATCATTAAGGCGAATAACATGACAAGAATCTCGCCAACATTTGAAGATAATAAATAACGTACAAATTTCCTGATATTATCATAAATGTTTCTTCCTTCTTCAATTGCCTTTTTAATCGTAGCAAAATTATCATCCATTAGAATAAGTGAAGACGCTTCCTTTGTCACATCTGTACCCGATATCCCCATGCTGATACCGATATTACTTGCTTTAATAGCTGGAGCATCATTAACACCGTCTCCCGTCATAGCAACGACATGGCCTTTTTCTTGGAATGCTTTCACGATTTTCAACTTATGTTCTGGTGTAACACGTGCAAACACATAAACGTCTTCAATCATTTCCTTTAATTCATCAAATGATAATCGATTTAATTCATATCCTTCTAATACAAGTCCATTTTCTGGTAATAGTTGAAGTTGTTCAGCAATTGCTCGAGCTGTTTTAACATGGTCCCCAGTAATCATAACTGTTTTGATACCTGCTTGTTTACATGCTAAAATCGCATTTTTAACTTCTTTCCTTGGTGGATCAATCATCCCGTATAAACCAATAAATGTTAAATCATTTTCAAGTAGGAAATCATCTAGATCATCATCTTTTTTGAGTGGTTTAAATCCGATGGCTAATGTGCGTAATGCTTGATTTGCCATATGATTAACGGCACCTTCAATGTCAAGTTTCACTTTGTTCGTTAACGATTGCCGCCCGGATTCAGTGACGTAATAGGAAAAGCGTGATAGTAAGACATCTGGTGCACCTTTAACAATTAAAAAACGCATCTGATTATGATCTTCTACGACAACACTCATTCGTTTCCGCTCTGAATCAAAAGGTATTTCTTTTATGATTTTTAATTGATGACGATTGGATTCATCCAAACCTAATTTTCTTGCAGCAACTAATAGTGCCCCATCAGTTGGGTCACCTTCAATAATTGAATGCCCACCTTTATCAATTATTGATGCGTGATTACAAACCATACCATAATGAAGCATCATTTTTAAATTCGGATAATCATTTGCTAGCTTTTTATCGTTCAAGTAAAAATGACCTTTTAAATGATAACCATCACCAGTTACAGATAACAATTGATTATTTACATATAACTCTTTGACAGTCATTTTATTTTCGGTCATCGTTCCCGTTTTGTCACTGCATATGACAGAAGCTGTACCCAAAGTTTCAACAGCAGATAACTGTCTTATAATCGCCTTTTTACGAATCATTCTTTGCACTCCAAGTGATAAAGCAACGGTTACAATAGCCGGTAACCCCTCGGGGATTACCGCAACAGCTAAAGATACACCTGCCAAGAACATCTGATAAGTAGGATGACCTTGATAAATACCAATGACAACAACTAAAATGGTTAGACTTAGAGCAACAAGGATTAATACTTTCCCTAATTCAGCCAATCTTCTTTCTAATGGAGTGATTACTCGTCTCGTTTTCGCCATTAAAGAAGCAATATGACCCATTTCTGTCTGCATACCAACACTAACAACAATTCCAAGACCATGTCCTCTCGTTACCATCGTTCCTTTAAATCCCATATTGGATTGATCTTGCGCCTCTAATTCGGATTGATTCAATTTATCTGCTGATTTTTCAACTGGAAGTGATTCACCTGTTAATGGGGATTCTTCTGTTTCAAGGCTATTGGACTGAATGATTCGAATATCTGCTGGTATACGGTCACCTCGTGATATTTTAATGACATCACCAACAACAACATCTTGTGAGGGGATTTTAACCCATACACCATCTCGTAAGACATTGGCAACTGGAGATGCTAATTCTTTAAGTTTTTCTAGTGATTTCTCTGCTTTAAACTCTTGAAAAAAACCGATACAACCATTCAATAAAACAATAAGCATAATCGCGATTGCATCAATATATTCACCAAGCATTCCCGCAATTAATGTAGCCGCCAATAAGATTAATACCATAAAATCCTGAAATTGCTTTAAAAACAAAATGATTTTCGGACTTTTTTTCTCCATTTGTAATGCATTCTCACCGAAGCTCTTTTTTCTTTGAGTTATTTCAGAGCTACTTAATCCATGATTTATATTGACACGTAATTTATTAGCGACGTGATTAACACTTAGTTGATACCATTTATTCACAATACATTCCCCCAAATATCAAGTCTTAAACCAACTTAAACAAGCTACTACCAATATGTATGTCAGCTCGTCCAATTTAATGCTATAATTACAAAAGAGGTGAAAGACAATGCCATTTGATGGAGTCGTTACAAGAGCAGTCGTTGAAGAATTAAATAATACAATTACCCCAGGACGTATTAATAAAATCTACCAACCAACGAAAACGGAACTTTTATTAACCATTCGTAGTAACCGGGAAAACTTTCAATTAATATTTTCCATTCATCCTACTTATGCACGTTTTCACTTAACAGATGATCGGTTTGAAAATCCTAAGGAACCCCCTATGTTTTGTATGGTTTTGAGGAAATATTTATCGGGTGGAATCATAAAAAACATAGAGCAAGATGGCATGGAAAGAGTGATTCGTTTCCAAATCGAAACACGAAATGAACTCGGTGATTTAACAACTTTTCAATTGATTTTTGAGTTAATGGGAAGGCATAGCCACTTAATGTTGGTTGACGAGCGTGGAATGATCCTAGACAGTATGAAACATATTCCAATGGCACTCAATAGACATCGCACCATTTTGCCTGGTTCAGATTATATCGAACCACCAAGTCAAAATAAACTTCATCCCCTAAAAATAACTGCGGATGATTTCATTAAAAAACTTGATTTCAATGCCGGAAAATTACATATGCAAATGGTGCATACAATGGATGGTGTATCACCATTTCTAGCGAAAGAAATCGTTCATCAGGCCCATTTAGGATCTCAAGCTGCCTATAAAGACGCTTTTATTACATTTCAAGAGCAACTAAAGCAGAAAGTATATGAACCGGCCATTTATCATTTAACAAAAGAAGAATTTCACGTTTTAAAGTTGACATATATTGATGAGAAGAAAACTGTTTTTGCCACAGCAAATGAAATGCTTGACCACTATTACTCAGGAAGAGCTGAAAGAGAAAGAGTTAAACAACGGGCACGAGATTTATCACGCTTTTTAAGTAATGAAAAAAAGAAAAATGAACGAAAACTTAAAAAGCATACGCGAACAATTAAACGCGCTGAAAAAGCAGAACAATATCAAAAACTAGGCGAGTTATTAACAGCTCATCTCCATCTTGTTAAACAAGGGGGTCAATCGGTAACAGTCATTGACTATTACGATCCAGAACAAAAAGAGGTAACCATTCAATTAGACCCACAGCTTTCGCCAAGTGAAAATGCACAACATTACTTTAAACAATATCAAAAACTTAAAAACTCAAAAAAAATCGTCACGATAGAAATTGCACGAACAAAAAAAGAAATTGCCTATTTAGAGCAATTATTACAACAAATTGATGTTGCTTCAGAAATAGATATTGCTGATATTTATGAAGAGTTACAAGAGGAAGGTTATATAAAGAGGAAGCGATTAAATAGAAAGAAGAAAAAACAAAAGCCTAAATTAGAACAATATGAAGCGACAGATGGGACATTGATTTTAGTCGGTAAAAATAATAAACAAAATGAATATTTGACACATCGAGTCGCCCATGCGAATGACATTTGGCTGCATACAAAAGATATTCCTGGCTCACACGTTGTCATCCGCCATTCGACACCAAGTGAAGAAACAGTCATGGAAGCAGCTCAAATTGCCGCGTATTTTAGTAAAGCACAACATTCATCAACTGTACCTGTCGATTATACAGAAGTCCGCCATGTCAAAAAGCCACGTGGAGCTAAACCAGGCTTTGTAACATATGATCAACAGAGAACAGTGTACGTAACACCTAATGCACATGTCATTAGAACGCTTCGAAAAGAATAAAAGTAGCACAGACGAGCATGTCTGTGCTACTTTTATTTGTATGTTTATTATTAAACAAGTTCATGTTTTACTGCCACGTCTACATTACCTTTAATCGCTTTTGAAAATGGACAGAATTGATGAGCTGCTTCAACTAGAGCTTTAGCTTCCACATTACGAATCCCTTTTAAGCGAACAGTTAATACAACTGACATTTTGTATCCATGATCAGCATTGTCTTTATGGAATCCGACTTCAGCTGTCGTTTCAGATTCAACTTTGATCTTCTTTTTCATAGCTACAAAATTTAATGCACGATCAAAACACGAAGAATAGCCTGCAGTAAATAACTGCTCGGGGTTTGAACCTTCCTCATTAGATTTCATTAATGGATTGACTAATGTTAAATCAATGATGCCATCTTCCGATTTTGACGTAGCCCCCTTTAGTTGTATTGTTTGATTTAGCTACAGTTGTGAATAAAGCTTTATCCATCCGTATCTTACCTTCAATTTTTGGAAAGTTGATTCCACCTTATGATATTAGAATGATTCATTTTCCACTGGCTTATACGCTGGCAGGTATTATAATTGAGATTCATTCGGTTGTCTAGTATTTAGGAAGGTTTGTTTCGTTAGTATAGAAAGAAAGGCATCAACCTGTGGTAATTGGCGTACCCCTTCTTCATAACATACCCATGTTGATCGTGTAACAGGTTGATCCTCTATCATTAATGGTAAATGCGGGTATTCCGATTTCATTTTCTCTGACACACTTTCTGGTAATACTGCCATACCAATCCCTTGTTTCATAAATTGTTTACACGTTTCTATTTGGTCAACGGCAATCGCTTTTTGTGGTTTAATTAAATCGCTATTGTAATATAGCCAATTATCGACGAGTTCATGCATACTATCATCACTTTTGAATGATATAAGTGGGCGCTCTTTTAACTGTTTTTTAGGAAATGGCTCGGTATCAAAAATATATAAAGGGTCTTCAAATAAGTGCAAACACGTCGTTTCTTTTAATTTTTCGCCGCGGATGATACTGAGATGATAATCTTTGTGATTGTATTTAATGTCCTCACTAATTCCTGTCACTAAATCAATAATCACCTTAGGGTATTTCCCTGTATATTCTCCTAATATCGCGGGTAAAAAACGTTGACTAATGAGCGATGAGCAAGCAATAGATAATGTACCTTGTACATCATCACTCGATTGAGCTAGTTTGTTTTTTAGCCTATTTTCATTTGCAATCACTTCCCTTGCATGTTTTAAAATAATTTCACCACCTGGTGTTAATACGAGACGCTTCGGTGTGCGAATAAAAATGGTGACACCAAAATAATTTTCTATATACTTCAAACGTTGTGTAACTGCTGGTTGGGAAATGAGGATTGCCCTTGCTGTTGCCCGAATCGTTCCAATTTCATTTAACTTTAATAAAAGCTCATAATCTTCAATTTTCATCATAAACGCCTACCCTATAAATATTTGTTATCACATCTTATTATATATTAGTATTTTATTTATTACATGCTAAAACATATACTTAAGCAGAAAGGTAAACTCTAAAAATAAGGAGGTTTTTTAATTGGAAGAAAAATATTTAGTTAGAAAAGTTTTTGCGGAAAACAAAGAGAAATATTTAACTAGTAGCACACACAATAATCCGAATGACTTATCACTTTTAGTTGAATGGTTACAGCCCACTTCGAATATGACCGTTCTAGATATTGCCACAGGTGGTGGTCATGTAGCAAAAGCGCTATCAAAACATGTAAAAAAAGTCATTGCTTCTGATATAACAAAAGAAATGCTTGAAAATACAGCAAAGCATTTGTCCAACATTGATAATATTGATTATTGCATTGCTGATGCGGAACATTTACCATTCCTCGATTCTACATTCGATATCATTACATGTCGAATTGCCAGTCATCACTTCCCTAAACCAGATCGATTCATTCGTGAAGTAAAGCGCGTCTTAAAGCCTCAAGGTCAATTTATGTTAATCGATAATGTTGCTCCTGAAGATGGTCTTTTAGATCAATTTATAAATTCGTTAGAGAAATTACGCGATGTTAGTCATGTTCGAGCTCTTAAAATATCAGAATGGAAAAAGCTATTCAACGAAAATCAACTCACCTTAATAAAAGAAAGAAAAAACAAGAAAAAATTACCCTATGATGAGTGGACAAAACGAACACTAAAATCAGAGAATGAAATTAATAAAGTGACAGATTTTATTTGTCGGGCGAGTGAAAATATCAAATCCTATTATCGCGTAAAATGGGCGAACGGCTCCGTACAATCATTTAGTATTGATGAATGGACAGCTCTATACAAAAATTAATTATTCTTTATAAAAAAATGTACAGACTTGAAATGTCTGTACATTTTTTAAGCAAATCCTACAAGGAATTTCGCCAAGCTAATAGTGACATGACCTCATCTTCCTCAACTTCACCCTTTTCCTTTAATAAATCGATTAGATAATCAAACGATGTGATTGTGTCATATTGAATATTCTTCTCAGCAAAGTTTTTCTTTGCTTGCTCTAATCCGTAAGTAAAGATCGCTAAAACACCAATCACATCAAAGCCTGCTTCTTTAGCAGCAATAGCAGCATCAATTGAAGAGCCACCTGTAGAAATAAGATCTTCAATAACAATTACTTTTTTACCTTTTTCTATTTTTCCTTCAATTTGGTTTCCTTTTCCGTGCTTTTTAGCTGATGAGCGAATATATATCATCGGCAAATCGAGTTCACTTGCCAACCATGCAGCATGCGGAATACCTGCAGTAGCACATCCAGCAATACAATCTGGTTTTAATTCTAATCGATTGAGAAGATCAATAAATGCTTTCGTAATTTTTTGTCTAACATTTGGATAAGACATCGTTAAACGATTATCACAATAAATGGGTGATTTCAATCCTGATGTCCATGTGAAATAATCATCTGGATTCGGTTTAATTTGTACAGCCTTTATAGCGAGTAACTCTTTAGCAACTTCCTTACTTATATCCACGATTCCATTCCTCCAATGCTTGTTCATAGGCTTTTCTAGGGTCTTCCGCTTTTGTAATACTACGTCCTATTACGAGTATGTCTGCCCCTTTTTCCCGTGCTTCAAACGGTGTTGCAATCCGTTCTTGATCATTTTTATCTGATTGTTTAAGGCGAATACCTGGCGTCACAGTTAGAAAATCTGATCCACAAACATGTTTAATTTGCTTTGCCTCGTGAACTGAACAGACAACACCGTCAGCACCACTTTGATAAGAAATATTTGCTAAGTGGCTCGCTACCTCATTTACAGTACCATTTAAACGTAATTCATCATTCATCGTCTTATCGCTCATCGATGTTAAAATGGTAACCGCAATAAGTTTTGTGTTTTTTCCAGTACCACCAAGAAGTAAGCCCTCTTTCGCCCATTTAATCATTTCACTTCCGCCTAATGCGTGAACATTGACGATATCAACACCAAGTGCAGATAAGTTTCGCATAGCTCGCATAACCGTTGTTGGAATGTCATGTAATTTTAAATCTAAAAAAATCGGATGATTATCTGCTTTTAATTTTTCTATCACATGGGGACCTTCACGATAAAATAATTCCATTCCTACTTTAACCGGAACACCTTGAAGTTCATTCATGTCAATAAATTGTTTCGCTTCTTGCCATGTCGGGAAATCAAGGGCAAGAAATATTGGATTTATCATACATTATCCCCTTCCCTACGGCATCATTAACCGATTTAAATCCGTACTTTTTAAGGATTGCAGGTAGTTGTTCAATAATTTCAACACAGACGAGTGGATTTTGGAAGTTTGCTGTACCGACAGCGACTGCATTTGCTCCTGCCAGTAAAAATTCCAACACTTCTTCGGCTGTTTGAATCCCACCCATACCGATGATTGGTATATTCACATGTTGTTTCACTTCATAAATCATACGAACCGCTATCGGTTTAATAGCCGGACCACTTAAACCACCTGTTTGATTAGCTAGGAGTGGTTTACAACTCGGTAAATGAATCTGCATGCCTGTTAATGTATTAATCATTGATAAGCCATCAGCACCAGCTGCTTCAACAGCTTTAGCCATTGTAACAATATCTGTTACATTTGGTGACAATTTGACATAAACGGGCTTTTGACTCGCTCGTTTAACTTTTTCTGTTATCCGTGCAGCCATGTCAGCATCTGTCCCAAATTGAATCCCACCTTCTTTGACATTCGGACATGAAATATTCAACTCTAAAGCATCTACATCAGCTGCTTGATTAAATGTTTCTGCAACATAAACATATTCTTCAATCGTACTTCCAGCAACATTGGCTATGATGTTCGTATCGTATGCAGCTAAGAATGGAACTTCCGTTCGAATGATTTCATCAACACCTGGATTTTGCAAACCGATCGCATTTAACATGCCTGATGCCGTTTCAGCAACACGCGGTGTTGGATTGCCAAACCGTTTCGTTCCTGTTGCTGCTTTCATAATGATTGCACCGAGCTTTGATAAGTCATAATACTGGCTGTATTCTCTACCAAAACCGAAACAGCCGGAAGCAGGCATGACGGGGTTTTTTAATGATAAGCCCGGTAAATTAACCGCTAAGCTATTCGTCATAATTGTACCTCCTCACTTTTAAAAACAGGACCATGTTGACAGATTTTTTTATATCCTACCTCATCATTTGTTGGAATGACACAAGCATAGCAAGCTCCGATTCCACATCCCATTCGCTCTTCCAATGATAGATAGCCAGGTGTATCTTTTAAATGATGGCGTACTGCCTTTAACATCGGTAATGGACCACATGAAAAATACGTTTCAAATGAACCGATATCACTCAATACATCTGTTACGAGTCCTTTATGTCCATAAGAACCATCATCTGTTACGATATATGTTTTTCCAATCGCTTTAAACTGATCCTCGTAAAATACGTAATCTTTCGTTTGGAAACCGAGTACAGAAATGACGTGACAACCTTTTTCAGCTAATGATTTCGCCAAGTAATAGAGAGGTGGAACACCAATACCTCCCCCAATTAAAAGAACAGTTGAAGGTTTAATTGTGTCGACCGGAAAACCATTCCCATTCGGGCCAAGCACATCTAATTCTGACCCTTGTTTTACGGAAGCAAGCTCTTTAGTTCCTGTTCCAATTGTTTTAAATAGAATCGTAATCGTATCGTCATCACGATTAACATCGGCAATCGAAACGGGCCTTCTTAATGTATGACCAGGGACAGCGATATGTAGAAACTGTCCCGGTACTGCTGTTTGAGAAACTTCTTTATTTTTTAAGACCATTTCGACTGTATCTAGAGCAATCGACGTTACCTTTGAAACATGCATCATCTGTTTTTTTCTCATCGATTTATGACCTCTTTTTCTGTAATCGGTTTGGCACTAAATGTCGTGGATTCAATCACATTCAAGATCGCATCAGCTGTATCTAAGTTGGTTAAGCAAGGTATTCCATGCTCAACAGATTCACGACGAATACGAAAACCATCAGATCGTGGTTGTTTCCCAGATGTTAACGTATTAATAACGAATTGAACGTCACCCGAATCAATAATGGATAAAACGTTCGGCTCATTGGAACCGATTTTCTCAACCTCTATCACGTCGATTCCTAGACTTTGAATAAATTCTGCGGTTCCCTTTGTAGCATATAAATTAAATCCTAATTCGTGGAATCGCTTAGCAATTGTTGAAAGTTCTCGTTTATCCTTATCCGCTACAGTTAAAAGGACAGAGCCTTCTTGTGGGATCGAAAGCCCGGAAGCCATGAGACCTTTGTAAAGGGCCTTTTCTAACGTTTGATCATAACCAATTGCTTCTCCTGTCGATTTCATTTCTGGGCCTAAAATCGCATCAACACTACGTAGTTTCTCAAATGAGAAGACAGGAACTTTAACTGATACATAATCAACTTCTTCTAGTAATCCTGTTTTAAATCCTAAATCACGAAGTCGCGTTCCTAAAATACATTTTGTTGCGATGTTCGCCATGGTAACACCTGTGATTTTACTTAAAAATGGAATCGTTCGGCTTGCTCGCGGATTAACTTCAAGAACATAGACATCATCATTGCGAATAATAAACTGTATATTAATTAAGCCTCTTACATGTAATGCTTCTGCTAATTTAACTGAGGCATCTAAACATTTTTGTTTTACTGCTTCACTCATGCGTTGTGGTGGATAGACAGCAATTGAATCCCCAGAATGAACACCTGCTCGTTCGATATGTTCCATAATTCCTGGGATAATTGTTGTTTCACCATCACTGATGGCATCAACTTCTACTTCAATACCAGTTAAGTATTTGTCGATAAGAACAGGATGTTCATTATTAAAGCCTTCAGTCTTATTTAAATAACTTAATAGTTCATCATCATTGTAAACAATTTCCATTCGACTGCCACCGATTACATATGATGGACGAACAAGAACTGGATAGCCAATCATATTAGCTACTTCAATTGCTTGGTCTAATTCAATCACTGCTTTTCCTTTTGGGCGAAGCAAATCAAGTTCATCTAAAAGCAATTCGAATTTATCACGGTCTTCTGCTCGGTCAATCGCTTCTAAATTTGTACCTAGGATTGTTACACCATGTTCTTCTAATCCTGCAGCTAGATTAATCGCTGTTTGCCCACCAAATTGGACGATCACACCTTTAGGTTGCTCTAATTCAATAACATGTAATACATCTTCAAGTGTTAATGGTTCAAAATAAAGCTTATCTGAAATACTATAATCAGTTGATACCGTTTCTGGATTATTGTTCATAATTATGGCTTCATAACCCATCTCTTGAATGGCTTGGACCGAATGAACAGTAGCATAATCGAATTCAATTCCTTGACCAATCCGAATGGGTCCCGAACCGAGCACTAAAATTTTTTCGCGATTTGACGGAAGTGATTCATTTTCCTCATCGAATGTACTATAAAAATATGACGCTTCTGAACTAAATTCACCTGCACATGTATCAACTTTCTTAAAGACAGGTTGAATATTTGCTTCTTGTCGTAGCTCATACACCTCTTTTCGAGACATTTCCCAAAGTCTTGCAATCGCCTGATCAGAGAATCCGGCCTCCTTAGCTCGTTGCAGCCAATGAAGAGATGTCTTATTTTCTATTAATTCACGCTCCAGTCGAATTAGTTTTTCTATTTTATAGAGGAAAAACAAATCAATTTTTGTCATGGCATGAATGTCTTCAATGGATAGCCCGCGGCGTAATACTTCCGCTATAATAAAAATTCTTTCATCATCTGCCTTTTTTAAGCGTTTTTCCAATTCAAACAGCGGTTCATCTTCCAACCCATTTAAATGACATTCTTCAGTACCTAAATCTAGTGAACGGATACCTTTTAATAAAGATTCTTCGAACGTACGACCAATCGACATGATCTCTCCTGTTGCTTTCATTTGTGTTCCAAGTGTCCGATCACCATTTACAAATTTATCAAATGGGAAGCGTGGGATTTTTGTTACGACATAATCTAATGCCGGTTCGAAAAAGGCCGATGTTGAGCCAGTAATCGGGTTGACAATTTCATCAAGTGTCATGCCGATTGCAATTTTAGCTGCTACTTTAGCGATTGGGTAGCCAGTTGCTTTTGATGCTAAAGCTGATGATCGGCTAACACGTGGATTAACTTCAATGACATAATAATTAAAACTATGAGGGTCTAAGGCTAATTGAACATTACATCCACCCTCTATTTTTAAAGCTTTAATGATTTTGAGTGAAGCCGTTCTTAACATTTGATGTTCTCGGTCACTAAGCGTTTGTGAAGGCGCAACGACGATGGAATCACCTGTATGAATACCAACGGGATCAACATTTTCCATATTACATACAACAATCGCTTGGTCTTTACGATCACGAATCACTTCATATTCAACTTCTTTGAAACCAGCGATATTTCTTTCAATAAGGCATTGATTCACTGGCGAAAGGGCTAACCCATTTCGGGTAATACTTTTTAATTCCTGTTCGTTATAACACATACCGCCTCCTGTACCACCTAATGTATAGGCCGGGCGAACGATTAGAGGATAACCAATTTCCTCAGCAAATTGAAGTGCTTCATCTACCGTATTAACAATCCGACTCTCTGGGATTGGTTCATTTAATTCTTGCATGAGATTCCGGAATTTTTCCCGATCTTCTGCATTCTGAATGGCCTCTAATGGTGTTCCTAAAAGAGTGACATCATATTCTTTTAAAATACCTGTACGCTCTAATTCAATCGCTAAATTTAATCCGGTTTGTCCACCTAAAGTAGGTAAGAGCGCATCTGGTTTTTCTTTGCGAATAATTTTCGTTAAAAATTCAACCGTTAACGGTTCCATATAAACGATATCGGCAACGGTATGGTCAGTCATAATCGTTGCTGGATTTGAATTCGCTAGAATAACCGTATAGCCTTCTTCGCGTAATGCTTGGCATGCTTGGGAACCTGAGTAATCAAATTCAGCCGCTTGCCCTATCACAATTGGTCCTGAACCGATAACGAGTATTTTTTCGATTAAATTATTTTTCGGCATGTGATGTCTCCTCCTTATGTCTTGGGAACTGATTAACCTTATCTAAGAATAAATCGAATAAATGAGTCATCTCTTCTGGTCCTGGTGAACTCTCAGGATTAAATTGCACAGAAAAAGCAGGATATGTCTGATGTGTTAATCCTTCAATCGTCGGACTATTAACCCCTATATGGCTAACAGTTACATCAAATGCTTTCATTGAGCTTGGATTAACTGTATAAAGCTGGGTTTTAGACACCATATTCGCTTGATCTTTAGCCACTGTTTTAACTGGATAGTTCCCATGTTGGCCATATGGTAACTTATCAATCGTTGCTCCTATACTTAATGCAAACAGAAGATGGCCTAAACCGATTGCAAAAAATGGTTTCTGGCCTAGTAGTTGTTTCATTAAATCAATCAATTCAGGTAAATGTTCTGGATGACCTGGCCCGTTTGAGAACATAACGCCTTCTGGCTTTAAACGCATTAGTTTTTCATAACTATAATCATATGGTACGACGGTAATATGACAGTCGCGTTTCGTTAGTTCACGAAGGATGCCATGTTTCATGCCTAAGTCAACAAGCACAATTCGAGTCCCTCTACCTGGGATTATATACGGTTTGACCGTTGAAACATGTTTAACTAAATCGGCTTGTTCCCGTGTTGAACGTAGGTTTTCAACGATGTCGGCAACTTTTTCATGCGCTTTTGCGATTCGACCTTTCATCACACCATGTTTACGAATATGGGTAACTAATTTACGCGTATCAATTCCAGTAATTCCTGGAATATGATGTGCTTTAAAAAACTGATCCAGACTTTCTTCTGAACGGAAATTTGATGGATAATCACTAACTTCTTTCACGATAAAACCATTAACACAAGGATCTAACGTTTCAAAATCATCACGGTTGATCCCATAGTTGCCGACAAGTGGCTGTGTCATAACGATGATTTTCCCTGCATTTGCTGGATCTGAGATAATCTCTTGATATCCCGTCATACCATTATAAAAAACAACATCACCATTCATTGTTTCCGCACTTCCGAACAAGGTTCCTTTAAATACCGATCCATCCTCAAGTACGAGTTGATACTTACTCATCGCTTCCCTCCTCGAATACGACCTCACCATCTACCATTGTCATAATAGCCCATCCGGCGACATCCCAACCATTAAATGGGGTGTTTTTACCTTTTGAATAAAATGTACGACTTTCAATCGGCATACTTTCATGTAGATTTATCAGAGTTAAATCGGCTGGTTTATTTTCTAAAAGCCTTCCATAAGGAAGATTAAATACGTCGGCCGGTTTAGCTGTCATCCAATCAACTAGCTGTTGTAATGTAATTTTATTTGGCTTGACAAGATGTGTATAAAGTAATGGAAATGCTGTTTCTAATCCTACGATTCCAAATGGTGCATGTAAAAATCCTTGTTTCTTTTCCGCTTCTGTATGTGGTGCATGATCCGTTGCGATAAAATCAATCGTACCATCAAGCAACCCTTCTATTAATGCTTCTTGGTCCTCCTTACTTCTTAGCGGGGGATTCATTTTAAAATTAGCATCATCTTCAGTAATATCTGTTTCATTTAATAGGAGGTGGTGTGGTGTGACCTCTGCTGTTACATGAATACCTGCTTTTTTAGCATCACGAACAACGCGGACAGATTCTTTAGTACTAATATGGCAGACATGATAGTGACAACCGGTTGCTTCAGCAAGTAGCACATCTCTAGCAATTTGTAGTGATTCAGTTAGTGAATGATGCCCTGGTAAATTAAGACGTTTACTCACTTCACCTTCATGACAAACTCCACCATAGACGATTGAGTTATCTTCACAATGCGCAACAATTGGCATATTGTATTTGCTCGCTTCTTTCATCGCACGATACATCATATCTGCTGTCTGTATCCCGACACCATCATCTGTAAAGGCAAAGACACCTGCTTTTGTAAGAGCCTGAATATCTGTTAATTCTTCCCCCTTTAAATCTTTTGTTATTGAAGCATAGGGGAGAACACGAACTTGTGAATCTTGCTCAATTTTCTCAAACAATGCTTCTATTTTATCAACACTATCAGGTACTGGATCCGTATTTGGCATGGGGCATACGGTTGTATAACCACCGCGTGCAGCTGCTTTTGTTCCTGTTAAAATCGTTTCTTTTTCTTCTCCGCCTGGTTCTCTTAAATGGACATGGACATCAATCAAACCGGGAATTAATAAATGACCTTTACAATCAATGACATGATCAGCGATTTCATCAATCTGATCAGCGATTTTCATGATCTTTTGGTTCTCTATTAGTACATCACATGTTTCCATTGTATTGTTTTCTACAATTCGGTTAGCATTTCTTAAAATTGTTTTCATGATTCAATCCCCCGTTTTTGTAATAATTTTTTTATAATCGCCATACGCATGTAAACACCGTTTTCCATCTGTTTAAATATCCGTGATCGCTCACATTCCACTAATGAATCAGCGATTTCAACACCGCGATTGACTGGTGCTGGATGGAGAATAATGGCGTCGTCTTTCATCATCTTCTCCCGTTCAACAGTAAGTCCGTATGTCTGTAAATAATCAGTTGTTTCACTTATGTTCTGATGACGCTCATGTTGAATACGTAATAACATGATGACATCGGATTGTTTAACGGCTTCATCGATATCAATATATGGATAATCAAGTGATAAATCTTTAAAGTCTGATGCTGCACATAAATGAACGTTTGCCCCGAGTTTTTTAAGTGCTTTCGCATTTGAATGAGCTACACGACTATGTTTGATATCACCAACAATGGTGACATGTAAATCATGGAAGGTATGAAAGTCTTCATAAATCGTAAATAAATCAAGCATACATTGTGTTGGATGTTCCTTCTTACCCGCACCAGCATTAATAATCGGAATGGAGATGTGATTTGTTAATGTTTCAGGCCAATCATCATCATGATGGCGAATAACAGCTACGTCAGCACCAATTGCCTCTAATGTTCTTACCGTATCGTAAAGTGTTTCACCTTTTTTTACACTTGATGTATCAGGGTTAAAATCAAGTATTTCTAATCCTAATTTTTTCTCAGCAACTGTAAAGCTCATTTTTGTTCGGGTGCTTGGTTCAAAAAATAAATTAGCAGCAAATAGCTGTTGAGTAAATGGTTTAACATCTGTCTTAAATGTTTTAGCTTGGTGAATTAAATCGAAAATCTCTTGTTTAGTCAATTGTTCTACTGATAGAAAATGCATCTTTTTACCCTCCACTTCAATTTTTCATGACATAAATAAAACCCCTTTGCTTAAAGGTCGCAAAGGGGTACACGTAAGCTATATCACTTACGTTATTACAAAGCGACCTTAAAAACCTCTCTGGATTTTCTTAAAGGTCAAGTTATTTTATTTTTATATAAAGCCACTTCATCTACCTGATCGATTTCTTGCAGGCGGACAAAGACAACTTCTTGTTCGGAAGTTGGGATATTTTTCCCTGCATAATCTGCACGTATTGGTAATTCACGGTGACCACGATCGACAAGAATGGCTAGTTGGATTGCTGACGGTCTTCCTAAATCAATGACTGCATCCATCGCAGCTCTTACCGTTCTTCCCGTATATAAGACATCGTCCACTAGAATGACCTTCTTCCCTGTTATATCTGTCTCAATATTCGTTTCTTTAATTTGCGGGTCATCTCCATGTACAGCCTTTTGTAAATCATCACGGTAAAGCGTAATGTCTAGTTCACCAATCGGAACATTAATACCTTCGATTTGTTTAATTTTCTCTTGTAAACGTTTTGCTAGTGGCACACCTCTCGTCTTAATTCCAACAAGTACAAGGTCAACGCCACCTTTATTCTTTTCTAAAATTTCATGGGCAATTCGTGTTAATGAACGGTTAATCGTTGCCTCATCGAGGAGAACATTTTTCTTCTGCATGTTTAACACCACCCTTTCATGAAAAAATCCCTTATCCATGAGGGGAAAGGGATTTTTGGGCATACATTTAGTCTTACATCCGTTTCCTTTATAGCCTCACGGGACTAATGTTAAAGGTCTTTTATATTCCATGCTAATTATGACAAACTTGAGTTTCGATGTCAAGTCATTTTATTAAGCCGATTTAATACCCCATGAAAATCCCCAGGAAGGTCTGATTCAAAAGATAAATGTTCTTCCGTTATCGGATGGGTAAACTCTAGGGAACGGGCGTGCAAAACTTGGCCAAACTTAACAAATGGTTTACGGGGGCCATACTTTGGATCACCAACAATTGGATGATTTATATATTTCATATGAACACGGATTTGATGTGTTCTTCCTGTTTCCAATTGACATTCAATATGGGTAAATTCTCCATAACGCTTGATGACGCGAAAATGTGTCACCGCATGTCTTCCGTCGTCAACAACGGCCATATTTTGCCGTTGTTTAGGATCACGCCCGATTGGTGCATCAATTAAACCATGATCATGTGAAATGACTCCGTGAACGATGGCTTCATAGTTTCGCTTTACTTGCCGATTTTTAAATTGTTTCTGAAGTTCTCTATGAGCTTCATTTGTTTTCGCCACGACAAGGAGGCCGCTTGTATCTTTGTCGATTCGATGCACAATACCTGCACGTTCTTCGCCACTTAATGTCGATAATCCGGAATGACAATGATAGAGTAGAGCATTGACTAATGTTCCACTTGTATGACCGGATGATGGGTGAACAACCATCCCTCTCGGCTTGTTAATAACGATAATATCATCATCTTCATAAACAATTTCGAGAGGTAAATGTTCTGCCTTAATCGTTAATGTTTGTTTCTCTGGAATGGTCCAAGCGATTGTATCTCCTTCTACACATTTGTAATTCGCTTTTACAACAGAATCATTTACAGTAACATGCCCTTGTTTAATCCATGATTGAATCTCACTTCTTGACACATTGGGTTCAATGAATGTTAATAATTTATCAATCCGTTTACCAGAACCATCATTCTGCACACGATATTGCTTCATCATACGTTTTCCTTTCTTTTTTCTTCTTTTAGAGTGACAATGATTAATAGAATAACCCCAACGACTAAGGCTGAATCTGCAATATTAAAAATTGGATAATCATATTTAAAAATAATAAAGTCTAAAAAGTCGACTACTTCTTTGTGAAAAAGACGATCGATAAAGTTTCCAATCGCTCCACCTAATATGAGACTTAATGCTAAGGCCATCAGCTTTTGATATCGGCCATATTTATGTAGTAGATATATGATTCCAATGATGACTATCACTGTTACAATATAAAAGAAGAGCATTTGATCTTGAAGAATTCCCCATGCTGCCCCTCGGTTACGGTGTGACGTAATATAAAAAAATCCTTTTATAACGGGAATCTGTTCGTACAGGTCCATCTTCGTTACAACAATCCATTTAGTAAATTGGTCGAGCCCGATAACAACTAAAGCGATTAAATAAAACCAAATCATAACTTTTCCTCCACATCTGTTACGCTATCATTATTATCGATTTTACCACAAATGAATCACGCTTTCTCTTTTTAAATTAAAAAAAGCTGAAATAAAACACCTGTGAATTGTAATTAAATAAATCAATTTCACGATGAAAAACATTTTTTGCGTTTATGGAGATAAACTTGAGAAAAAGCAAAACTCCAGCAAAAGATAACGAAAATCAAACAAAAAGGTTCCATTCATCAAAACCGATGATTGGAACCTTTTTAAGTTATTTTAGCTAGTTATGTCCCAGCTTCATTTTTATTTTTATACTGTATAATGCTCATTCACAACATCACTACAACGGCTACAGAGGTTTGGATGCTTTTCATCCTCACCAACTGTTTCTGAAATGACCCAGCAACGTTCACATGTTTCACCTGGATGTTTTTCAACTTTAATCGCAACATGTTGATATTCTTTTGCTTCTTCATCTGCTTCTTTCAATTCTAATCCGGAAACGATAAAGAGCTGATGAACAAATGGAATTGATTTTAACAATTCGTGTGTTCTTTCTTCTTTTGGTACAATCGTTATTTTTGCCTCTAGTGGTTTTCCGATCATTTTCGTTTCACGTGCTTCTTCAAGCGCCTTCAACACATCATCACGAACAGCCATGAAATGATCCCATTTTTCTTTTTCTTTTTCAGCAAAATTTGCAATCTCACGTTTTGTTGGTAAATCTGTTAATAATACTGTTTCAGCTTTTTCTAAAGCTCCCGGAATATGTTCCCAAACTTCTTCAGCTGTATGTGGAATAATCGGTGCTATTAGTTTCGCTAATGAAACAACAATCTCATAGTAAGCTGTTTGAATGCTACGGCGACGTTTATGATCTACTGCCTCGATATATAAAATATCTTTAGCAAAGTCTAAATAGAATGAACTTAAATCGTCTGCACAGAAATTATGAATGCGATGGAAGACTGGTGAAAATTGATATACCTTATAACTCTCATGCACATCTTCTACAAGCTCTTGGAAACGATATAACATATAACGGTCTATCTCTTCCATTTCAGCTTCTGGCACACGGTCTATCTCTGGATTAAAATCTGTTAAATTTCCTAAAATAAAACGGAATGTATTACGAATTTTTCGATATGCTTCAGATGTTTGTTGTAAAATATTATCAGAGATTCTCACATCAGCCTGATAATCAACAGAAGCTACCCATAAACGTAAAATGTCTGCCCCGTATTGTTTGATGACCTTTGATGGAGCAATAATATTTCCTAGAGATTTACTCATTTTCTTACCGTCCCCATCCATGACGAAACCATGGCTAATAACGCTTTTATATGGGGCTTTACCACTTACTGCCACAGAAGTTGATAATGAAGAGTTAAACCATCCACGATATTGATCTGTACCTTCTAAATAGACATCAGCCGGACGACGGTGGTCTTCACGATGTAAAAGAACAGCCTCGTGTGATGAACCAGAATCGAACCATACGTCCATAATATCCATTTCTTTCGTAAATTGACCATTTGGACTATGTTCAGATGTAAAGCCTTCTGGAAGTAAGTCTTCTGCACTCCATTCAAACCAAATATTTGACCCATGTTCTTTAAACAATTTAGCTACATGGTCAATCGTTTCTTCTGTAATAATTGCTGTGCCATCTTCTCCATAAAAGACTGGAATTGGTACCCCCCATGTCCGTTGACGTGAAATACACCAATCTTCACGGTCACGTACCATGTTGTAGAGACGGGTTTCACCCCATTTAGGATACCATTTCACACCTTTGATTTCTTCTAAGATATTATCTCGGAAATCTTTAATCGATGCGAACCATTGTGGTGTTGCTCGGAAAATAATTGGTTTCTTTGTTCGCCAATCATGCGGATAAGAGTGTGTAATGAAGCTTAGCTTTAAAAGTGCACCCACTTCTTCTAACTTTTCGGTAATCATCTTATTCGCATGATCATAAAATACCCCTTCAAACCCGGGTGCTTCATCTGTAAAGACGCCTTTATCATCAACTGGGCTAATTGGATCAATCCCATATGCTTTGGAAATATTGAAGTCATCTTCCCCGTGTCCCGGAGCAGTGTGAACACAACCTGTACCCGAATCAGTTGTCACATGTTCTCCTAACATGACTAAAGATTCACGATCATAGAATGGATGTTTTGCTACAACACGGTCAGCTTCTTCACCTTTAAATGATCTTAAAACCTGTGGATTATCCCAATCTAATTCTTTTGTTATATTTTCTAGTAAATCATGGGCAACAACATATTTTTCATCATCGACTTGAACGACGACATATTCTAATTGCGGGTGTAAAGCAATACCTAAGTTTGCTGGAAGCGTCCATGGTGTCGTTGTCCAAATGATAATTTTTTCATCAGACTGTAAAACACCTTTACCATCAATTACATCAAATGAAACATAGATCGATGGTGAACGTTTATCATGATATTCAATTTCAGCTTCTGCTAAAGCGGATTCGGAAGAAGGTGACCAATAAACTGGACGTAAGCCTTTATAAATATAGCCTTTTTTCGCCATCTCTCCAAACACTCTAATTTGAGCCGCTTCATATTCGTTTTTCAATGTAAGATACGGATTTTTCCAATCACCAGTCGCACCGAGTTGTTTACGTTGCTCGCGTTGGCGTTCAACTTGATCAAGTGCATATTCGGCACATTTTTGTCTAAATTCAGCGACCGACATTTTTTTGCGATCAACTTTCTTATTTTTTGTTAATGCTGTTTCAATCGGCAGTCCATGTGTGTCCCAACCAGGAATATATGGGGCATGGAAACCTGACATTGATTTATAACGAACAATAAAATCCTTTAAAATCTGATTCAGCGCATGACCAATGTGTAAATCCCCATTCGCATATGGTGGCCCATCATGCAAGATAAATAATGGGCGACCTTTTGTTCGTTCTAGTTGTTGTTCATATAGTTTCATGTCATCCCATTTTTGACGACGTACAGGTTCTTTATTCGGCAAATTACCACGCATTGGAAATTTTGTTTTTGGTAATAAAAGTGTTTGTTTATATTCCATTTCAAGTCCTCCTTAAAATATAAAATAAAAAGCCTTCACATCCCTATAAGGGACGAGAAGACTCGCGGTACCACCCTTTTAATTTAAAGCCTTAGTTTTTAACAATATCGTCTTTAAATTCACTCATAATGATTTATAACGTCTATCAACCGGCCAGTTCTACTCATTTCAAACGAGCTGCTCGGGAGGGATCTTCTAAACGTATGTCTGCATCAGGCTTCCACCATTTCCTGACTCGCTGAACAGCCATTACCTTTATACTGTCTCCGTCATCACATAAAATGTTTCTGTTTTTTTAGTATTATATGCAATAAATACGATTCCGTCAAGAAGTTAACCTTCAACCTTGACAAGTTCATCATCAATCAGTTCTGTGTCTAATAATTCTTCCCAATCATCCGTATTTACCATATCGAGTTGCGCTTCAACTAACATTTTCAAACGTGTACGAAATACTTTAGCTTGTTTTTTTAATTCTTCTACTTCAATAGCAATCGTACGAGCTTTTGTTAAAGCTTCATTGATGATACGATCGGCATTTTTCTCTGCTTCTTTAACAATGAGTTTTGCTTCTTTCATGGCATTACCTTTTACTTCTTCTGCTGTTTCTTGGGCAACTAAAATCGATTTATTTAGCGTTTCTTCAATATTAGTAAAGTGACTCAACCGTTCATTTAATTGCGCAACTTTGTCTTGATAGTCTTTTTTCTCACGAATAACAGCTTCATAGTCTTTCATAACCTGATCTAAAAACTTATTAACTTCGTCTTCATCAAACCCACGAAAACTTTTAGTAAATTGTTTATTATGAATATCAAGTGGTGTTAAAGACATGAAGACACCTCCTAATGTCATCTTTAGAGTAATTTTATGTTTCCTTTTAATTGAGTCTTGCCGTTATAATTCTTGTTTTTCCTTTTCTTGTTTCTCCTAAGATTTCAACAAGCTTACTTCTTCCTTTTCCTCTAAAGGAAATAAGGTCCCCTTCTTCAAGTAAGAATTTCGCATCGTCTATCGTTTTAAAATTCACTTTAACGAGTTGCTTTAAAATAGCCTGTCTAGCATCTTTTCTAGATATATTATATATTTCTTTAACGACATTATCCAGTCTTAGCGAAGTAACCGTTGCTGTTGACTTAATCCATTGTTCAACACTCTGAATTCTTTCACTCAATGGTTTTTCGTAAAATTTGACAGTGGCGCGTTTTATTTGCGTTAAATTCATTTTTACAAAAAGAGCAATTTCTTGAGCGATTACAAGTTGAACTGTCCCGTCGATTATAACAATATCTCCTAATTTATCACGTACAATTCCTAAAGATAAAAATGCGCCTAACACATCTTTATGTGATATGGTAACAAATTTCTCTGGAAAAGTCGTTTCAATTAGTGAGAGGTTAAAATCATTTTCTACAACCGTTTCGTAATATGGTGCAATTAAAACACGTTTTCGCTCAGTATCCTTACCCCCACCATATTCTAAAACTTTTAATTCATGTTCAGTATCAGGAATTAAGGTATTTATAATTCGGCATTGACGAGGGTCTAAAAAATCGGTTAATTTAGGCTGATATGTACGTTCGACCATTTCCTTCCATGATAACACTTGGTCAATAAATGGTTGTTCCTCTTCCCGAAAATGTTGATAAATACTCATTTATATTTCCTCTAGAACATTTGATATAAAAAACTAAATAAGGCTGACAAGCCGTATGTTCTTGCAAAGTTCAGAATTAGAATAGCAACAATTGGGGAAAAGTCAATCATACCAAGTGGTGGAATAAAACGACGAAATACTTCTAAATATGGTTCACTAATTCGTCCTAAAAAAATACCGAATGATGACTCCCTCGCACCTGGAAACCAAGACATAAAGATATAAATAATAAGTAAATAGCCATAAATAAGCATTGCTGTACTTAATAGCTGAAATATTTGCTGTAAAATCATATACTACCACCCTCTGTTAAATTCAACTTCCTCTGATACTGTATCAGAAATTGACCCAGATACATCAACATTATCCGGAGTACAAAGAAATGTTTCTGTACCAAGTTTTTGAATCTGTCCATTAAGCGCATAAACTGTACCACTCATAAAATCAATGATGCGCAGTGCTTGTTCATGCTCCAATTGCTGTAAGTTAATCACGACTGAACGACGGTTACGGATATGATCTGCAATTTCTTGTGCTTCACTATATGTACGCGGCTCACATAAGATCATCTTAGTTGTCGCTTCTTGTAATCGTGTTAAATTAACGACTGTCTGTGACTCTCTTTCATCCCTCTCAACATTATCCGGAACATCGACCTCAACATATTCTTCACCTGTTTCAAAAAGAGATTTAATCTTATTTTTCAAACTCAATATTATCTCTCCTTATTAGAGCATGATTTCCTATTGACCGACGAGTCTAGAGCCAATCCGGATATGTGTTGCCCCTTCTTCAATCGCAATTTTATAATCATTGCTCATACCCATTGATAAATATAAACATGGTGCATATGGTAAATTCATGCTCCGGACGTCATCCCTTAGCTGTCGTAACTTACGAAAGACACGTCTTATCTCGTCCTCATCATCTGTATGTGGAGCCATGGTCATTAATCCGACTACACGGATTTTCTCATAGTTTTCTAGATGCTTAATGAACGGAATCACGTCTTTAACCGCTAATCCATGTTTACTTTCCTCTTCACTAACATTCACTTGCACGAAACAGTCTACACGTTTTTCGGCTCGCTTTTCAATTTCTTTTGCTAAAGATTTTCGATCTAGTGAATGAATAGCGACTACTTTATTAACGACATCACGTGTTTTTCTCGATTGAAGTGTACCGATAAAGTGCCATTTTGCATCGTCCTTAATCTCTTCGTACTTTTCTAAAAAACCATCCGTACGATTTTCGGCTAGATGAATGATTCCACTTTCAATGGCTTCCTTCGCACGCTCTATTGTAACATATTTTGTTACGGCAATGATTGTTATTTCATTCGTTTGTCGACCACTTTTTTTACATGCTTCTTGGATATGATCTTGAATCGCTTGCAAATTTTCCCGTATTCTCATAAAATTCCTCTACCCTTTCCACCCTTCGTCACGATTTATAACCTATAAAGCCAATCATTCTACCTGTTCGTCCTTGTTCACGACGATGAGAATAAAAAAGACCTCTGTGACGATAGGTACAATAATTAGTTACCTCTATATTAGTACGAAGCACACCACTTTGCAAAAGTATGTCCATATTCAATTGTTTTAAATCCAAGAGATATTTTCGTTCTTTCGTCGGAATAGCAACGCTCTTATGATATTCCTGAGGGATACGGTTCATAACATGTTGATCGACTTCATAGTTATCTTGCGAAATACAAGGACCAATTGCTACTTTTACGTCTTCAGCATAGGCACCAAGTGCTACGAATTTAACAATCATTTGTTCAGCAATCCGCTTAACAGTACCTTGCCATCCGGCATGAGCAATCCCAATGTAAGATGTTTTCGGATCAAAGAAAAAAATCGGCACACAGTCAGCAAATACCGCTGTACAAAGAATTCCTGTCTCTTTCGTTATAAAACCATCTACTTGACGAATCGATGTGTCATATGAAAATGATCCACGACCTCGATCAGTTGATTCTATAAGATGAATGTTGGAATCGTGTATTTGTTGACCTTGTACCCAGTTTTCCAGGGGGAATCCAAGCTGTTTACTAACTTTTTCACGATTCATTAGAACATGTTCAGGTTCATCTGATACATGTAAGCCCATATTTAACGTATCATATGGCGGTTGACTGACACCACCATTTCTCGTTGTAAAACCAACACATAAATCCGGATGAAGTCTCTCCCATTGAATCACCCGAAGAATATTTGAATCTGCCTTTTGAAATATATCAGCCATCTATAATGCTCCCTTTTTTCTTTTAGTTTATCATAGTTTACTGTCATATTCTTATTTATTCATGTATACCTTTTTCTTCTACTAATATAATGTCTTCACCGATCGTAATAATTTGTTCCCAAGGGATGACAACTTCTTGATGCTTCCCAAAAAAAGGGCCACCATCACGCGAAAAAATAATAATCGCTAGAATATACCCCCTATCAGAATCAATTTCCAAATCAGAGATAAAGCCGAGTCTTTCCCCCCGATTGATTGTAATGACCTCTTTTTGTTGGAGCTGTGATAATGTCATCATAACGATTCACCTCATACTATATATATGCATACTTGGCAAATTTAGATGAATGTTATCAACTGATTAAACACAAATAAAAAAACAGGCAAATGACTGCCTGTTTTTCATTATGATTCAAACATCTCTTTATTAACTTGTTGAATTGCCGCTTTTTCTAATCGGGATACTTGAGCTTGTGAAATACCAATTTCTTCAGCAACTTCCATTTGTGTTTTACCTTGGAAAAATCGTTTATTTAAAATTAGCTTTTCACGTTCATTTAAACGGTGAATTCCTTCCTTTAGTGAAAGGATATCTACCCATGAATAATCGTCTTCTTTATCATCACTGATTTGATCCATAACATAGATGGGGTCCCCCCCGTCATTATAAATCGGCTCAAATAATGATATTGGATCTTGGATTGCATCAAGCGCAAAAACAATTTCGGCATGTGAAATACCCATTTCTTCAGCAATTTCGGCTGGTGTTGGTTCTTTAGATGTTCGATTAATTAACGTTTCTCTCACTTTAAGCGCTTTATAAGCAATATCTCTTAATGAGCGAGAAACCCTAATCGGATTATTATCTCTTAAGTAACGCCGTATTTCTCCGATAATCATAGGTACAGCATACGTAGAGAACCTTACATTATGACTTAAATCAAAATTATCTATGGACTTCATAAGACCGATACAACCAACTTGAAACAGGTCATCCGCATTTTCACCTCGATTATTGAATCGTTGAATGACACTTAATACGAGTCGTAAATTTCCGTTGACTAGTTTTTCCCGTGCAGACAAGTCTCCAGATTGCATCTCTTTAAATAAAACACGCATTTCTTCGTTTTTTAAGACGGGTAATTTTGATGTATCTACCCCACATATAACGACTTTATGTCTAGACATTCTGTACCCTCCCAAATTGGAGTTGCTGTTTATGGACAGTATCTCCGTCAAGAAGGGTTTTTATGCAGGAATAAAAAACCATTTTCTTTATTACTCAACGATAAATCAGACCAGACTTATATTAAACCATTTTGTTAAATTCCTTTTTAAGACGTTTTATAATCTTTTTTTCTAGCCGTGATATATATGATTGTGATATGCCTAAAATATCTGCCACATCTTTTTGTGTTTTTTCTTCTTCACCTATAAGACCAAAGCGTAATTCCATAATTTTCTTCTCACGATCATTCAGCTTTTTTAAGGCATTTTTAAGTAGATGTTTATCTACCTTTGCTTCCAAATCACGCGTAATTAAGTCTTCATCCGTTCCTAGCACATCAGATAGCAAGAGCTCATTACCATCCCAATCGATATTTAATGGTTCATCGAATGAAATCTCTGCCCGTGTTTTATTATTGCGGCGTAAATACATCAAAATTTCGTTTTCAATACATCTTGAAGCATATGTCGCTAATTTAATTTTGCGTTCAGGATTAAACGTATTAACTGCTTTAATCAGGCCAATTGTTCCGATGCTAATGAGGTCTTCAATATTTATGCCCGTGTTTTCAAATTTGCGTGCAATATATACAACAAGTCGGAGATTTCGCTCAATTAGCACCGCACGTGCTGATTGGTCTCCTTTTGCCAGTAATTTTAATAACTCAGCTTCCTCCTCCTTGGTCAGTGGAGTAGGAAGTGCCGTTTTACCACCAATATAATAAATCTCATCAGATTTGATACCGAGTTTAATTAATAATTTATACCACCATAACATCAAGCGTAACTTTAGTCGTTTCAATGCGTTCAGCTCCCTTACTCTATTTTGGTTAATACAGCATGGCTATCTTTCATCAAGTATGGATGTAATAAGCAATGGTACTTACCGTCTTTTGATAATTTACCAAACTGAATCCCGATTAAGACGTGGTTTGTTGTCATTTGTTTTTCTTGATTTGAAAACGTTAGTTGTGTTGGGCGTATGGCAAATAAAATATTCTCATTTCCCGATACACCATGAAATGGAATCACATGAACAAGAGATTCCCAACCTTCTGGAATATCATGAATATTAAGTTGGGAATAGGAATGTAATAAATGATCCCAATCCTCTTTAGTAAACCATTGTTTTAAAAACTGGGAATCACAAATAACGACACAACGTTTTGTAAGTGGGTCGACTAAGTGATTTCCACTATCCAAATAACCTATTGTTTGATAAGTCTTATTTTTAATTGTAATGGCTACTGAATAGAGTTGATCATGGCGCAATTTCTCAATTGCGTGCTTGTCCATACGACTCTTTGTAAAGTACCAAGAAATAGGAAATCCGATGATAACGAAAAGCCAACTAATCGGATCTCCTAAACCACTATGGAAAGTCATCCAACCTTGATCCGTTATAACAATCGCATGATTCATCATAAAATATACTGCAATCAGACCACCTCCAATTGAAAATGAAACAAAATAAAATAACAACAGGCGTTTAATTAAACGATGGATCGAATGAAATCCAAAAGTGGTGATGATGATCAGAAAAGAATAAAGACATTTACCAACAGGTGATGTAAAAAACGAATCTGGTGCATAGATTGATATTGGTACAAGTAATGAAGCGATAAATGCACCAATTAGAATACGCCATTTCTTGATTGCTTCCTTTGCTAATAATTGGGTTAACATTAACAACATGCCATCAAGAAAAAAATTGAGTAACCAAATAATATCTAAATATATTGACATACCACACTCCCCAACCCCTCTAACGAAAGTATAGCTGATATAAAATAAAAAGACTGTCAGTTTTTGTACGAGATAACCAGCTAATTTGAACATGTTTTCTAGAATATTGTCGGAATTAAAAAAGCAGGCAATCATACGTGTTTAACACGTGATTGCCTGCTTAATTCATATAATTAACGATTACGGTTACGGTTGCGATTTCTTAAAAAAGTCGGAATGTCTAAGATATCCTCTTCCTGTTTGACATGTTGATTTGACGTATGTTCTTCTACTTGTGGTTCTTCTTCTTTCGTTGCAGCTATTTGCTGTTGACTTCTTGTCGGTCTTTTCCGAACAGGTGGTTGTTCGCGTTTAGCCTCATCAAATCCTGTAGCAATAACAGTTACAATGATTTCGTCTTTTAAACTTTCATTAATAACGGATCCGAATATCACGTTTACTTCCTCGTCTGCCGCAGTTGTGACAAGATCAGCAGCTTCTTGTACTTCATATAAACTTAAATTCATGCCACCTGTGATATTCATTAAAATACCATGTGCCCCGTCGATGGATGTTTCTAAAAGCGGAGATGAAATAGCTTTTTTGGCAGCTTCTGTAGCCCGATTCTCACCAGTAGCTACCCCTATTCCCATTAAAGCGGAACCTTTATCATACATAATTGTTTTAACGTCAGCAAAATCAACGTTAATTAATCCTGGTTTCGCAATTAAGTCAGAGATACCTTGGACACCTTGACGTAATACATTGTCAGCTTCTCGGAATGCTTCTAACATCGGTGTGTTTTTATCTACAATTTCTAATAAACGATCATTTGGAATAACGATTAATGTATCGACTGCTTTTTTCAAGGCATCGATTCCTGCAATAGCTTGAGTAGAACGTCTCCTTCCTTCAAATGAGAAAGGCCTCGTTACGACACCAACAGTTAACGCACCGATTTCTTTTGAAATTTGGGCAATAATAGGTGCGGCACCTGTTCCTGTTCCACCACCCATACCAGCTGTTACAAAAATCATATCTGCCCCTTGCAAAGCTTCTTCAATTTGTTCACGGCTTTCTTCTGCAGCTTTTTTACCTACTTCTGGATTAGCACCCGCACCAAGACCTCTAGTCAATTTAGTGCCGATTTGTAATTTTAATTCGGCTTTTGATAGATTTAATGCTTGAGCATCTGTATTCACAGCAATAAATTCAACGCCTTCAACACCATGTTCAATCATCCGATTAACGGCATTGTTTCCACCACCACCAACGCCGATTACTTTTATAGTTGCTAATTGGTCCATGTTCATATCAAAGTCCAACATAATCTTTTCCTCCTAATATGCAAAAGTTACACCATTCGCTTTAAAAATGACTGTTTCATCGTTGCTCGATACGAATAGGAGTTCAAGCCCCAAGAGGCATGATCTTTGCCTTATTCGAAAAAACTCTTAAAGAAATTAGCTATTCCGGTTTTTTTCTTGTCAGCTTTTTTGGTCGTTGTTTCTTGTTTTCGAACTCTTTTTTTAGGTCCTTCCTGAGCCGTAATAATAACAGCGGGAAATAATTCTTTTCCTTGTATTTTCGCATTCTTATATGCAAATTGCAAGATGCCGACCCCTGCTGTATACTGTGGTTCTCTAACACCTATATAATCTGAAATAGCAATTCTTACATTCGCTTGAAAAATATCTTGTGCTAGTTCTAATACACCAGGCATTTTCATCGTTCCGCCTGTTAACACATATCCGCCAGGCAGATGATCATAGCCCATTCTTCTAATTTCCCTAATAGCATAAGCATAGATTTCTTCTAATCTAGCTTCAATGATATCAGCAATATCTATTTGATTAAAAGATTCTTGGCGATCACTACCAATAATTGTCGCTTTAAAGACTTCATCATCACGGGCATCCTCATAAAAAGCATGTCCATGGTTAATTTTTATTTCTTCGGCCTCATCTGTTGTTGTACGTAAACCAATTGATAAGTCTTTCGTTATATTGTCGCCACCTAGTGGAACGACGCTTGTCGATACGAGATGTTCATTCTCAAAGACAGATACAGTTGTACAGCCTCCACCAACATCAATTAAAGCAACACCAAGATTTTTCTCATCTTTGGATAGAGCTATTTCACCTGCTGCTAGAGGTTGTAAAACAATATCCGCAACCTGTAAATTTGCTCGTTCTACACATTTTAGTGTATTATGTAAAATCGTTTTTGAGCACGTAATAATCGTACCTTCCATTTCGAGACGAACACCAATCATGCCTCGCGGATCAGTGATGTCTTCTAATCCATCAACAATAAACTGCTCTGGAATCACGTCAATAATTTCCCGTTCTGGCGGAATGGAAATCACTTGTGCTCCTTCAATGACACGTGCGACATCTTCATCACCAATTTCACGGTCTTCACTTTGAACAGCTACAACACCATGACAAGGTTGTAATTGAATGTGATTTCCACTTATTCCAATAACAGCACTTTCAATTTTCATTCCAACCATGCGCTCTGCTTGTTCAACAGCATTTCGAATGGATTGAACCGTCTCTTCAATATCAACGATGGCTCCTTTTTTCATTCCATTAGATGGGGCTGTACCTACTCCAATGATGTTTAAGGAATCATTCATTAGTTCTCCAATTATAACTTTTATATTTGATGTACCAATATCAAGGCTTACTAAGATTTCATTATTATCCAAAACAAGGCACCTCCGACCTATCAGCATCTGTTTAGTTTCCCAGATGTTCTATATAATACATATAATCCTTTATTATCCTATATTAAAGGACTTTGACCAAAAAATAAATATATATCTATGATATTTGCACTACAAATCTTTTATAATGAATTAAATCAGTCTTTTTATTAGAATTAAAGATAATATTATAGGTATTAATTCCTATATTCTTCAAAATATGTACCAACACCAATATGAATCATTCCTTGTTTACCTTCTTCGATTTGGGAAACAATAGACGGATATAATTCCATTTTCTTGGAGAAATCACGGATTGTTGCTGATACAGTGTAGCCATCATTCATATACAAGATAACTTTATGTTTATTTTTTTCTGATGGTTCCCAATGAATTTCTGAAATTAAGTGGGTAATTGCTTTAGGGAGTTTTCCAAGTTCTTGTGCCATATTTTCCAAGTGCTCATTTTCTTTAAAATTAACGAGCAAAGGTGCATCTCCACGAATATGGCTGTTTTTCTTTTCTTCTATTACCGTACCATTTCCAAGAACTGGATAAAAGCTTTCTCTCTTTTTGACATAACCAATATGTAGGTATTCCGTTATATCAACTGTTATTTGCCAAGGTAATTGGCGCTTAATATGCGCTTCCTTTACTAAAGGATGCTTTTCTAATGTTTTCTTGATTTTACCTTTATTAATTGACCATATATTTTGTGATATTTCAAGACCACTTAATTCAAAAACCTCTTCTTCTTCAAGTAAATCAATCCCATGAATGGAAATTGTTTTAATGTCACTTAATGGGGTTTGTAAATAGACAATTATTGTGACTAAAAAAAAGAAAGTAAAAAGGTAAAAAATGAGACGTCTATTCGCTTTTTTCTTTCGTGCTTGTTTCAATTTAGGGATGTGATCCTCGATTGAAACAACTTTTTTATCTTCCATCTTCATTTCTTCCCTCGTATAAAAAATTTTACAAAGATATTCCTTTGTTAACTGAATTATAACATAACATGGTATGAAACAGATAGTACTGTCCCTAAGTTTCTTTAAAATACATGTAAATTATTTTAGTGAATCTAGTGACGAGTCATTTTACTAATATTTAAAAGAATTCCAGAGGAGCAAAGTGTTAGAGTGAGAGAGGATCCCCCATAACTTAAATAAGGTAATGTAATACCAGTAACTGGAATTAACCCAATCACGACACTGATATTAATAAGTGTTTGAATCGTTACTAAACTAACAATTCCTAAAGCTAAATATCTCCCAAAATGATCGGGTGATTCGAGAGCGATTTTTATACCACGCCAAAAAAACATCGCAAATAAACAGATGACAAAGCCTCCACCAATAAAACCCAATTCCTCCCCTAAAATAGCGAAGATGAAGTCTGTTTGTGGTTCTGGTAAATAAAAGTACTTCTGCAAGCTATTTCCAAGACCTGTTCCCATTAGTCCACCTGGACCAAGAGCATATAAGGATTGTATGATTTGAAAACCATCACCTAATGGGTCTTCCCAAGGATTTAAAAAAGCAGTAATACGACTTATACGATAAGGTGCTGATAAAATTAATAAAATAAAGGCAACAATGCCTATAAGAGCAATCCCCATAAAATGTAGAATGCGCGCACCTCCGACAAATAACAACACCATACATGTTAAAACAAGGACAACACCCGTTCCTAAATCTGGTTGTAACATGATTAAACCAAATACGGCGAAAATTAATAACAATAGTGGTAAAAAGCCTTTCCTAAAGGAGGTAATTTGTTTTTTGTTTTTAGCCAGCTTCATCGATAAAAACATGATTAATCCCAGTTTAACAAACTCTGATGGTTGAATACTAAATGCACCTACTCCAATCCAACTCTGTGCTCCACCACGTATCATTCCGATTCCTGGTATTAATACAATAATCAGTAAGAAAAAACATGCTAATAAGATGACTTTCGAATATACAATCCAAAAATGATACGGTATTGACATGATAATAATCATACCAATGACACCGACTGAAGCAAATAAAAGTTGACGTTTTACAAAGAAAAACATATCTTCATATTTATATTCCGCCCAAATATATGATGATGTAAAAACCATAATTATACCTAGGAGTAGTAGAGAAATAATAACAATGAGTAATATATAGTCTGGATGACCTTTAACAGATTCTTTTCGTAACAAAAGAAAACACCCCTCACCTCATATGGTATTGGGGCATGTTTTTCTATATATATATTTTGTGTAACAATGTTAAACAAGCCCCTACTTCAATTTATGCACGGCTTGTATAAACATGTCACCTCTTTGTTCAAATGTTTTATATTGATCCCAACTTGCACATGCCGGAGAGAGGAGAATAACATCACCTTCATCTGATACATTGTATGCCAGTTCAGTCGCATCTTCTACATTCTCAGCAAACTGGATAACTTGAATTCCAGCCTCTTTACCAATTCGAGCTAACTTTTCTTTTGTTTCTCCAAATAATAGCAATGCCTTTACATTGTTTAAATATGGTATCAGAGCAGAAAATTCATTGCCACGATCAAGACCACCAGCAAGTAAAATAGTCGGCTTTGTAAATGATGCAAGAGCTTTTTCGGTTGCTAAAACATTTGTCGCTTTAGAATCATTGTAAAAGGCACGTCCATTGACTTCAGTAACATATTGCAGGCGATGTTTAACACCGGTAAATGTTTTTAAAACTTGATTAATACCACTAACCGTAGCTCCAGCAATCATAGCTGTACTTATTGCTGCTAATATATTTGCCATATTATGAGAACCAACCAGTACAATTTCTTTTCTGTCAATTATCTTTTCTGTTTTAAAATAAACACTCGTTTCATCCAACCATGCCCCATTAGTTAATCGTTTTTCAAGTGAAAAAGGTACTTTTATCGAACGAACTTTGCTCGCTATTTGATTAACGACTGGATCATCAGCATTATAAACAAAATAATCGGATTCATTTTGATTTTTAATGATATTCGCCTTAGCCTGAATATAATTTTTCATCGTTTCATGATAATCAAGATGAGCTTCAAATATATTTAAAAGCACAGAAATTTTCGGTTTGAATGTATCAATTCCCATAAGTTGAAAGGATGATAACTCAAGGACAAGCTGCTCATCAGCTTTTAAATCTGTTGCGACTTCAGATGCTACCGTTCCGATATTTCCTGCTACCTTTACCTTTTGCTTACTACTGAGAAGCATATTTGTAATTAAGGTTGTTGTTGTTGTCTTACCATTAGACCCCGTAATTCCAATAATACGGTCTTTTGCTAAATAACTCGCCAATTCGATTTCAGTAAAAATCGGAATGTTGCGTTTATAAGCTTCTCGTAAAATCGGATTAGAATAGGGAATACCAGGGTTTTTAATTATAACTTCAATGCCGTCCAAAACTGATAAGGGGTGAGAGCCAACGACAACTTCTGCTCCAAGCCGTTTAAGCTTTTTAACACCTGGATTATCTTCCTTCGTTCCTAAGTCATTGACTCGAACGTGACGATCATTAGCTAATAAAATCGTTGTTGCTGCAGTCCCACTTTTTGCCAATCCTAGTACGAGCACATGTGTATAAGGAAATTCAGATAATGTATTCATCCTAGCCACACCTCAATATAAATTCCGAGAGCTGAGAAGAGTAACCCAACCATCCAAAATGTTGTCACGACGCGCCATTCTGACCATCCTAATAACTCATAATGATGATGTAGTGGGCTCATTTTGAAGACTCTTTTTCCTGTCGTCTTAAACGATATCACTTGAATAATGACAGATAATGTTTCAATGACAAACACACCGCCGATGATGACGAGGAGGATTTCCAATTTTGTTAGAATCGCAATAGCAGCAATAGCGCCTCCAAGTGCTAATGAACCCGTATCTCCCATAAAAACTTTAGCTGGGTGAGCATTAAAAACTAAAAAACCAAGTAAAGCACCTACTACAGATAGCGTGAATATCGTTATTTCACTATGAAGTGATGTTTGCCACGCTAAGATTCCATAAGTCCCAAACGCAATCGCCGCCGTACCTGCTAGTAGCCCATCTAGACCATCTGTCAAATTAACGGCATTCGATGAACCAACTAACATAAAGATAATCAGAAATGCATAGCCCCATCCTAATTCCCATTCAATCGTTGTTCCAGGAATATGGATGGTTGTTGAAAAATCTTGTGAGCGTAATATGAAATAGAAAACTAAAGCAATAACGATTTGACCTAGCATTTTTTGCTTTGAGGTTAAGCCAAGGTTACGCTTCATTGCCACTTTAATAAAATCATCTAGAAAACCGAGTAAACCATAACCAATAAGTACAAACAATAATAGCCATAGTTCGTAGGATCCAAATTTTCCAGTAAATTTATAAGTCATAATAAGTGATGTTAAAACAATACTAAATACAATGACGATTCCTCCCATTGTTGGAGTCCCCGTCTTTTTCATATGTGATTGTGGTCCTTCTTCCCGTATACTTTGTCCAAATTTTAAACGTCTTAAAAATGGAATAAATACTGGTGATAAAAGGACGGTAATCAGAAATCCTATTAAGATCGTTATAATTAATACCGATATATTCAATATACTTCCTCCTTACAAATAACCGTCCAAATGATAAATGCATCCTTTATTCATCGCTATTATGCTTTTTTATTCCTCTATTAATAAACGCTTCATCCAAACTTCTAATTGCATACCACGCGATGCTTTAAATAAGATAAGGGCATCCTTGTGTACAAATGGTTTCATTTGTTCAAGGAATGTATGTGGTGATTCTACTTGAAAACATGCTGTTTGTTTTCTTTGTTTTTTTACTTCCTCACCTATCATATGTGCATACTCTCCAATTGTAAAGAGTGCATCAATGTCTTCATCAATCACATGAGCCACTGAACGATGCCATTCTTCTTGTTCAGCGCCTAATTCAAACATATCTCCTAGAACAAGGACCTTTTCTTTATAACCCTGTAACTGTTTCATTACCTCTATTGAGGCTTTCATCGATGTTGGTGAAGCATTATAGGCATCATTAATTAGTGTGACATTATTTATACCTTTAATCATTTCAAAACGCATACGAGTGATATTAGGATGATGGAGGGCCTTTTTAATTGTATGTTCATCGATGTTTAAATGTTTCCCTAAAACAATCGCATATGCTGCATTTTTAGCATGGTGTATCCCGTAAAGCGGGATATGATATGCTTTCTGGTCGATGGTAAAATCAGTTCCATTTTTTGTCAATTTTATATCTTTAATCGACATATCTGCTTTCCCTGTCGTACCAATACTTACGCACGGATGTGATATGTTTTTAACCGCTAGGAGAGGTTCGTCGCCATCAACTATTAATAGACCTTTATCTTTTAATCCGATGAGTACTTCTAATTTAGCTTTTGCGATATTTTCACGTGAACCTAAGTACTCAATATGTGATTCTCCTATATTTGTTATGATCGCCACATCTGGTTCAGCAATGTTCGATAATAAGGCGATCTCCCCCGCATGACTCATTCCCATTTCTAAAACAAGCATCTTTGTATCATGTGGCATTGACAATATTGTTAAAGGAAGACCAATATGGTTATTAAAGTTTCCTTCCGTGACATGTGTTTTATATGTCGTGCTAAGAATGTTACCAACAAGATCCTTGGTCGTTGTCTTTCCGTTAGACCCCGTAATACCTATAACAAATGGATTTATTTTTCTGCGATAATATTGACTAAGTTGTTGTAAAGCGCTTATCGTATCATCAACTAAAAATAACGGGAATCCATTTGGTAAAGATGCTGGAATTTTTTTTGATTGTTCCCATAATGCCGCAATGGCTCCATTCGCAATTGCATCCAGAAGATAATCATGACCGTCAAAAGTCTCCCCAATGATAGGAACAAACAATGAATCTGATATATCTTGACGGCTATCTGTCGAAACGGATTGAATAGCCGTATTTTTTTCAATATCCTCATTAATATTTGGAAATAACTGTATTAAGTCGTGGATTGTAAACAACATTAGCGATTCCCCTTATGTTTAATAGCCTCTGTGGCAATTTCTCTATCATCAAAATGAATCTTTTCAGTTCCAATTTGTTGATATGTTTCATGTCCTTTTCCTGCAATAAGTACAATATCAGCAGAATCTGCTTTTTGAATGGCATAATCTATCGCCTTTTTACGGTCGACAATGACAGTATAATTCGTTTCATCTGGATTTAATCCTTGAATCATATCTTCAATAATGCGATCTGGGTCTTCTGTACGCGGATTATCTGATGTAAAAATAGCTTCATCGGCATATTTAACAGCAATTTGCGCCATGAGTGGTCGTTTTGACCGGTCACGGTCTCCCCCACACCCCACGACAACCGCTATTCTTTTATTCGCAAACTCTTGAATCGTTGTTAACACATTTTCTAATGAATCAGGCGTGTGTGCGTAATCAACAATCACCCCGAAATCTTGCCCTGCTACAACAGGTTCAAAACGTCCATCTACACCTGTCATACTTTCCAACGCTTCTTTAATCGTTTGTAATGAAACATGGTGACAAATGGCAGCACTTGCTGCTGCTAACATATTATATACGTTAAACAAGCCGATTAAGCGGCTCTTAATGTCAATTGTACCAACTGGTGTATCAAGTTGGAATGACGTATGGTCAATATGTAATTCAACATTTTTCGCCATAATATCAGCATGATTACGGTAGCCATAAGTGATGACATGCTGAGCCGTGCTTTTCTTTAATAACCCACTTGCAGCATCATCTTCATTAATAATGGCAAATTGTTTCTGATCCGATTGGTAATGATTACCTAATTGTGAAAAAAGTAATGACTTGGCACGTAAGTAGTCATCCATATCTTTATGATAATCTAGATGGTCTTGTGACAAGTTTGTATAAATTGCTGTATCAAAATGACACCCAAAAACCCTGCCCTGATCCAGGGCATGTGATGACACTTCCATCATCGCTATATCCACGTTCTCGTCACTCATCTGACGGAAAACTTTCTGTAAATTAAGAGCGTCTGGTGTCGTATTGTTTGTTTCAATCGTTTGATCATTAATTTTCATTTGAATGGTACCAATTACACCTGTTCGACGTTGATTAGCTTTAAAAATCGTTTCTAATAAATATGTGATTGTCGTTTTTCCATTTGTTCCAGTGATTCCAATTAATTGTAATTCCTTTGTGGGTTGCTGATAAAAACGGACAGCTAGCATCGCTAGAGCACGCTTGGTGTCTGATACATAAATAACTGGAACTGACTCAGGAAGTGTCATTTCTTTTTCAGCAATAATTGCCGATGCTCCATTGTCAAGTGCTTCCTTTACAAAATCATGTCCATCTACAGTAAATCCCTTTATGCAAACAAATAGCGAGCCTGGCGACACTTTACGAGAATCAACTTCAATAGCTGCTATTTCCAAATGATGATCGATTGGTCGTGTTGTCCGATAAAAAGCTAGACTTTCAAGCAGATTAATTAATTTCATTTATCACAACATCCTATCTATAGCTCTAATTTAATATTCAATAAATGGTCCGAATGACACTTCAATTATTATATCAAACTCATACGATAATCTCGATTGTTTTATGTAACGAGTAAGCCTATTCTTCACTAACGTAAAGTCTAATAGTAGACCCTTGTTCGACCATTACACCTGCTTCTGGCGACTGATCTAAAATAATATCCCCTTCCCCCTCGATTTCAAGGGTAAGATTCGTTAAATAGGTCATCAATTCGTCTGTTCGCTTTCCTTTAAAATCCGGGACTTTAACTTTCGGTACATCTGGCCATTGAGTTTTCTTTTCTAATCCATCTTTTCTACGTTCGACTCCTAATACACTTAAACTATCTTCTATAATCTGACCGACAATTGGTGCAGCGACAACGCCACCAAACTGAACCGTTCCTTTAGGGTTATCAATTGCCACATAGACGACAATTTCCGGGTCATCACTTGGTGCAAAGCCGATAAAGGAAACGATATGATTATTAGCCATGTATCTTCCGTCCCTACCAACCTTCTGTGCTGTTCCAGTTTTACCTCCAACACGGTATCCATCGACATATGCAGGCCGCCCTGTTCCATTTGCGACGACACTCTCTAAAGCCTCTCTTACTTCCTTAGAAGTCTTGTCAGAAATAACCCGTTCTTTTAAAACAGGTTTATACGTTTTTACTTCTTTTCCAGTATGTGGGTCAAGCCAAGCTTTAGCTACATATGGTTCATACAGATAGCCGCCATTAATTGCTGCTGATACAGCCATAACTTGTTGAATCGGTGTCACTGAGACACCTTGTCCAAAGGAAGTTGTGGCTAATTCAACAGGGCCTATATTTTCCCGCTTAAATAAAATACCCGTTCCTTCTCCTTGTAAATCAATACCTGTTTTGGACCCGAAGCCAAATTTATCTATGTATTGAAATAATTTATCTGTTCCAAGTAATTGACCAAGTTGTACAAAACCTGGGTTACATGAATTTTGAACAACTTCTAAAAATGTTTGTGAGCCATGGCCACCACTTTTCCAGCAGCGTAAACGGGATCCACCAACTTTGACAAATCCTTGATCATGATACGTATCTTTCTTTAAGTCTATGAGATCCTCCTCTAAAGCTGCAGCAAGTGTTATTATTTTAAAAGTCGAACCAGGTTCAAATGTCATCCAAATAGGTAGATTGCGTCCATAGACTTCTGGATCTGCTTGTTGATACTGTTCTGGATGAAATGTTGGTCTTGAAGCCATCCCTAAAATACTTCCGTCCTTTGGATTGACAGCAATTGCAATGGCACCATCAGGATTGTATTTCGCCTCAGCTAAATCAAGTTCTCGCTCCATTATAACTTGAACACGAGAATCAATCGTCATTTTTAAGTCTAAACCATCAGTTGGCGATTCGTAGACATCAGCATGTTTTTCTAATTTACCGCCTTTAGCATCTGAGTAATAGGATAGTCGACCTTTTTTGCCTTTTAATAATTCATCGTGGAATAATTCCAAGCCCATTAAGCCTTGATTATCAATCCCTGTAAAACCTAACACGTGGGCTAGATGATTTCCAAATGGATAATGCCGCTTGGAATCCTTCGCTAAATAAATGCCGGGCATATTTAATAAGCGTATAGCTTGTTCCTGTTCTTTTGTGATCTTCTTTCCTTCAGGTCGTATATCTACCGTACTCGCATTTTTCGTTACATATTCTAAAGCCCGCGATTCAGAGATATGTAAAATATTAGCTAACTTTTTTGCCGTTTCCTGTTTGTTTTTTACTTGGCGAGGAATGACGACGATTGAAGGGGCGGTGACGTTTTCCCCCATAATAACGTCATTTATATCTACAATTCGACCCCGCTCTGGTTCAAATAGGATATCTCGACTCCATGACTCATCAGCTAATTCGGACAATTCCTTACCTGAAACAAATTGGACATACCCTAATCGAAATAATACAATCCCGAAAATCAGCATGCCAAAAAGAAAAACAGTGACTAACCGTTTCTTCACAATGACAGTCGATACACGCTTCATTTCTCCAACTCCTCTACATACTTAGGCTTGTATCAACTATATGAATTTGTGAATCGGATTAGAACACTGTTCCTTTTACCTACTTTTTCTTTTTTGTTGGTGGTTTCAGCTCAATCTTTAATCTATCTTTCTTTGTTAACCTTTTACCTTCAGGAATACTCTGGGATGTAACATAACCATTTCCTTCTACCTCTATTTGTAATTCAAGCAAATTAGCTAATTGAAGAACATCACGATACGACCATCCAATAATATTTGGCATGACGATCGAATCTGTTATGACGATTAAGTGATCACCTGAATAAACTTCTGTATCTTTTTCCAGATTCGTTGAGACTATGTTCTTCCCTTTTCCGATTACACTAATCTTTAAACCTATTTCTTTCTCTAGTTTTAGGATATCCTTAACCGGTTGATCAACTAAATCTGGTAGTGTAGTAGATTTTGTTCCTTCTTCTTCCTCTTGATTCGGCTCAACATTTAAATAATGAAGGCTGTTTTCCATCACATTTTTAAACACAAAAGCAAGTGGAGCAGAACCGGATTCATAACTACCATCCGCTTTCTTCAAGTTAGGTTGTTTCACTGAGATATACATCATGAGTTTCGGATCATCGGCAGGAGCTATTCCGAGAAATGAGTATATATTATTACCGTATCCTCTTAGGTAACCACCACCGTTTGGGTTAGGAATTTGCGCTGTTCCTGTTTTACCAGCAACCTTATAATTTTCTAATTGATATGCTTTTCCTGTACCATGTTTACCGTAGACAACTGTTTCTAGTAATTCCAGGACAGCATCAGCAGTTTCTTTTGAAATCGGTTCACCAACTACTTCTGGTTTATTTTCTTGTTTAACCGTTTTGGTGTTTGGGTTAACAACTTTATCAATGATATAAGGTTTCATCATTTTACCTTCATTAGCAATTGCAGTTGCTGCTTTCATCTGCTGCATCGGTGTCAAGGTACTTCCCTGTCCAAAACCTGTCGTTACTTTTTCTAAAGGCCAATTATACAATATTTTTCCGGACATCTCGCCTGGTAAATCGATACCCGTCTCTTTGTCAAATTGGAATGCTTTTAAATAGTCAAGGAATTTTTCCGTTCCTAGTTTTTCCCATACAATTTTTGCAGTTGCCACATTTGAAGAACGCTGAAAACCTTCATCATATGAAATCGTTCCCCAACCTTTCCCACCATTATGGTCAGGAACAGGTTGAATGCGCTCATTGATTCGATAACGGCCAGATTTATATCCTTCAGATCCGTTATACACACCTTCTTCAATGGCTGCAGCCCACGTAAACATCTTCATCGTTGAACCTGGTTCGAAAGGCACTGAAATAGCATCATTATACCAATTTTCAACCCCAACGGGTTTATTGGGGTTATAACTTGGGCGGTTGCTTAATGCAAGAATTTTACCCGTTTTAGGGTCCATTACAATTGCTGTCATTCGTTTTGGTTGGTATAACGCGTCTGCTTCTGATAACACATCTTCCAAAAGTGTTTGGATTTTCTGGTCAAGTGTTAAATAAATATGATGACCATGTAACGGTTTTTGAACGATTTCATTAGGATCAACTAACTTTTTATTAAACAAATCACGTTCATATGAAATACGACCTTTTTTCCCAGTTAATTGTTCATTCATTTCTTTTTCAATGCCTGTAGTCCCTTTCATCCGCGTCCCATAATCACTTTCTTTGCTTGTTTCCTTTTTAGCAAAGCCAATAACATGGGAGGCAAAATCACCGTTTGGATAATAACGGATTGCTTCTTCCATTAAATGAATACCAGGAATTTCTAATGCATGAATTTTATCCTTTTGTTTTTCAGACAGCTTACGGCCATGTGAACCAAACTCAATTTGCTTCGCTTTCTTATTGTTTAATCCGGATTCTAATCGTTTGCGTAATTCTTTCTCTTCTAAATTAATAATCGGTGCTAATTGTTTGGCTGTTTTTTTTACGTTCTTGACACTTTTAGGGTGTTCTTGATCCACATTGGCGTATAAGCGGTATGTCGGTCGATCATATGCTAACGCATTCCCATCTTTATCAAATATCTTTCCTCTTTCAGCGGGAATATTATAAGAGGCCGTTCGCTTTTCTTCTGCCCATTTATTTAAGTCAACATCCCCCACTTTTCCTGACACTTGAATATAGAGAAACCGACCAGTCAATACAAGGAAAAGAGCTGTGAAGAATAAAAACAGAATCGCCGTTACCACTTGGGTGCGTTTGTTTTTTTTCATATCCATTCACCTATTATTACTGAAAACCATTGGCACGTTTCACTTCAGAATTTTGAACATTAAATCCCTTTTTCTTTGCATTATTAATGATACGTTCTGGACGTTGCAATTCTTTTACTTCAAACTCCAAGCTTGCAATTTTAAGTTTTTGGTCTTGAACTTTCGTCTCTAATGTCTGTATTTCACGATTCAAGGTGTCTGTTGATGCAGCATAACTAACCATATAGCCTGCGAATAAAAGAAAAACAACAGCAAAAAAAGCATACAAAATCTTCTCACCTTTTGTTACCCAGCCTTTTCGTCGGATAACGACTTTTGGTTCGGATTTAGGTAATTCTCTTGTATAATTTTGTTCCCAGGTTTTTACTTGTCTAACAGCCATCATTTTTTCCACCCTTCTTCATATATGAAATCGTCGTTCCATGGATGTTTTTTTTCAACGATGCGCAACATAGCAGAACGGGCCCTTTTATTTCGTTTTAATTCTTCTTCACTAGGAGCTATCGGTTTACGCGTTATTAATGTGAACGGTGCTTCAAATCCTTCTGGCAAGATGGGTAAATGTCTTGGGGTTTCTTTCGGGCGACTCCATTTGCGGAAAGCTTGTTTACATAAACGGTCTTCTAATGAATGGAATGTAATAACCGCAATGCGGCCATTTATTCCAACCACACGTGCCGCCTGATGTAAAGCATCACGAAACGCTTTTAATTCATCATTTACTGCAATGCGCAAAGCCTGAAACACACGTTTTGCTGGGTGACCACCCTTTCTTCGCGCTGGAGCAGGAATCGCATCTTTAATGATGTCAACGAGTTGAATTGTCGTTTCAATTGGATTGATTGATCGCCTACGTTCAATTTCACGGGCAATTTGTTTCGAAAATCGTTCCTCACCGTAATTAAAGAAAATGTGAACCAAATTCTCGTATGGCCACGTATTGATGATATCGTAGGCTGACAACTCCTGTTCCTGGTTCATACGCATATCCAATTTCGCATCAAATCGGTAACTAAATCCCCTATCTGCTTGATCAAACTGTGGGGAAGACACACCTAAATCAAATAAGATGCCGTCGACTGTTAAAATATGCCGATCATGTAATTCTTGTTCTAAATGTCGGAAGTTATTATGAATAAACAAGACGTTTTTTTCATAATCTTTTAGTCGAGAGCGAGCTGCTTCTAAGGCAGTTCGATCCTGGTCAAAGGCGATTAAAAGTCCTTCTTCATTAAGTTGTTTTACAATATTTATCGAATGTCCACCGCCACCAACCGTACAGTCAACATAGATTCCATCTGGCTTAATATTGAGACCTGCAACAGCTTCTTTTTGTAATACGGTTTCGTGTTCAAACATCATAACACCTGCTCTTTTCGTTATATATCGAAGTCCATTAAGTTTTCGGCGATGTCAGCAAATGATTCTTCAGACTGAAGTACGTATTCATCCCATACATCTTTAGCCCAAAATTCAATGCGATTTGAAACACCAATGACAACACATTCTTTTTCCAAATTAGCGTATTTCCTTAATGGAGCTGGGATATTTATTCTTCCCTGCTTATCAATTTCACATTCAACTGCACCCGAAAAGAAAAATCGTGTAAATGCACGGGCATCTTTCTTTGTTAGGGGCAATTTTTTTAATTTTTGTTCCAGTACACGCCATTCTTCCATGGGGTAGGAAAATAAACATTGGTCAAGTCCACGGGTTAAAACAAAGCGACCGCCTAAGTCATCTCTAAATTTAGAAGGTACGATAACTCTGCCTTTTGCATCAATGTTATGTTGGAATTCACCCATGAACATAGACTCCACCCCACTTTCATATGTTTATCTTACCACAATCCCCCACATTGCTCCACCCTTTTTCCAAAAGTTTTTTACTTCCTATAAAAAATGAATAAAAAACGCCGTATCGGGGCGTAGTTCCGAATAAATAATTAAGAGAAAAGTATGATTAACCCTTATTTTCCAATGTAGCTTACAGTTTTTATGGATGATTTTTCCGGAAGTGGTATAAAGTGGGGAATAAATAAAACATAACCAGCAAACGTCTTTGCTGGTTATGTTTATAGTTATAAATGGACGATATAATGTTCATCCTGAAGGGATAGATTTTGCTTCAATAGATTATGGATAAGATCAATCCCATATTCATTAAGCCATGGTAGTGGATTCCATATCCGTTCTTGAAACCCTTGATTCGGATATAACATCGACATTAAATAATCAAAGTCAGCCATCTCGTCGGATAACTGTTCTTCCAACACATGATTCATTCGCTGTTCCAAATAATCGATATGACGATATATATGTTGTAAATTATTCTCAGCTAACGCACCTAAGTCTTTACGTATTTCTTGTGCTACAGCATGAATTGGTTGATGTGTATGTTGAATGGTATTTTTTAACTGCTTAAACATTTCGTGTACGGGTGGATAACTTTGTGATTGTAACCACATTTGCTTATATGGATTAGTACCATTCTCAATAACATTGATTAAGCTAAGTCCATACTTTTCCAATTTACCTTGTACTTGATTCGTTACAAGTGTAAAAGATAATCGTTTAATAACTGGGGGCATCTTTATATCTAGCGCATGGAAAGCGCCTTTAAGTACAGACCAATAACTAATTTCACCTGGTCCGCCAATAAAAGCCAATGTTGGAAATAATAGATCTTGCATCACCGGACGGGTCACAACATTATTACTTAATAAATAGGGTTGCTTTTTTGCTATAAATAAAAGTTCCTCATTTGATAGAGACACTTCATGTTGTTTCCCTACCCAATTATCTTTTTCGTCGCGAAAGAGTAAGATGCGTTCGTTTTCATGATGATAAAACAGATGACCGGATTGTTCTTCAAGGTCTAAATCAATCGAATAACCTTTGTACAATAATTGTTTATGAGTCATGTATGTTTTCGTGCTAATTTCCTTTTGATTATTAATAAGTTGCACAAAGTAGTCTGATTCTAATTGTCTTATTTCAGTTGCACCTGAATCAACTAAAACGAGCCCCTCCTCTTGGATTAATGTGAACAGAGCACGCGCAAAGAAATCAACAAATGTATGCGACTGACGAAGCGCCTCATGCATCTCAAGGTATAGTCCTTTTGTGTATCGCGTTTCTTTTAATAGTGAAAATACGTCTCGCAGCCACTTTTCACCTTTTTCGTGGTCGATTGCCATGTTTGAAATAGGTATTTTCTTTAACGGCTGTTCATCAAGTGATACTTTTGTCATAGCGTCGTTATTTAGCATATGAACATGATTAACCTCTAAAAAATCATGATCTTCACCAGCTATCCAGAAGACTGGAATAACAGGTCTATCATATTCACGCTCTTTTTGTTTTGCATATGTAATAATTGATATGATCTTATGAATCGTATATAAAGGCCCTGTCAATAATCCGGCTTGCTGCCCACCAATGACAACGACACTATCTGGCCCCCTTAAACGGTTAATATTACGTATGGTTGATTCTGGCGCACCCCATCTTTCATTCATAACCGTCAATACATCGGCTAACTGTTTACGTTTAAATGACCGGTCCATTAATTCATCGATACGGTTTCGTATATCCTCTTCCGTCTCTTGGTAATCAAAATAAGTGTGGATATGATGGTTTTCTTTATGATAATCATTGATTAATTGATTTTGCTGTTCAATTTTAATAGGGGTGATTCGCATATAGTCAAACTCCTTTAACTCATAATCGTTATTAACATCTATTCTAGATAAATTTTCAGGAAATTTCATGTCTTATGTTTATCCAAACAGCTTCTATGTGAAGT
>NZ_DATBTY010000024.1:0-124996 GCF_036516575.1 Cerasibacillus sp.
CCCTCAGAGACGATGAGGTTGATAGGTCCGAGGTGGAAGCGTGGTGACACGTGGAGCTGACGGATACTAATTGATCGAGGATTTGACTAGCTATTTAATTGATGTCTAAGGTTTTCTTCTTATTTGGTTTTCAGGGTATAAAAATCTTGAAAAAAACACTTGCATTTTGTGAAAAAAGTGCGTATAATAGATTTTGTCTTTCAAATCATTCTGTCTGGTGACGATGGCGAAGAGGTCACACCTGTTCCCATATCGAACACAGAAGTTAAGCTCTTCAGCGCCGATGGTAGTTGGGGCATAGCCCCTGCAAGAGTAGGACGTTGCCAGGCAATTAATTAAGCGAGGTATACCAATAAATGGTATACCTCGCTTTTGTTCTTTCTTGAGAAACTCTCCTTTATCCTCACTTTACTCCAAATCAATTCTCAATGTAACATGTTTTTCTTTCTATTTTTTTGTCAACAATAATATAAATGTAGATATTGGCAACTTCGTTTATATTGAAGTATAATAAAGATAAAGTCAAAGATAGTCAAAGTCAGGTAACACGCCTATAATATCCTTGTTAAACGTGTTGTGATGATAGTGAGGAGGTGGCTACATGAAGAATATCACAGATATTATTGAACAATATTTAAAAGAAATATTAGATAAAAAAGGCAAGAATGTCATTGAAATTAAGCGTAATGAAATAGCTGATCAATTTCAATGTGTACCTTCACAAATAAATTATGTTATCAATACACGTTTTACGACTGAAAAGGGTTATATGGTAGAAAGTAAGCGCGGTGGTGGTGGCTATATACGTATCATTAGAGTAAAGCATAAGGATGAAGCAGAATTAATTGATGAAATTATTCAAATGATAAATCCAAAAGTCAGCTTTCAGGCTGCGGTTGATGTAGTTGAACGCCTATTAGAAGAAGAAATGATTACAAGGCGTGAAGCAAAGATTATGATAAGTGCTTTAGACCGCGAAACATTAGCATTCAAGCTACCATTACGGGATGAAGTAAGAGCGAGGATTTTTACTCAGATGCTGAATACATTAAAATACATGAAGCATTAAATGTCAAGTTTATGAAAGGAGAGGTGTATAATGAAATGTCAGCAATGCCAAAAACGACCAGCGACAGTACATTACACACATGTGATGAATGGAAAAAAAACAAATATACATGTTTGTGAAGTGTGTGCCAAAGAAAATGGTTATATGACTTATCCTGAAGAAGGGTTTTCTCTCCATGATTTATTAACCGGTTTATTTCATTTAGATACACCAAAAGTCGATTTACAAGGACATCCTTTTCAACAGATTGAAGAAGTACGTTGTCCATCATGCGATATGACTTTTACAGAGTTTAAACGAATTGGTAAATTTGGTTGTGCTGAGTGTTACCATACATTTTCCAACCGCTTAGATCCTATTTTCAGTAGGGTCCATAGTGGAAACACCCGCCACATTGGTAAAATTCCTAAGCGAAAAGGTGGCCATTTACATTTAAAAAAACAACTTGAGGATTACCGTCAACAATTGAGAACCTTAATTGAAAATGAAGCATTTGAAAAGGCTGCTATCGTAAGGGATAACATTAAAGAACTAGAACAGCAAATTCGAAATAAGGAAGCGGGTGATACACCATGAGCTATGAACAGTTTATGGATCAAGCGATTAGTCCTTGGATGCTTGAGGACGGACCTGACCATGATATTGTTTTAAGTAGTCGAATTCGCTTAGCAAGAAATTTAGCAGATCACAAATTTCCAGTCATTGCGCCAAGTGAAGAACTAAACGATGTTAAGAACTTCTTTGAAAAAGAATATAATCAAGCATCGTTTGAAGGAAGTGGACCGCTCCAATTTGTGCCTGTTCAAGATTTAAGCACGATTGAGAAAATGGTTTTGGTTGAGAAGCATCTTATTAGTCCACTATTAACAAAGAAGTTTAACACTGCGGCATCACTTATTTCGCCAGATGAACAAATATCGATTATGATTAATGAAGAAGATCATTTACGTATTCAGCTTTATTATTCAGGTTTTCAACTTCAAGATGCTCTTACTAAAGCATTTGAAGTTGATGATTGGATAGAGGATAAAGTGAATTACGCTTTTGATGAAAAAAGGGGATATTTAACAAGTTGTCCAACGAATGTTGGAACAGGCATGCGTGCTTCTGTTATGATGCATTTGCCAGCACTTGTTATTACAAAACAACTGAACCGTATGATCCCTGCTATAAACCACTTAGGTGTCGTAGTAAGAGGGATATATGGTGAAGGCAGTGAAGCGCTTGGACATTTATTTCAAATATCCAATCAAATTACACTTGGTAAATCAGAAAATAATATTATTGAGGATTTACAAGGGGTTGTTCGTCAATTAATCGAACACGAACGCCATGCACGCAATAAGCTGTTAAAGGAATTAGGAACAGGATTAGAAGATCGTATATTCCGTTCTTTAGGCGCATTAAAATATAGTAGGATTATGGATACAAAAGAAATGGCAACTCGCTTGTCACACGTTCGACTAGGTGTTGATTTAGAATTAATTAATTTACCACGCCATATCTTAACAGAATTAACCGTATTGACTCAACCAGGTTTCTTACAATACCATACACAAAAAACATTAACGCCGAGAGAACGAGACGTATTACGGGCATCTGTCATTCGAGAAAAATTAGCAGATCTATAAACTAAGAATGTATACAAATTGATGGGAGGTTATACATGATGATGTTTGGACGTTTTACAGAGAGAGCACAAAAGGTTTTAGCATTATCGCAGGAAGAAGCAGTTAAACTTGGACATAATAATATCGGTACCGAACATATCTTATTGGGACTTATTCGTGAAGGTAAAGGTATTGCTGCCAAAGCATTACAATCATTAGGTTTAGAAGTGGAAAAAATTCAAGAAGAAGTTCTGAAGTTAATTGGAAAAGGGAAACAGCCGATGCAGGCAATCCATTATACACCACGCGCAAAAAAGGTCGTCGAACTTTCTCAAGATGAATCACGTAAACTTGGACATTCTTATGTAGGAACGGAACATATTTTGTTAGGTCTTATTCGCGAGGGTGAGGGAGTAGCTGCAAGAGTTTTAAACAATTTAGGTGTAAGTTTGAATAAAGCAAGACAGCAAGTTCTACAGCTATTAGGCAGTAATGAAACAGAAGCTTCTAGACAAGGACGTGGACGTCAAAACCATGTGAGTACACCAACACTTGATTCATTGGCACGTGATTTAACTGAGAGTGCTAAAGAAGGTAAAGTGGATCCGGTTATTGGTCGAAGTAAAGAAATTGAACGGGTGATTCAAGTATTAAGCCGTAGGACAAAAAATAACCCTGTTCTAATCGGTGAGCCCGGTGTTGGAAAAACAGCTGTTGCCGAAGGGTTAGCTCAACAAATTGTAAATAATGAAGTCCCAGAGACGCTCCGTGATAAACGCGTGATGACATTAGATATGGGAACGGTTGTAGCTGGAACGAAGTATCGTGGAGAATTTGAAGATCGGTTGAAAAAAGTAATGGAAGAAATTCGCCAAGCAAATAACGTCATTTTATTTATTGATGAATTGCATACATTAATTGGCGCTGGTGGAGCAGAGGGAGCAATTGATGCTTCAAATATATTAAAGCCTTCTCTTGCTCGCGGTGAATTACAATGTATCGGTGCAACAACACTTGATGAATATCGCAAATATATTGAGAAAGATGCAGCTCTAGAGCGACGCTTCCAGCCAATCCAGGTTGATGAACCAACGCCAGAAGAAACGGTACAAATTTTACACGGTTTACGAGACCGCTATGAAGCACACCATCGTGTAACAATTACTGATGAGGCAATTGAGTCAGCGGTAAATCTATCCGACCGTTATATTACTGACCGCTTCCTACCAGACAAAGCGATTGATTTAATCGATGAAGCAGGTTCGAAGGTACGTCTCCGTTCTTATACGATACCACCTAGTTTAAAAGAATTGGAACAAAAGCTAGAGGAAGTACGTAAAGAGAAAGACGCAGCTGTACAAAGCCAAGAATTTGAAAAAGCTGCTTCATTACGTGACTCTGAACAGCGTTTACGTGAAGAATTAGAAACAACTCGGGAAAAATGGAAGGAAAAACAAGGAAAAGAAGATTCAAAAGTGACCACTGAAGATATTGCCACCGTTGTTTCAAGTTGGACAGGAGTTCCGGTTGTTAGTATGACAAAAGATGAAACAGAGCGCCTACTTAATCTTGAGGAAATATTACACGGACGTGTCATTGGTCAAGAAGAAGCAGTGAAAGCGGTCGCCACTGCTATACGAAGAGCAAGAGCTGGGTTAAAAGATCCGAAGCGTCCGATTGGTTCATTTATCTTCTTAGGACCTACTGGTGTCGGTAAAACAGAATTAGCTCGTGCCTTAGCTGAAGCCATGTTTGAAGATGAGGATGCGATGATTCGGATTGATATGTCCGAGTATATGGAAAAACACGCCACATCCCGTTTAGTCGGTTCCCCACCAGGTTATGTTGGTTATGAAGAGGGTGGGCAATTAACAGAGAAAGTCCGCCGTAAACCTTATTCTGTTGTCCTGCTCGATGAGATTGAAAAAGCTCATCCAGAAGTATTCAATATTTTATTACAAGTGTTAGAGGACGGGCGTTTAACAGACTCTAAAGGAAGACTAGTTGATTTTCGTAATACGGTTCTAATTATGACATCTAATGTTGGTGCGAGTGAGTTAGAACGAAATAAATATGTCGGTTTCACGCTAAACGATGATGGTCAGGAGTACAAAGATATGAAAGATAATGTACTCACCGCTTTGAAGAAAGCCTTTCGTCCAGAATTCTTAAACCGAATTGATGAAACAATTGTCTTCCATACACTCGAGAAAAAGCATATGAAAGAAATTGCTAAATTAATGTTAAAACAATTACAAAAACGTTTAAAAGATCAAGATATCGAGTTTTCATTAACCGATAAAGCGGTTGAAAAAATTGCCGAAAAGGGTTTTCAACCAGAGTATGGTGCACGCCCGTTACGTCGAGCAATTCAAAAGAATATTGAAGACTTGCTATCTGAGGAATTATTAAAAGGAACAATAGTTAAAGGAAGAAAGGTTAAAGTTGGCTTAAATAATAAAGGAGAATTTATCGTTCTTCCGTAAGAACAACTTTGATATTTAACAGCTGGAAGGATCATTTCTTCTAGCTGTTTTTCCTATCTGTCTATAATTGTGGCATAAATATGTGACAAAGCAAAGGAAATGATAACTAATTGTAATTTCATGGTAAAGAAATTCGTATACAATAAAATTAGACGGGAAAGAGCGAAAAGTTATTTTGCTTTTTTGCCAGTGGAAGGGACCGAGTAAATTGGCTAAAACAAAGACAAAGTATGTCTGTCAATCTTGTGGATATGAAACCCCGAGGTGGATGGGGAGATGCCCAGGCTGTTCGAATTGGAATACACTTGTTGAGGAAATTGAGAGGAAGACAAAAGCGAACCGCCCATCAACTGGATTGACTTCAGGAAAACCTGTCAAAATCACATCTATCGAATCACAAGAAGAACCACGCATCATGACTTCTATGAAAGAATTTAACCGCGTTTTAGGTGGAGGTGTTGTTCAAGGTTCGCTCGTTCTAATCGGTGGTGACCCAGGAATTGGAAAATCAACACTGCTCCTACAAATATCATCACAACTTGCCGATCAACAATTACCGGTTTTATATATTTCTGGAGAGGAATCTACGCGCCAAACGAAGTTACGTGCTGATCGATTAGGTGTTGTTTCCGACTTGCTATATGTCTTAGCAGAAACAAATCTTTTTGATATTGCTAATCATATTGAACAATTAAAACCCTCTCTTGTTGTTGTTGATTCAATTCAGACAATCTATAGAGATGAGGTGACAAGTGCACCAGGTAGTGTGTCACAAGTTAGAGAATGTACAAGTGAATTGATGCGTATTGCAAAGACAAATAATATCCCCATTTTCATCGTCGGTCACGTGACTAAAGAAGGGGCGATTGCTGGTCCACGTATTTTAGAACATATGGTAGATACCGTCTTATATTTTGAAGGAGAAAGACATCATACTTATCGGATTTTGCGCAGTGTTAAGAATCGCTTTGGGAGCACGCATGAAATGGGTATCTTTGAAATGAAGGAAGAAGGACTTCGTGAAGTGATGAATCCGTCAGAGATTTTCTTAGAAGAACGATCAAAAGGAGCTGCTGGATCAACTGTCGTTGCCTCGATGGAAGGCACACGTCCTGTTTTAGTGGAAATTCAAGCACTTATTTCACCGACTAGCTTTGGAAACCCTCGTCGTATGGCTACAGGGATCGATTATAATCGTATACCACTATTAATGGCGGTATTAGAAAAACGCGTCGGACTCATGTTACAAAACCAAGATGCTTATGTGAAAGTAGCCGGTGGCGTTAAATTAGATGAGCCAGCCATTGATTTGGCGATAAGTGTAAGTATTGCATCAAGTTTTCGTAATCAACCGACTCGCCCAGATGATATTTTTATAGGAGAGGTTGGATTAACAGGCGAGGTGAGACGTGTATCTAGAATAGAACAACGGGTACAGGAAGCGGCTAAATTAGGGTTTAAACGAGTTATATGTCCACAAAAAAATATAGACGGATGGACCTTACCAAAAACAATTGAAGTCATTGGTGTGAACACTGTTCAAGAAGCATTGAATGTCGGATTACACCGATAAACAAACACATCGACATTGACATTGAATTAAATCTATGATAAAGTTTATTGTTTTACTAAATTGAATCTTTTTCAAGGCTATGCTATGATTTTAATGAAATCATATATGGAATTTTAAGATAACGGTTATTTTTTTAAGAGTTGAGGCAATAATAGAAATAGGAGGTGAAGTATCATGTTGCAAAGGATTGTTCATTTGTTTTTTTTGATTACAGGTGCAACAATGGGTTATTTGTATATACCTGAAATTATTATTTTACTAGGTATTACTGATATTGGTTGGTTACATTCTAGTTATTTTGGATTAATTGCCGGTGCGATTATTTTCTTCCTCATTTCATACTTCATTACCGATTATATTGTTGGTTTTTTGAAATGGGTAGAAGAAGCACTTATTAAGGTGCCACTTGGTGATTTGGCATTTGGAACACTTGGATTAATCGTTGGTTTAGTTGTCGCCTATTTGATTAATATTACGATTCAAGACATTAAGATACGCGTTGTTTCTCAAGTTGTTCCACTATTTATCATGATCATTCTCGGTTATCTTGGCTTTCAGGTTGGTTTTCGAAGACGTGAAGAATTTCTACAACTATTAGCAACAAAAAAAGATCGGGAAAAAAAGCGTCAGACATCAGAAGAGCAAGTTAAAAGAGAATATCAGAAACCAAAAATACTAGATACAAGTGTTATTATTGATGGTCGGATTGCTGATATTTGTCAAACCGAATTTTTAGAAGGAACTCTTGTCATCCCACAATTTGTACTTGGTGAGCTACAACATATCGCTGATTCTTCCGACGTATTAAAACGCAATCGTGGACGTAGAGGTTTAGACGTCTTGAATCGTATCCAGAAAGAGCTACCAATAGAAGTTAAAATTTACGAAGGTGACTTTGAAGATATTCCTGAAGTTGATAGCAAGTTAATCAAGTTGGCTAAGGTGATTGATGGAACAGTTGTCACAAATGATTTTAACTTGAATAAGGTCTGTGATCTACAAGGCGTACGGGTGCTAAATATAAACGATCTGGCAAATGCAGTAAAGCCAGTCGTTCTCCCTGGAGAGGAATTGGCAGTCCAAGTGATTAAAGATGGGAAAGAACATAATCAAGGCATCGCTTACTTAGACGATGGAACAATGATTGTTGTTGAAGAAGGGATGCGCTACATCGGTAAGAAAATCGAAGTCATTATTACAAGTGTTCTTCAAACATCAGCCGGTCGTATGATCTTTGCTAAGCCAAAACTACTTGAAAAAGCATTATAAAAAAGGTATAACATTATATAAGATGTATAGAAATAAAAAGTGATAACAGTAATTGTTATCGCTTTTTGTTATACTTATATAGGACACTTTTAAAGTGTGAATAACTTCGTGGTTTTCGTTGTCACACATGTATTGAACTTATTTATTTTTAGGAAGGGGTACCACCATGACAAAAGAAGTCCGCGTACGCTATGCACCAAGTCCAACAGGTCATTTACATATTGGGAATGCACGTACGGCTTTGTTTAATTATTTATATGCTAGACATTTTAATGGGAAATTTATCATTCGTATTGAAGATACGGATGAGAAACGAAATGTTGAAGGCGGCGAGGAAAGTCAATTAAAATACTTAAAATGGCTAGGCCTTGACTGGGATGAAGGGGCTGACATTGGCGGTGATTATGGACCATATCGCCAAATGGAACGCCTTGAAATTTATCAAAAATATATTGATGAGTTATTGGAAAAAGGTCTAGCTTACAAATGCTATATGACAGAGGAAGAACTCGAACAGGAACGTGAAGAACAAAGAGCTCGCGGCGAAATGCCGAAGTATTCTGGCGCGCATCGGAATTTAACAAAAGAACAGATTGCACAATTTGAAGCAGAAGGCAGAAAGCCGAGTATTCGCTTCCGTGTGCCAGATGATGTGACCTATACTTTTAATGATATCGTTCGTGGCGACATTTCATTTGAATCCAGTGATGTTGGTGACTGGGTAATGGTCAAGAAAAACGGCATTCCAACATATAATTTTGCTGTTGTCATTGATGATCATTTGATGGAGATTTCTCACGTGTTACGTGGAGAAGAACATATTTCAAACACACCACGACAATTGATGGTTTATGAGGCATTCGGTTGGGAGCCACCGACATTTGGTCATATGACATTGATCTTGAATGAAGACCGTAAGAAATTAAGTAAACGTGATCAACATATCATGCAATTTATTGAGCAATATAAAGATATGGGTTACTTGCCAGAGGCTTTATTTAACTTTATTACATTACTTGGTTGGTCACCAGTTGGCGAGGAAGAGATTTTTGATCAAGATAAATTAATTGAGATATTTGATCCAAATCGCCTGTCAACCTCTGCTGCTATATTTGATCAACAAAAGTTAAAATGGATGAATGGAGAATATATCAAGAAATTAGCTCCTGAAGAAGCTGTTTCTTTAGCATTGCCATATTTGATTGAAGCTGGAAAACTTTCAAAAGATATGGATGAAGCAAAACGCGAATGGGCAGAGAGACTCATTCATCTATACCAAGAGCAGTTACACTACGGCAAAGAAATTGTTGAACTGACAGACATGTTCTTTAAAACAGCTATCACATACGATGAAGCAGCAATGGACGTATTAAAGGAAGAACAGGTTCCAGAGGTTCTTCAAGTGTTTACTGACAAATTGATTCATTTAGATGAATTTAAAGAAGCGAACATTAAAGCGCAAATAAAGGCTACCCAAAAAGAAACAGGGCACCGAGGGAAAAAATTGTTTATGCCAATCCGTGTTGCTACAACAGGTCAAAAGCACGGGCCAGAGTTACCATTAGCGATTGAATTACTTGGAAAAGATGTTATTGTAAGCCGCTTAGATGATGTGTTGAAGAAGTTGAATGCATAAATAAAAAAAGGCAGCCACATCATTCATTTCGGTTCACATAATGAAATAAATATAATATAGTAATATCACATACTTGTGCGTTGAAGAGGGAAAGTAAAAAATAAATCGGTTACCCAGAGAGAACCACCTAGGCTGTAAGTGGTTTTAACCGCTATTTTTGAAATGCTCCTCTGAGCCCGTCATGGAATTAAAGTATATGACGGCGGTACTCTACCGTTATTTAGAGATTGAGCTGGGGGAGATGATTGCTTTTCCTCAATCAGAGTGGAACCGCGCAAATGAGCGTCTCTGTGTTAAAACACAGAGACGCTTTTTTTTATCAAATGAGAAGGAGGTTTAGAAGATGGGTATTTTTAAGCGGATGAAGGAGGATATGGATGTCGTTTTTGAACAGGACCCAGCGGCACGTACGTATATAGAGGTGTTCTTGACATATTCAGGTTTACATGCCATATGGTGGCACCGCATAGCACATGCGTTTTTTAAACGGAAAATGTTCTTTATTGCTCGTGCTATATCACAAATTAATCGCTTTTTAACAGGAATCGAGATACATCCGGGAGCTAAAATAGGCAGACGCTTTTTCATTGACCACGGCATGGGTGTTGTCATTGGTGAAACATGTGAAATCGGTGATGATGTGACTGTGTTTCAAGGTGTTACATTAGGCGGAACTGGAAAAGAAAAAGGAAAGCGTCACCCAACGATAGAGGATCATGCACTCATTGCCACTGGTGCGAAAGTGCTTGGATCGATTACAGTTGGTGAATATGCACGAATTGGAGCTGGTTCAGTCGTGTTAAAGGATGTCCCTGAACATGCGACAGTGGTCGGCATTCCAGGGAGAGTCGTTCGGCAACACGGTAAAAAGGTAGAGAAAACATTAGATCATCATAAATTACCAGACCCGATTCAAGATCGTTTCAATCACTTACAAAAAGAAATAGAAGCATTAAAAAAAGAGCTTGCTCAAAGAAAGGAAGGGGAACGACATGACGATTCAAATTTTTAACACATTAACAAGGGAAAAAGAAACCTTTAAGCCAATTGAAGAAGGAAAGGTACGGATGTATGTCTGTGGCCCAACGGTATATAATTATATTCATATTGGAAATGCGCGACCTGCTATTGTTTTTGATACGGTAAGACGTTATTTAGAGTTTAAGGGCTATGATGTGACATATGTCCTTAATTTCACTGATATTGATGACAAAATCATTCACGCGGCAAATGAAGCGGGTGAAGATGCCAAAACGATTGCGGATCGCTATATTAAAGCTTATAAGGAAGATGTTGCAGCACTAGGAGTTAATAAAGCGACTTACCACCCACGTGTAACTGAAACAATTGAAGATATTATTCGTTTTATCGAGGGATTGATTGAAAAAGGTTATGCTTATGAAGTAGACGGTGATGTTTACTTTAAACCGAGAGCTTTTGAGGATTATGGGAAACTATCACATCAATCAATTGATGAATTACGAGCTGGTGCACGTATTCAAGTTGGTGAGAAGAAAAATGATCCACTCGATTTTGCATTGTGGAAAAAGGCAAAAAAAGATGAAGTGGCTTGGGATTCACCGTGGGGGAAAGGGCGTCCGGGTTGGCATATCGAGTGCTCTACGATGGCAAAGAAATATCTAGGAGAGACAATTGATATTCACGCAGGTGGTCAAGACTTAACTTTCCCACATCATGAAAATGAAATTGCACAATCAGAGGCTAAAACGGGCAAACCTTTTGCAAATTATTGGATGCATAATGGCTATATCAACATTAATAATGAAAAGATGTCAAAATCTCTTGGCAATTTCGTTTTAACACGTGAATTGTTAAAATGGCATGATCCAAAAATTATCCGCTTCTTTATGTTAAGTGTTCACTATCGTCATCCAATTAACTTTTCGGAAGAATTGTTAGAGGGAGCTAAACAGAGCTTTGATCGAATTCAAACAGCATATTTTAACTTAGAACATCGTAAAAAGGTAAGTATGAATTTAACGAAAGATAACACCGAATGGCTTGAAAAAATTGGATTATTAAAAGAAAAATTTGAAGCGGCCATGGATGATGATTTTAATACAGCTAATGCCATATCTGTTTTATTTGATGTAACAAAAGAAGCCAATCTATATGTTGAACAGGATCAAACAGCAACAAGTGTAATCGATGCCTTCCAGAATACGATTCAAGCAATGCTTGGTATATTGGGTATAACACTGGAGGAAGAAGAAGCATTGTTAGATGAGGATATTGAACGTTTAATTGAAGAAAGAAATGAAGCACGGAAAAATCGCGATTTTGCACGTGCTGATGAAATTAGAGATCTTTTAAAAGAAAAGCAGATAATATTGGAGGATACGCCTCAAGGTGTCCGGTGGAAAAGAGGTCAATAATGAAACTTGATGTTAAACAAATGAAAAGTTTGGCACTTGCTTATATGGGTGATGCTGTTTACGAAGTTTATGTACGTGAGTATTTATTGAAATCTGGCGAAATCAAGCCAAATGAGCTACATCAAAGAGCGGTTACTTTTGTTTCGGCAAAAGCTCAGGCTAATGTCATATTAGCCTGGCTTGAGACCGACTTTCTAACAGAAGAAGAAAGGAAAGTCACGATTCGTGGACGTAATGCGAAATCCGGATCAATTCCAAAGAATGCAAGTGTGCAAGCTTACCGTTATTCCACAGCATTTGAAACGTTAATAGGCTATCATTATTTACTCGGTAACAAAGAAAGACTAAATACGTTGTTAAAAAAAGCGGTTGACCATTTAGATGTTCAGAAGGGAGGAAGCTTATGATGAAAGAGGAAATGATTATTGGCCGAAATCCAGTCATAGAGGCATTAAAATCAGGCCGAGCGATTCATAAAATATTAATTTCGGAACAATTAAATGCTCATGCACGTCGGGAAATCAACCGTCTAAGTAAAAGAGTCAATGCTGTTATCCAACAAGTGCCGAAGCATAAGCTCAATCAATTATCAAAAGGTAACCACCAAGGAATTGTGGCATTTGTAGCTTCTTATGAATACGCACAGCTGGATGATTTATTTGCAATCGCTAATGAACGCAATGAAGATCCCTTCTTTATTATTTTAGATGAATTAGAGGATCCACATAACTTAGGTTCCATTTTAAGAACAGCTGATGCGACAGGGGCGCATGGCGTTATTATCCCAAAGCGCCGTGCTGTCGGTTTAACAGAAACAGTTGCTAAAACATCAGCCGGGGCAATTGAATACGTCCCAGTTGTTCGCGTAACGAATATCGCTCAAACAATTGATCACTTAAAAGAGAAAAATCTTTGGATTGTAGGTACAGCTGGAGAAGCTAAAGAGGATTATCGGTCACTAGATTTAACGATACCTCTTGCCATTGTGATTGGAAATGAAGGAAAAGGGATTAGCCGCCTAGTCAAAGAAAAATGTGACTGGCTAGTGAAGCTCCCAATGGTTGGACATGTGCAATCACTTAACGCATCAGTAGCTTGTAGCTTGTTACTGTATGAAGTATATCGCAAGCGTCATCCCATAAGCGCCCAAACATGATTTATCTTGTAGTAGATGGCTATAACATTATTGGAGCGTGGGAAGAATTACAAAGATTAAAAGAAAAGGATATCGGACAAGCTCGTGATCGCTTACTTGATATGATGGCTGAATATCAGGCTTATTCAGGCTATCGTGTAATTGTTGTATTCGATGCTTATTATGTCAAAGGGAAAGCATCGAAATATCGAAAGTACAAGCTTGATATTATTTTTACAAAAGAAAAAGAAACAGCCGATGAGTGTATCGAAAGACTCGTCAAAGAGCTACATAATGTTCGTGATAAAGTGTATGTAGCGACATCAGATTATGACGAACAGCGAACGATTTTTGGAAGTGGGGCTTTGAGGAAATCAGCTAGAGAGCTCTATATCGAGATGGAATCGATGCAACAGGATATTAGAAATTGCATAACAAATCAAAGTCAACTCAAACCCCCTTCCAAGATTCCTTTAGACCCGAAAGTCCAAGAAGTTTTCGAAAAATGGCGCCGCGGCAGAAAGTAACTAGCCCTAAAGACCTAAAATAACCCTACGGATTATTGGTAATTTTATAAATTGAGCGAAAATACCTATCACATTTTATTGAGAAATTATCCTCTATATTGTATAATAGTTCCATAATTGCCAACAATTTGGTGGGGGAGGGCATACCAGGTGAGTGTAAAGCAACTTAGGGCTCGTTCGAATCAAATCCATCGTCTTAAAGATGAGGAATTGATTCAATTAATCCATCGAGGATGTGGACAAGCAATAGACTTTCTAATCAATAGGTACAAACATGTTGTTAGAGCAAAATCACACACATATTTTATCGTTGGAGCAGATCGTGAAGATATTTTTCAAGAAGGTATGATTGGTTTGTATAAGGCGATTCGTGATTACGATGCAGAGAAGTTGACGTCGTTTCGTGGGTTTGCAGATATTTGTATTACGAGGCAAATCATCACGGCGATAAAAGCTGCGACGAGACAAAAACATATCCCACTAAATTCTTATGTTTCCTTGGACAAACCAATTTATGATGAAGACTCAGATCGGACATTATTGGATACGATTGCGGGTTCGGAAACAACCGATCCACAAGAATTGCTTGTTTATCAAGAAAAGCAAGGATATATCCACCTTAAGTTAACTCAGTCTTTAAGTGACCTTGAGAGAAGGGTACTTGTTTTATACCTCGATGGGAAGTCCTATGAGGAAATATCGACAGAACTAAAAAGACATGTTAAGTCCATAGACAATGCATTACAACGGGTAAAGCGTAAGTTAGGTGAGTTTCATCGTTCTGGAGAAGTGATTCTATCATTTAATGAATATGTCGACTATTGACATTGATAACTTAGACATGCTACATTAAAGTGAGCATATCCCGAGAACGGGGTGACAGGATGAATAAGAAGATAACTTTAGCGTGTACACATTGTGCCAGCCGAAATTATACGACGAATAAGAACGTATCACAACAATCTGCACGCTTGGAAGTTAGAAAGTTTTGCAAAACATGTGGCAAACATACGTGGCATCGTGAAACTAAATGATAGATTAGAGCTTCTAGCGAAGATTGGGAGGTACAAAAGACTATGTTTAAATTTTTAAAAGATGTTACACGAGAGATGAGAAAAGTTTCTTGGCCAAAAGGTAGTGAATTAACAAGTTATACGATTACCGTTATTGCGACAGTTGCTTTCGTGGCTATATTCTTTTTTATTGTTGACCTTGGTATTACACAAGTAATTGAGTGGGTTCGCTAAGTAGCTTTTGGACTTATATTTTGAATAAATGTATGATAAATATGTTATAATGCTATATATACCTATTACAAAAAAACCCGACATAACGGGTTTTTTAAATTGTTTAAATATCACGATACAGATGTGCCTTATATGTTTAGAAATAGAGTTTATTGAATTTTAAGGGAGGGAAAGCAGGATGGATAAGAAATGGTATGTCATTCATACGTATTCTGGTTACGAAAATAAAGTAAAGACTAACTTAGAAAAACGTGTAGAAACGATGGGAATGGAAGATAAAATTTTCCGCGTTATCGTTCCAGAAGAAGAAAAAACAGAAATAAAAGATGGAAAGAAAAAAGTAACGAAGAAGAAGGTTTTTCCCGGATATGTTTTAACCGAAATGATTATGACAGACGATTCATGGTATGTTGTCCGAAACACACCAGGTGTTACTGGGTTTATCGGATCAAGTGGTGGAGGAACAAAGCCAACACCGTTATTACCACATGAAGTCGACGGTATTCTAAAACAAATGGGCTTAGCCGGCCAAGAGTATCAAGTTGATTTCGAGATTAAGGAAAACGTCCGAGTGACTGATGGTCCGTTTGCTAACTTTACAGGAACGATTGAGTCGATTGATACTGATAAGCAAAAAGTAAAAGTACATGTCAATATGTTTGGTCGCGATACACCAGTTGAATTGGAATTTGGCCAAATTGAAAAGTTATAACGACTGAAACACTTGCAAAAATGAAAGAAACATGCTAAAATCTTTTTGTTATTCATGTTCTGTTCTAATCGGTAGAACGGAAAGATTTAGAGTGGGAGGAGAAATAATAGGTTCTCCTATTACCACATCACGGACTTTAAGGAGGTGTGTCTCGTGGCTAAAAAAGTTATTCAAGTTGTAAAATTACAGATTCCTGCAGCTAAAGCAAATCCTGCACCACCAGTAGGGCCAGCATTAGGTCAAGCAGGTATTAATATCATGGGATTCTGTAAAGAATTTAATGCGCGTACACAAGAACAGGCAGGATTAGTTATTCCTGTAGAAATTACTGTTTTTGAAGATCGTTCTTTCACATTTATTACTAAAACACCACCAGCTTCTGTACTACTGAAAAAAGAAGCGGGAATTGATAAAGCATCTGGTGAACCGAATCGTAATAAAGTAGCAACGGTAAAACGTGACAAAGTTAAAGAAATTGCAGAATTAAAAATGCAAGATTTAAACGCAGCTGATGTTGAAGCGGCCATGCGCATGGTTGAAGGAACAGCGCGTAGTATGGGAATCACGATTGAAGATTAATTTTGAAATCTAACAGGTTGCGGCAAGTTAGCATTCAACTCGCAACCTTTTCGTATGATGATACCCTCTGTATGTCGGAGGGTGTTTTATAGTCATCTAAGCTTTATAAAGGCTCGTGTTCGTGCTTTTATAAGTGGGAGGTCAAACCGTTATAACCACAATAGAGGAGGAAATATAATGGCTAAAAAAGGTAAAAGATATCAAGAAGCGGCAAAATTAGTTGATCGCTCAAAAACTTATCAAATAGATGAAGCCGTTGAACTTTTAAAGCAATTTCCAAAATCAAAGTTCGACGAAACCGTTGAAGTAGCCTATCGCTTAGGAGTTGATCCGAAAAAAGCTGATCAACAAATTCGCGGTGCTATGGTATTACCGCACGGAACAGGGAAAACGCAAACTGTTCTCGTGTTTGCAAAAGGTGAAAAGGCGAAAGAAGCAGAGGCAGCAGGTGCTGATTATGTTGGTGACCAAGAATATATCGAAAAAATTAACCAAGGTTGGTTAGATTTCGATGTTATTGTAGCGACACCTGATATGATGGCGGAAGTAGGGAAGTTAGGTCGTGTACTTGGACCGAAAGGCTTAATGCCAAACCCGAAAACAGGAACAGTAACGTTTGAAGTTGGAAAAGCTGTAACAGATATCAAGGCTGGAAAAGTAGAATACCGCGTTGATAAAGCTTCAAATTTACATGCGCCACTTGGTAAGCTTTCATTTGATGCTAATCAGCTTGTCGAAAACTTTAAAGCTTTAACAGAAACAATTGTAAAAGTAAAACCACAATCTTCTAAAGGGAAGTATTTACAAAACGTCACCCTTACTTCTACGATGGGCCCAGGCATTAAAATTGATGTTTCGGAATTCCGTCCATAATAGAGTTGACTTTTGCATGTGAAGTCGATATAATAAATGACGTTACAAAAATAAATACGTTATACCGTAGACAGCAGGGGCGTTAAGCTTAATATCCTGCCGAGGTTTTTCTAATAAAGTAAGATGATGTCCGTTTGCAATCGTCTTAATTAAAGGAGCCTCTCTGTCTCGAGGCTCCTTTTTATTATGAGATTTATACGGTATGATGATTCCTTTCAGGAGGTGGAACGATGTCCAACGTAATGGAAACGAAGAAACAAGTTGTTGAAGAGATTACTGAGAAATTCCGTTCTAGCCAGTCAACTGTACTCGTCAACTACAGAGGTCTTGATGTTGCAGAAGTAACTGAGCTTCGTAAACAGTTACGTGAAGCTGGCGTTGATTACAAAGTTTATAAAAACACATTGGCACGACGTGCAGCAGAAGCAGCCGGTCTAGGTGAATTATCTGATACATTAGTCGGTCCAACTGCTATTGCATTTAGTGACGAAGATGTTGTCGCACCGGCGCGTATTTTAAATGATTTCGCTAAGGATCATGAAGCACTAGAAATTAAAGCTGGCGTGATCGAAGGAGAAATCGCATCTTTAGAGGATATTAAAGAACTTGCAAGCCTACCGAACTACGAAGGTATGGTTTCTATGTTGCTTAGTGTTCTTCAAGCACCAATTCGTAATTTTGCTTACGTTACAAAAGCTGTGGCTGAGCAAAAAGAAGAGCAAGGTGCTTAATTAAGAATGTTATTTAGAACGTATATAATAAATTAATAGGAGGAAATAACATGACACCAGAACAAATTATCGAAGCGATTAAAGAAATGTCTGTTTTAGAATTAAATGATTTAGTAAAAGCTATTGAAGAGGAATTCGGCGTTACAGCTGCAGCTCCTGTAGCAGTTGCTGGCGGTGCTGCTGGTGGCGATGCTGCTGAAGAAAAATCTGAATTTGACGTTGTTCTTGAAAGTGCAGGATCATCTAAAATTAAAGTTATCAAAGTGGTTCGTGAAATCACAGGTCTTGGCTTGAAAGATGCTAAAGAATTAGTTGACAACGCTCCAAAACCAGTAAAAGAAGGCGTTGCAAAAGAAGAAGCAGAAGAAATCAAAGAAAAGTTAGAAGAAGTTGGAGCAGCTGTAGAATTAAAATAATGGCACTCAATAAAAAAAGCTCGTCGGATTACGGCGAGCTTTAAATTTACACCTATTAACCAGTGAAAAAGCAGGTGTTTATGATGACAAATCATTACTTTTCCAAAAAACCCCAATCAAATAGTTCACCAAAGACATGGAAATATCAACTACGAAAAAGAGAGTTCACTTTTGTTAGTGATACCGGCGTATTCTCTAAAAACGAAGTCGATTATGGGAGTCGTCTCTTAATCGAACAATTTACCCCTCCGTCACACCAAGGAAATATTTTAGACCTCGGTTGTGGGTATGGACCAATTGGTATAGCTATAGCGGCAAGTTTTCCTGAACGGGAGATAACAATGGTGGACATCAATGAGCGAGCGGTCGAGCTTGCAGAACAAAATGTCAAAATAAACGATATAAAAAATGCAGAAGTTTTTGTGAGCAATCGCTTTGAAAAATTGCAAAATCGCTCATTTGTAGCTATTTTAACGAATCCTCCGATTCGGGCGGGAAAAAAGACAGTGCATGCGATGTTTGAAGAAAGTTTGGCTTCCTTGTATACTGAAGGTGAGTTATGGGTCGTCATCCAAAAAAAGCAAGGTGCTCCATCGGCGAAGAAAAAACTCGCTGAATTGTTTAGTCGTGTAGAAGTAGTTACTAAAAGTAAAGGATATTATATACTAAGAGCGATAAAAGTTTGACGTGACGCGCTCGTTATGATAATATTATTAAATGCTAATATGGGATTTCTTTTGTCAAGGATTTTATATTAAAAAAACATGTGAAAATATGAAAGGTATATTCTATTTTGAATCGGAAACAATGATAAAATGGTTACAAATTTTTGTTTTCCGATTTTTTATTCAACGATTTTCCATGAAAAATCTTTTCTATTTTAAGATAACGCATTAATCAATTATAAGCAAGATAATTATTTATTATTTTACGACCATTATTCATATAAGGCAAGTTATTATTTAAAAAGAATCCTTCATAGCGCAAGATATGTTTTAATTAAAATCTATAGGTATCAAGAGAAACCGAGACGTTTTAAGTGTACCGGTTTTTCTAAAAATATATTATTCATTTTTGTATGTATGTGTACATATTACATGCAAACAATGCAAGATTTGAGAGGTGAAGCAGTTGGCAGGTCAACTAGTTCAGTATGGACAACATCGCAAACGTAGAAGTTATGCTCGAATTAGTGAAGTGTTGGAGTTACCAAATTTAATTGAAATTCAAACCGCTTCCTACCAATGGTTTTTAGAAGAAGGAATGCGAGAGATGTTTCAAGATATTTCTCCGATTGAAGACTTCACAGGAAACTTGTCATTAGAGTTTGTAGATTATTCGATGGGAGATCCGAAATACCCTGTCGAAGAATCGAAGGAAAGAGACGTAACCTATGACGCTCCACTTCGAGTGAAAGTACGATTAATTAACAATGAGACTGGAGAAGTAAAAGAACAAGAAGTATTTATGGGTGATTTCCCGTTAATGACTGATACAGGAACATTTATTATTAACGGTGCAGAACGGGTTATTGTATCACAGTTAGTACGCTCACCTAGTGTTTATTTCAATGAGAAAATTGATAAAAACGGTAAGCGCGGACTGACAGCAACTGTGATTCCAAACCGTGGTGCATGGCTGGAATACGAAACAGATGCGAAAGATGTCGTCTATGTTCGTATCGATCGTACGAGAAAACTACCAATTACTGTTCTATTACGTGCTCTTGGCTTTAATTCAGACGAGGAAATCATTGATCTAATAGGTGACAATGAGTATCTATTAAATACGCTAGAAAAAGATAATACCGAATCAACTGAAAAAGCATTGTTAGAAATATATGAACGTCTGCGTCCTGGTGAACCACCTACAGTCGAGAATGCTAAGAGTCTCATCATATCACGCTTTTTTGATCCGAAGCGTTACGATCTTGCACATGTCGGTCGTTATAAAATCAATAAGAAGCTCCATTTAAAAAACAGATTATTTAATCAGGTGCTTGCAGAACCTATTGTAGATCCGGAAACTGGAGAAGTGCTCGCTCAAAAAGGCGATAAATTAGAACGGAAGTTATTGAACAAAATAATCCCTCATCTAGAGAATAATGACTCACTAGTAGGTGAGAAGGTTCTAGATTCAGAGGAAGCTATTTTAGGTGAACCAGTTCGCCTACAGTCTGTCAAAATTATTGATCCAACAGATCCAAGTGGAGAACGTGTTCTTCATGTCATTGGTAATGGAAACATCGAAGCAAATGTTAAAAATATCACACCAGCAGATATTCTATCTTCCATTAGCTATTTCTTTAACCTATTACATCAAGTTGGACACACAGACGATATTGACCATTTAGGAAATCGTCGCTTACGCTCTGTTGGCGAATTATTACAAAATCAGTTTAGAATCGGATTATCCCGAATGGAACGTGTAGTTAGAGAACGTATGTCGATCCAAGATACGTCTAGCATTACACCACAACAGCTGATTAATATTCGTCCGGTTATTGCGTCGATTAAAGAGTTCTTTGGTAGTTCCCAGCTATCACAGTTCATGGATCAGACGAATCCACTCGCTGAATTAACACATAAGCGTCGTTTATCTGCTCTTGGACCGGGTGGTCTAACACGTGAACGCGCTGGATTTGAAGTGCGAGACGTACACTATTCACACTATGGAAGAATGTGTCCGATTGAAACACCAGAGGGTCCGAACATCGGGTTGATCAACTCACTCTCATCCTATGCAAAGGTGAATAAATTCGGATTTATTGAAACACCATATCGTAGGGTTGACCCAGAAACTGGAAAGGTAACAGGGCATATCGATTACTTAACTGCAGACGAAGAAGATAATTATGTCGTTGCTCAAGCAAACGCGCCATTAGATGAGCAAGGGAAATTTATTGATGAAGAAGTTGTTGCAAGATTTCGTGGGGAAAACATCGAGGTAAAACATAGTCAAATCGACTATATGGACGTTTCACCAAAACAAGTTGTTTCGGCAGCGACAGCATGTGTTCCATTCTTGGAAAATGATGACTCCAACCGTGCTTTAATGGGAGCGAACATGCAACGTCAAGCTGTTCCATTACTTGAGCCTGAAGCACCAATTGTCGGAACAGGAATGGAATATGTTTCTGGTAAAGACTCAGGAGCCGCCATTATTTGCCGTCACACCGGAATCGTCGAAAGTGTGGAAGCAAAAGCAATTGTTGTTCGCCGTATTTCTGAGGTGGATGGCAAGGAAGTGAAGGGTGACCTTGACCATTACCGTCTACGAAAGTATGAACGTTCTAACCAAGGAACGTGCTATAACCAGCGTCCAATTGTTAAAAAAGGTGATCGCGTATCCAAAGGCGAGATCTTAGCTGACGGTCCTTCCATGGAAAAAGGCGAATTAGCTTTAGGACGAAATATTTTAATTGCCTTCATGACATGGGAAGGGTATAACTATGAAGATGCGATTATTATGAGTGAACGCCTCGTGAAGGATGATGTTTATACGTCCATTCACATAGAAGAGTATGAGTCGGAGTCGCGTGATACAAAATTAGGCCCCGAGGAAATTACAAGAGACATTCCGAATGTTGGTGAAGATGCACTTAAGAATCTAAATGAACAAGGTATTATTCGCATCGGAGCAGAAGTAAAAGACGGGGATATCCTCGTCGGGAAAGTAACGCCAAAAGGAGTTACAGAGCTTTCTGCGGAAGAGCGACTCTTACATGCGATTTTTGGTGAAAAAGCTCGCGAAGTCCGTGACACATCTTTACGTGTACCACATGGGGCAGGCGGTATCGTCCTTGATGTGAAGATTTTTAACCGCGAAGATGGTGACGAACTTCCGCCAGGGGTTAATAAACTTGTTCGCGTGTACATCGTTCAGAAGCGTAAAATAAAAGAAGGAGATAAAATGGCAGGAAGACACGGAAACAAAGGTGTTATTTCCAAAATCCTTCCAGAAGAAGATATGCCATTTTTACCAGATGGAACACCAATTGATATTATGTTGAATCCATTAGGTGTCCCGTCACGAATGAATATTGGGCAAGTATTCGAATTACATTTAGGCATGGCGGCTCGGAAACTCGGTATTCACGTCGCGTCACCAGTATTCGACGGAGCATCAGAACAAGATGTTTGGGATGCCCTAGCAGAAGCGGGTATGCCACGCGATGCAAAAACTGTTCTCTATGATGGTAGAACAGGAAAACCGTTTGATAACCGTGTATCTGTCGGTGTTATGTATATGTTGAAACTGGCACATATGGTTGATGATAAATTACATGCCCGTTCAACTGGACCATACTCCCTAGTTACACAACAACCATTGGGTGGTAAAGCACAATTTGGTGGTCAGCGGTTTGGAGAAATGGAAGTATGGGCACTTGAAGCTTATGGTGCGGCATATACACTACAAGAACTACTAACCGTTAAATCGGATGATGTCGTTGGACGTGTTCAAACTTACGAAGCGATTGTAAAAGGTAACAATGTTCCAGAACCTGGTGTTCCAGAATCCTTTAAAGTATTAATTAAGGAATTGCAAAGCTTAGGAATCGATGTAAAGATTCTCTCAAGTGATGAAGAAGAAATTGAGATTCGCGACTTAGAGAAGGAAGATTCTCAAACAGCTAGTAAGCTTAACTTAGAATTAAACAAAAAATAAGGATTGGCACCATAAAAAAGGAAAACCATTGATGAATTAAGGGATACCTTGATTCATCAGTGGTTTATGATATAAAGAAACCATACATTAAAAAGGGAGGTAGCCCCTTGTTAGATGTAAATAATTTTGAGTATATGAAAATAGGATTAGCTTCACCTGAAAAAATTCGCTCTTGGTCATATGGTGAGGTAAAGAAGCCAGAAACGATTAACTATCGTACATTAAAACCAGAAAAAGATGGGCTTTTCTGTGAGCGGATTTTTGGACCAGCCAAAGACTGGGAATGCCATTGTGGAAAGTATAAACGTATTCGTTACAAAGGGATTGTCTGTGATCGTTGTGGTGTTGAAGTTACTAAAGCAGCCGTTCGTCGTGAGCGTATGGGACATATAGAGTTAGCAGCACCTGTATCACATATTTGGTATTTCAAAGGGATTCCAAGCCGAATGGGACTTCTATTAGATATGTCCCCGAGAGCGCTAGAAGAAGTCATTTATTTTGCAGCATATATTGTAACAGAGCCAGGCAGCACACCATTAGAAAAGAAACAATTATTATCTGAAAAAGAATTCCGTTCCTATTATGAGAAATACGGAAATACTTTTAATGCGCAAATGGGTGCAGAGGCCATTCGAAAATTACTTCAGGATATTGATTTAGATAAAGAAGTTGCACAAATTAAAGAAGAACTAAAAACCGTTCAAGGTCAGCGTAGAACACGAGCCATTAGAAGGCTTGAAGTGCTTGAAGCATTCCGTCATTCTGGTAACGATCCATCATGGATGGTGCTAGATGTTCTACCAGTCATCCCACCGGAAATTCGTCCGATGGTCCAGCTAGATGGTGGAAGATTTGCAACTTCAGACTTAAACGATTTATATCGTCGCGTGATTAACCGAAATAACCGTTTAAAACGTTTATTAGATCTTGGTGCACCCGGCATTATTGTTCAAAACGAAAAAAGAATGCTCCAAGAAGCGGTAGATGCGTTAATTGATAACGGTCGCCGAGGACGTCCAGTTACAGGTCCAGGTAATAGACCATTAAAATCACTTTCACACATGTTGAAAGGTAAACAAGGTCGCTTCCGCCAGAACCTTCTAGGAAAGCGTGTTGATTACTCAGGACGTTCAGTTATCGTTGTTGGTCCAAGTTTAAAAATGTATCAATGTGGTCTGCCGAAAGAAATGGCATTAGAATTATTTAAGCCATTTGTTATGAAAGAGCTTGTTGACAAAGGCATTGCTCATAATATTAAATCGGCAAAGCGAAAGATTGAACGGATGCATTATGAAGTGTGGGATGTTTTAGAAGAAGTGATTAAAGAACATCCAGTACTACTTAACAGGGCACCAACCTTACACAGACTCGGTATTCAGGCGTTTGAACCGACATTGGTTGAAGGCCGTGCCATCCATCTTCATCCACTCGTCTGTACAGCATATAACGCGGACTTTGATGGAGACCAAATGGCTGTCCACGTTCCGTTGTCTGCTGAAGCGCAAGCCGAGGCGCGCATTTTAATGCTGGCGGCACAGAACATCTTAAACCCTAAAGATGGAAAGCCGGTTGTAACACCTTCACAAGATATGGTTTTAGGTAACTATTATTTAACACTTGAAAGAGAAAATGCCGTTGGTGAAGGGAAAATCTTCAAAGATACAAACGAAGCCCTTATGGCGTACCAAGCAGGCTATGTGCACTTGCACACACGCGTGGCTGTCCGGGCGGCAAGCTTAAATAACGAAACCTTTACAGAAGAACAAAACGATAAATTATTAATAACAACAATCGGGAAACTCATTTTTAATGAGATGCTCCCTAATTCATTCCCTTATATTAATGAACCGACACGTATGAATTTAGAGGTTCATACACCTGAGCAATACTTTATTGAACGAGGCGCGAACGTTGTCGAAGAAATCCAATCTAGAGAATTAGTAAAGCCATTCAAGAAAGGTTTCTTAGGCGATATTATTGCTGAAGTCTTTAAACGATTTAAAGTGAGCGAAACATCTAGAATGCTTGACTTAATGAAAGACCTCGGATTCCATTTTGCCACTGTTGCAGGAATGACAGTAGGGATTTCAGATGTTGTCGTCTTACCGGAGAAAGAAAAGCTTCTCGATGAGGCACAACAAAAAGTAGATCGTGTTCTCAAGCAATTTAGACGTGGATTGATAACAGAGGAAGAGCGCTATGAACGCGTCATTTCAATTTGGTCTGATGTAAAAGATGTTGTTCAGGACAAATTAATGGCATCCTTAGATCGACTCAATCCAATCTTTATGATGAGTGATTCAGGTGCTCGTGGTAACCCGTCTAACTTTACACAGTTAGCTGGTATGCGTGGTCTGATGGCTAACCCATCCGGACGAATTATCGAATTACCGATTAAATCCAGCTTCCGAGAGGGTCTATCTGTGTTAGAGTACTTTATTTCGACACACGGGGCACGTAAAGGACTTGCTGATACCGCCTTGAAAACAGCCGATTCAGGATACCTAACGCGTCGTCTTGTTGATGTTGCTCAAGATGTTATTATTCGTGAGACAGATTGTGGCACAGATCGTGGCTCTACCGTTTCTGCCATTACAGAAGGGGCCGAAGTCATTGAACCATTATATGATCGACTAGTTGGTCGAACGGCCTTTGAAGAAGTGACACACCCAGGAACTGGTGACGTCATCGTAACAGTTAATGAAGTCATCACAGAAGATCAAGCAAAACAAATTGTCGAATCAGGTATCGAATCTGTGACAATCCGGACAGTGTTTAACTGTAACACGCGTCACGGTGTCTGTAAGAAATGTTACGGGCGTAACTTGGCAACAGGTGCAGAAGTCGAAGTTGGTGAAGCAGTCGGAATTATTGCTGCTCAATCCATTGGAGAACCGGGTACACAGCTTACAATGCGTACGTTCCATACAGGTGGGGTAGCGGGCGATGATATTACCCAAGGTTTACCACGTATTCAAGAACTGTTTGAAGCGCGTAACCCTAAAGGAAAAGCAACTATTAGTGAAATCCATGGTTTTGTACATGAAATTACAAGCGAAAAAGACAAACAAGAAATCATTGTAAAAAGTGATGTTGAAGAACGGGCATACGCTGTGCCAATGAATGCTCGCCTAAAAGTTTCTGTCGGTGATGAAATTATTGCTGGACAGGAATTAACCGAAGGGTCTGTGGATCCAAAAGAACTTATTAAAGTTCAAGGGGTAGAAGGCGTTCAAGATTACCTACTACGTGAAGTCCAGCGTGTATACCGACTGCAAGGTGTAGAAATCAGTGACAAGCACGTGGAAGTAATGGTGCGTCAAATGCTACGCAAAATCCGTGTCCTAGATGCAGGGGAAACAGATGTATTACCAGGATCATTAATGGAAATACATCAATTTAAAGATGCGAACCGCAAGGCTTTAGAAGAAGGTAAGCAACTTGCGGTAGGAAAACCTGTTTTACTCGGAATTACGAAAGCATCCCTAGAAACGGACTCTTTCCTATCGGCTGCATCTTTCCAAGAAACAACTCGTGTGTTAACAGATGCAACGATCAAAGGCAAAGTTGATGAATTACTAGGCCTTAAAGAGAATGTTATTATCGGTAAACTCGTTCCAGCTGGAACAGGAATTGAACGCTACCGTAAAATTCAGGCGCCTACTTTTGATGAGGAAACAGAAGAGACGGAAGAAGTTGAAGAAACGGTTTAATATGACTGTGATACAAAAGTAAAGAGACATGTCTAGCAAGAAATCCCCTATATTTTGATTTCTTGCTGACATCTTTACTTCTTTTTTTAATAGCAGATTAATTATTAGTAAAAATAACGAAAAAACCTACGTATTCAGTTGACATTAAAAAAAGAGAATGATAATATATTCAAGGTGATTCCGTTTAAAATGTGTTGCTTTGGAGGATATAGAAAGATGTCTTATGAAAAAGTAACTCAAGCAAAATCGCGTTTAATTATTGGAACAAAACAATCGCTAAAGGCTATGAAAAATGGCGAGATTTGCGATGTGTTTATAGCTGATGATGCCGACCGGAAAATCACACAAGAAGTCATTGAAATGGCAGGAGAGTTAAGTATTCCGTGCCATTATGTTGACTCTAAGAAAAAACTAGGTCGTGCATGTGGAATTGAAGTTCACGCAGCAACAGTTTCCATAAGAAAACCTTAGTTTTGGTGGGTGTTACCACGAAAGCTTTGTTTTTTTACCAAAAGATGAGCCACCTGGATGTGTGGCATTAGAAAAAACGCATTTCAACGTGGTTCAAATCATTAAAAACGAGAAAGGAGGAACCATTAACATGCCTACAATTAACCAATTAATTCGCAAAGGTCGTAAGAGCAAACCTAAAAAATCTGACTCACCAGCTCTTAGCAGAAACTACAACAGCTTTAAAAAGCAATTTACACGCGTTAACTCTCCGCAAAAACGTGGAGTATGTACACGTGTAGGAACACTAACACCTAAAAAACCGAACTCAGCATTACGTAAATATGCGCGTGTTCGTTTATCAAATAACATGGAAGTAACTGCATACATTCCTGGAATTGGTCACAATCTCCAAGAACACAACGTTGTTTTACTACGTGGTGGACGTGTAAAAGACTTACCGGGTGTTCGTTATCACGTTGTACGTGGTGCATTGGATACCGCAGGAGTTGAAGGACGTATGCAAGGACGTTCTAAATACGGTGCTAAAAAACCGAAAAACTAAACTAATACAGACAGAAGGGAGGATTTTACATGCCACGTAAAGGTCCAGTACCAAAAAGAGACGTGTTACCAGATCCGGTATACGACTCAAAATTGGTCACTCGTTTAATCAACCAAATCATGGTAGATGGTAAACGAGGAAAAGCGCAAAAGATCTTATATAAAGCATTTGAATTAGTAAAAGAAAAAAGCGGCCAACAACCAATGGACGTTTTTGAAGAAGCGATGAAAAACGTTATGCCGGTATTAGAAGTTCGCGCACGTCGTGTTGGGGGTTCCAACTATCTTGTGCCGATGGAAGTGCGTCCAGACCGACGCCAAGCATTAGGTTTACGTTACCTTGTAAATTATTCTCGTCTACGCGGGGAAAAAACAATGGAAGAGCGTTTAGCTAATGAAATTCTAGATGCTTCTAATAATACAGGTGCAGCAGTGAAAAAACGCGAAGAACTTCATAAGCAAGCAGAAGCTAACAAAGCGTTTGCTCACTATCGTTGGTAATCAATTAAACATTTTTATATTAATAAAAGATAGGAAGGAGAAAGAGATATGGCTAGAAAGTTCTCCTTGGAAAAGACGCGAAACATTGGTATTATGGCACACATCGATGCTGGTAAAACCACTACAACAGAGCGTATTCTTTTCTACACAGGACGCATTCATAAGCTTGGTGAAACACATGAAGGTGCTTCACAGATGGACTGGATGGAGCAAGAGCAAGAACGCGGAATTACCATTACATCCGCAGCAACCACTGCTGAGTGGGATGGCCATCGTATCAACATCATTGATACACCAGGTCACGTAGACTTTACAGTTGAAGTTGAACGTTCACTTCGTGTACTTGATGGTGCAGTTACTGTACTTGATGCACAGTCAGGTGTAGAGCCGCAAACAGAAACAGTATGGCGTCAGGCGACAACATACGGTGTACCGAGAATTGTCTTTATTAATAAGATGGATAAAACAGGTGCGGACTTTTTATATGCAACAAACACATTAAAAGACCGTTTAGGAGCGAATGCTCATCCTGTACAACTTCCAATCGGTGCTGAAGACCAATTCGAGGGAATCATTGATTTAATTGAAATGGAAGCACATTTCTATTTAGATGATCTCGGAACAAAATCAGATTCAGGTGAGATTCCTGCTGAATTACAAGATAAAGCAGAAGAACTTCGTGAGTCTCTAGTGGAAGCTGTTGCTGAATTAGATGAAGAATTAATGATGAAGTATCTAGAAGGCGAAGAAATCACTAAAGATGAACTTAGAGAAGCTATCCGTAAGGCAACTTTAAGTGTTGACTTCTACCCTGTATTCTGCGGCTCAGCATTTAAAAATAAAGGGGTTCAATTACTACTAGACGGTGTTATTAACTATCTTCCGGCTCCAACAGATATTCCTGCAATCCAAGGGATTGTTCCAGGAACAGAAGAAGAAGTTGAACGTCCAGCAGACGATAATGCTCCATTCTCAGCATTAGCGTTTAAAGTTATGACAGATCCATACGTTGGTAAGCTAACCTTCTTCCGTGTGTATTCTGGTACATTGGATGCAGGTTCATATGTACAGAACCCTACGAAAGATAAACGTGAACGTATTGGACGTATTTTACAGATGCACGCAAACCACCGTGAAGAGATTCCAACCATTTATAGTGGGGAAATTGCGGCAGCTGTAGGTTTAAAAGATACGGCAACAGGGGATACACTATGTGATGCAAAGAATCTTGTTATCCTTGAATCTATGGAATTCCCTGAACCAGTTATCTCCGTAGCTATTGAACCTAAGACTAAAGCAGACCAAGATAAGATGGGGATCGCTTTAGGTAAGTTAGCGGAAGAAGACCCAACATTTAAAACAGAAATGAACGCCGAAACAGGCCAAACAATCATTTCCGGTATGGGTGAACTTCACTTAGACGTTATCGTTGATCGTCTAAAACGTGAATTTAAAGTTGAAGCTAACGTAGGTGCTCCACAAGTTGCTTATCGTGAAACATTCCGTAAAGCAGCTGAAGTGGAAGGTAAATTTATTCGACAGTCTGGTGGTCGTGGTCAGTACGGACATGTTTGGGTTAAATTCGAACCACTTAAAGAAGGTGCTGGTTTCGAGTTTGAGAACAACATCGTCGGCGGGGTAGTTCCACGTGAATACATTCCAGCTGTAGAACAAGGTATCGAAGAGTCAATGGAAAATGGGGTACTTGCAGGCTATCCACTTATTGATGTGAAAGCATCACTATACGACGGAAGCTACCATGATGTTGACTCGAATGAGATGGCATTTAAAATCGCAGCATCTATGGCATTAAAAGCTGCAAAAAATAAATGTGATCCTGTATTACTAGAGCCAATGATGAAAGTAGAAATCGTCATTCCTGAAGAATACATGGGAGATATCATGGGTGATGTTACATCACGTCGTGGCCGTGTAGACGGAATGGAAGCTCGTGGTAATGCGCAAGTTGTTAGAGCATTTGTACCACTTGCAGAAATGTTTGGTTATGCAACAGCACTTCGTTCGAATACACAAGGTCGTGGAACATACACGATGTATTTTGATCACTATGAAGAAGTGCCGAAAAGCATTGCTGAAGAAATTATTGAAAAAAACACAGGTGAATAATTGATTTTTTCGCCTGTGTCAAGTATAACTTTGAGTAAGGCTTAGATTTTCTAAGTTTAAATAAAAAACTATTCTTTTCATTTTGAAGGAGGAACTATAAATGGCTAAAGAAAAATTTGATCGCTCCAAAGAGCACGTTAACATTGGTACAATTGGACACGTTGACCATGGTAAAACAACATTAACTGCTGCAATCACAAACGTTATGAACAAATTAAACGGTTCAGGTGAAGCAAAAGCATATGACGAAATTGACGGTGCACCAGAAGAAAGAGAACGTGGTATTACAATCGCTACTTCTCACGTAGAATATGAAACTGAAACACGTCACTATGCACACGTTGACTGCCCAGGACACGCTGACTATGTTAAAAACATGATTACTGGTGCAGCACAAATGGACGGTGCTATTCTAGTTGTATCTGCTGCTGATGGCCCAATGCCACAAACTCGTGAGCACATCTTACTTTCACGTAACGTAGGTGTTCCAGCAATTGTTGTATTCATGAACAAAGTAGATATGGTTGATGATGAAGAATTACTAGAATTAGTAGAAATGGAAATTCGTGAACTATTATCTGAATACGAATTCCCTGGTGACGATATCCCAGTTATTGCTGGTTCAGCACTAAAAGCATTAGAAGGTGTTGAAGAATACGAGCAAAAAATCGTTGAACTAATGAACGCTGTTGACGAATATGTACCAACTCCAGAGCGTGATACTGACAAACCATTCATGATGCCAGTTGAGGACGTATTCTCTATTACTGGTCGTGGAACAGTTGCAACTGGACGTGTAGAGCGTGGTCAAGTTAAAGTCGGAGACGAAGTAGAAGTTATCGGACTTGCTGATGAAGCTACAAAAACAACTGTTACTGGTGTTGAGATGTTCCGTAAACTTCTTGATTATGCAGAAGCAGGAGACAACATCGGTGCATTACTTCGTGGAGTAGAACGTGAAGACATTAAACGTGGTCAAGTACTTGCTCAACCAGGTACAATTACACCACATACAAAATTCAAAGCAGAAGTTTATGTTCTATCTAAAGAAGAAGGTGGACGTCACACAGCATTCTTCTCTAACTATCGTCCACAATTCTACTTCCGTACAACTGACGTAACTGGCGTTGTTAGCTTACCAGAAGGTGTAGAAATGGTTATGCCTGGTGACAACGTAGAGATGGAAGTTGAATTGATCTCACCAATCGCGATTGAAGACGGTACACGTTTCTCTATTCGTGAAGGTGGACGTACTGTAGGTTCAGGCGTTGTTACAGAAATCTCTAAATAATAAATAGACTGAATCAAATCAGGTAGCTTCTAAATAGAGCTACCTGATTTTTCTTTTTGGGTATTCTTAACAAGTAATCATTTAAAAGGTAATGATTTTAACGAAAATAATTCCCCGTAACCCTTGCAATCTATATAGATAGTTTGTATAATTAATAAATGTGCAATCCTATAAAAACGGAAGAAGTTGCATTGTCAGCGTCATTTTTGTATAATATCAACGTTGACGAAAAAATAGGCAATGATGCGAAAGGTTGTTGGCACACCCGGCCCCTTTGCCATGGCGGTGCGCTAAGAAATTTTCGTGGAGCAAGTCTATTATAAAATGGGCGAAAAGGAGGGAAAGTAATGGCAAAAGAGAAAATCAGAATTCGTTTGAAAGCATATGATTATCGTATTCTAGACCAATCCGCAGAAAAGATTGTTAACACAGCAAAACGCTCCGGAGCAAACGTATCTGGACCAATCCCATTACCAACAGAAAGATCTGTTTATACAGTTCTAAGAGCGGTTCATAAATACAAAGATGCTCGTGAGCAATTCGAAATGCGCACTCATAAGCGCTTGATTGATATTGTCAATCCAACGCCACAGACAGTTGATTCGTTAATGCGTCTTGACTTACCGTCTGGTGTTGACATAGAAATAAAATTATAATTTTGAAAGACTTTAGGAGGTGTAACGGATATGACGAAAGGAATCTTAGGCCGCAAAATCGGCATGACTCAATTGTTTACTGAGAATGGAGAACTCATTCCAGTAACTGTTATTCAAGCTGAGCCAAATGTTGTATTACAAAAACGCACGATGGAAAATGACGGCTATGAAGCCATTCAAATCGGTTTTAAAGATCAAAAGGAATCACGTACAAACAAAGCCGCAAAGGGCCATGCTGAAAAAGCAAACACAACCCCTAAGCGCTACATTCGTGAGATCCGTAACGCAAATCTTGATGAATATGAAGTAGGTCAAGAAATTAGCGTAGATGTATTTGAACCAGGTGAAAAAATTGATGTAACAGGTACATCTAAAGGGAAAGGTTTCCAAGGATCCATTAAACGCCATAATTATGCGCGTGGACCAATGACTCACGGTTCTAGATATCACAGAGGACACGGAACGATGGGGCCTGTTGACCCTGCACGTGTATTGCCAGGAAAGAAACTCCCTGGACAAATGGGTTCAGAACAAGTAACGATTCAGAACTTAGAAGTCGTTAAAGTTGATACAGAACGCAACCTGTTATTAATTAAAGGTAATGTACCAGGTGCAAAGAAATCATTCGTAAAAATTACGAGTGCAGTAAAGGCTAAATAATCACATAAATGAAGGGAGGAAATGTCATGCCTAAAGTAGCACTATTTAAACAAGATGGTTCACAAACAGGTGACATCGAATTAAACGAGGCTGTTTTCGGAATAGAACCGAATACACATGTTTTACATGAAGCAGTCGTTATGCAACGCGCATCTCTACGTCAAGGAACACATAAAGTGAAAAATCGTTCCGAAGTAAGAGGAGGCGGACGTAAACCATGGCGTCAAAAAGGAACAGGTCGTGCACGCCAAGGCTCTATTCGCTCACCACAATGGGTAGGAGGCGGAGTAGTCTTTGGACCGACACCACGTAGCTATAGCTATAAGCTTCCTAAGAAAGTACGCCGTTTAGCATTAAAATCTGCTCTTTCATCGAAAGTAGCAAACGATAATGTTGTTGTATTAGAACAATTAGCATTTGAAGCACCAAAGACAAAGCAATTTGTCGACATGCTAAACAATTTAAAAGTAGATACAAAAGCATTAATCGTTACAACAGAAAAAGACGATAATGTAATTCGCTCAGCAAATAACCTTCAAGAAGTTAAAGTGCTAACTGTTGAAGAAGTAAATGTATTAGATTTGCTGGCGCATGACAAGCTGATCTTAACAAAAGACGCAGCGGAAAAAGCAGGGGAGGTGTTCGCGTAATGAAAGACCCACGTGATATTATCAAACGCCCCGTCATTACAGAACATTCTGCTGACTTGATGGCAGAAAAAAAATACACATTCGAAGTTAGCCCAAAAGCAAACAAAGCAGAGATTAAACACGCTATCGAGGTTATCTTTGATGTAAAAGTTGATAAAATAAACACAATGAATTTAAAAGGGAAGTTCAAAAGAATGGGCCGCTACGGTGGTTTCCGCCCAAATCGCAAAAAAGCGATTGTACAGCTTTCCGAAGATAGCAAGGAATTAGATTTTCTATAATAAAGTGAGGGAGGGAAATAAAAATGGCGATTAAGAAATTCAAACCTACCACTGGCGGTAGACGTACAATGACTGTATCTACTTTCTCAGATATTACAACAGATCGAGCTGAGAAATCATTATTAAGTCCACTAAGTAAACGTGCTGGACGTAATAACCAAGGAAGAACAACGGCGCGCTTTAAAGGAGGCGGCCATAAACGTCAATATCGTGTTATTGACTTCAAGCGAAACAAAGACGGTATACCAGGACGCGTTGCTACAATCGAATACGATCCAAACCGTTCTGCTAACATTGCATTAATCAACTATGTTGACGGTGAAAAGCGTTATATCCTAGCACCAAAAGGTTTAAAAGTTGGCGACACTATTGAATCTGGTGAACAAGTGGATATTATCACAGGAAACGCATTACCACTTAAAAACATTCCTGTAGGTACAATTATCCATAATGTAGAATTAAAACCAGGACGTGGTGGTCAGCTTGCACGTTCTGCTGGCGCAGAAGCGCAAATCCTTGGACGCGAAGATAAGTATGTGTTAGTTCGTTTGTCTTCAGGTGAAGTTCGTTTAATCCTTGGAACATGCCGTGCAACTGTCGGCCAAGTGGGTAATGTTGAACATGAATTGATCCGTATCGGTAAAGCGGGACGTTCACGCTGGTTAGGTAAACGACCACACGTACGTGGTTCTGTTATGAACCCAGTTGATCACCCACACGGTGGTGGTGAAGGACGTACACCAATCGGACTTAAGTCACCTGTTACACCATGGGGTCAGCCTACACTTGGATATAAAACACGTAAAGCGAAAAAGTCTGACAAATATATTGTACGTAGACGTAAAAAATAAACGAAACAGAATAGGATGACGGGATGATAATCCCCGTCTCTTAACTCTGAAAGGAGGTTTACTCATGGGTCGTAGCTTAAAAAAGGGACCTTTTGCAGATGACCATCTGATGAAGAAAATTGACGAATTAAATGAGCAAGACAAAAAACGTGTTATTAAAACATGGTCACGTCGCTCAACTATTTTCCCATCATTTGTGGGACACACAATTGCCGTATATGACGGACGCAAACATGTACCTGTATATATCACAGAAGACATGGTAGGACATAAATTAGGTGAATTCGCACCAACACGCACGTTCAAAGGGCATTCTGGTTCTGAGAAAATTACAGCAAAATAATGAGAGGAGGCACTTCGTATGCAAGCAAAAGCCGTAGCGAAATCAGTTCGTATAGCGCCTCGTAAAGTACGCTTAGTCATAGATTTGATTCGAGGAAAAGACGTTAATGAAGCAGTTGCTATTTTAAAGCACACACAACGCAGCGCTTCACCAGTCGTCGAAAAACTATTAAACTCAGCGATTGCAAATGCTGAACATAACTATGAAATGGATACAGACAACTTAGTCGTATCTGAAGCATATGTAAATGAAGGTGTAACACTTAAACGATTCCGTCCTCGTGCACAAGGTCGTGCAAGCGGAATTAATAAACGCACAAGCCACATTACCGTGGTTTTAACAGAAAAGAAGGAGGGGTAATCAGTGGGCCAAAAAATTAACCCAACAGGTCTTCGTGTCGGGATCATCAAAGACTGGGAGTCTAAATGGTATGCCGATGACAAAGACTATGCAGACTTACTACATGAAGATATTAAAATTAGAGAATATCTTGAGAACCGCTTAAGCAAAGCTGCTGTTTCGACAATTGAAATTGAGCGCGCTGCTAACCGTGTTAATATTACAATTCACACAGGTAAACCAGGAATGGTGATTGGTAAAGGCGGTTCTGAAGTAGAAGCTTTACGTAAATCATTAAACAAATTAACTGGCAAACGTGTTCATATTAACATTGTTGAAGTTAAAAAAGTTGATCTAGATGCTAAATTAGTTGCTGAAAACATCGCACGTCAATTAGAAGGACGTATCTCATTCCGTCGTGCACAGAAACAAGCGATCCAACGCGTCATGCGCGCAGGAGCAAAAGGTGTTAGAACGATTGTTTCAGGCCGACTCGGAGGAGCAGATATTGCTCGTGCAGAACAATATAGCGAAGGGACAGTACCACTTCACACATTACGCGCAGACATTGACTACGCAAATGTAGAAGCTGACACCACATACGGTAAACTTGGCGTAAAAGTGTGGATTTATCGTGGAGAAGTCCTTCCAGAAAAACCAAAAAAATAAGGAAGGGGGCAACGAATTATGTTAATGCCTAAACGCGTGAAATATCGTAAAGAACATCGTGGCAGAATGAAAGGCCAAGCTAAAGGTGGAAAAGAAATTGCCTTTGGTGAATACGGACTACAAGCATTAGAACCAACATGGATTACAGCACGTCAAATTGAGGCAGCTCGTATTGCCATGACACGTTTCATGAAACGTGGAGGAAAAGTTTGGATTAAAATTTTCCCGAACAAACCATATACCGCTAAACCTCTAGAAGTACGAATGGGTTCTGGTAAAGGTGCCCCGGAAGCATGGGTTGCTGTCGTTAAACCAGGAAAAATCCTATTTGAAATCGCAGGTGTTGAAGAAGAGGTTGCACGTGAAGCATTGCGCCTTGCCTCTCATAAACTGCCGATTAGAACTAAATTTGTAAAACGTGAAGAAATTGGTGGTGAAATCAATGAAGGCTAATGAAATCAGAGAACTGACCACTGCCGAAATTGAGCAAAAAGTACAATCGTTAAAAGAAGAATTGTTTAATCTTCGTTTCCAACTAGCGACAGGGCAACTTGAAAACACAGCACGTATTCGTCAAGTTAAAAAGTCCATCGCACGTATGAAAACAGTTATCCGTCAACGTGAATTAAGCGTTAATAACTGATTATGAGAGGAGGTTAACCTCATTATGGCTGAACGTAATGATCGAAAAGTTTATACTGGTCGGGTTGTATCAGATAAAATGGATAAAACAATTACTGTTTTAGTTGAAACATATAAAGTCCATCCATTATATAAGAAACGTATTAAAGACTCGAAAAAATTTAAAGCACATGACGAAAATAATCAAGCAAAAACAGGCGACATCGTACGTATAATGGAAACTCGTCCATTATCAGCGACAAAACGTTTTCGCTTAGTCGAAATCGTTGAAGAAGCAGTTATTATATAATTAATGTTCGCTCGGAAGGTGTCCGAAAGGAGGTCAGAGTGTTATGATCCAACAAGAAAGTTCTTTGAAAATTGCAGATAACTCTGGTGCACGTGAAGTAAAGACAATCAAAGTCCTCGGCGGAACTGGCCGTAAGACCGCAAATATTGGTGATGTTATCGTTTGTTCAGTTAAACAAGCTACACCAGGAGGCGTTGTCAAAAAAGGCGAAGTCGTTAAAGCGGTTATCGTACGTACAAAAACGGGCGTGCGCCGCAACGATGGTTCTTATATCCGTTTTGATGAAAACGCAGCTGTCATCGTTCGCGATGATAAGAGCCCACGAGGAACACGTATTTTTGGGCCTGTAGCACGTGAATTACGAGATGCAGACTTTATGAAAATTATATCTTTAGCTCCAGAAGTATTGTAATAACCGAATTGACCTTGTAAGGAGGTGCATCAAGCATGCATGTAAAAAAAGGTGATAAAGTTAAAGTGATTTCCGGAAAAGACCGCGGAAAACAAGGTACAGTTTTAGAAGCATTTCCTAAAACGGATCGTGTACTTGTAGAAGGTATTAACATGGTTCAAAAACACGCAAAACCTTCACAAGAAAACCCGCAAGGCGGAATTCTTAATCAAGAAGCACCGATCCATGTTTCCAATGTCATGCCAATTGATCCAAAATCAGGTGAACCAACTCGTGTTGGCTTTGAGGTTCGCGATGGCAAAAAAGTTCGCATTGCAAAAAAATCCGGTGAACCTTTAGATAAATAAATTGTTGGCGAAAGGAGGGCATCATGATGAATCAATTGAAGCAAAAATATCAAGAAGAAATCGTTCCATCTTTAGTTGAGAAGTTTAACTATTCATCCGTAATGGAAGTACCAAAAATCGAAAAAATCGTAATCAATATGGGAGTGGGCGACGCCGTTCAAAACGCTAAAGCATTAGATAGCGCAGTTGAAGAACTCTCATTAATTTCTGGGCAAAAGCCTGTGGTTACACGCGCGAAAAAATCTATCGCAGGTTTCCGTCTACGTGAAGGCATGCCGATCGGAGCAAAAGTAACCCTTCGCGGTACACGTATGTATGAATTCTTACAAAAACTTATCAGTGTTGCATTACCAAGGGTTCGTGACTTCCGTGGCATATCTAAAAAAGCATTTGATGGTCGTGGAAACTATACACTTGGAATTAAAGAACAATTGATTTTCCCAGAAATTGAGTATGATAAAGTAAACAAAGTCCGTGGTATGGATATTGTTATCGTAACAACTTCTAACACAGATGAAGAAGCTCGTGAACTGTTAGCTCAACTAGGCATGCCATTCCAAAGATAATCACTCTTTAGGAATATGAAGGAATGACCGATGTAAAAGGCTATTTCGTAAGTGGTTTTACTTCTATATTAAAGGACGACTCCATTACGAGATAAACCGGTTAACCGAAACACGTTTTAGAGCTAAACAAGGAGGGAAAATTGTGGCCAAAAAATCAATGATTGCGAAACAGAAGCGCCCACAGAAATTTAAAGTTCGTGAATATACTCGCTGTGAACGTTGTGGTCGTCCACATTCTGTAATCCGTAAATTTAGACTTTGCCGTATTTGTTTCCGCGAACTTGCCCATAAAGGTCAAATTCCTGGTGTCAAAAAAGCAAGCTGGTAAACCCGTAAATTAGGGAAGGAGGTAAATATTAATGGTAATGACAGATCCAATTGCAGATATGTTAACTCGTATTCGTAATGCGAGCGAAGTAAAACATGATAAATTAGAGCTTCCGGCTTCTAAAATGAAAAAAGAAATAGCTGATATCCTAAAACGTGAGGGTTTTGTCCGTGATTACGAATATATCGAAGACAACAAACAAGGTGTTCTCCGTATATTCCTTAAATACGGTCCAAATGATGAGCGTGTTATAACTGGCCTAAAACGTATTAGTAAACCAGGTCTTCGTGTATATGCTAAAGCAACAGAAGTGCCACGTGTACTAAATGGTTTAGGTATTGCAATCGTGTCAACATCAAAAGGAGTGCTTTCAGATAAGGAAGCACGCGCACAAGCCGTTGGTGGCGAAGTTCTTGCATATGTGTGGTAAGTAACAATTAGGTTGAGGAGGTGCAAGTGATGTCTCGTACAGGATTAAATCCAATTGAAATTCCACAAGGTGTAGAAATTACACTTGATGGAACGACTGTAAAAGTAAAAGGCCCAAAAGGCGAATTGACAAAAGAAATCAGTGAATCAATTCATGTTAAAATAGAAGAAAACACAGTATTCGTTGAACGATCAAATGATACGAAAGAACAACGATCTTTACACGGAACAACACGTAGCCTAATTGCTAATATGGTTGAAGGTGTTAGCAAAGGTTTCCAAAAAGAACTAGAAATAATCGGTGTTGGTTACCGTGCTCAAAAACAAGGTAACAAGGTGATCATCAACGCAGGATATTCACACCCTGTAGAAGTTGAACCATTAGAAGGTACTGAAATTGACGTTCCTAAAAACACACAACTTGTTGTAAAAGGAATTGACAAAGAGGCAGTAGGTGCACTAGCTGCAAACATTCGTGCAATTAGACCACCTGAGCCATACAAAGGAAAAGGTATTCGTTACGTTGGTGAATACGTACAACGTAAAGAAGGAAAGACTGCTAAATAAGGTTAGTTAGAGCAGAAAGGAGTGACGTTAATGATCACTAAGACAAGTAAAAATGTAACACGAAAAAGAAGACATGCACGTGTGCGTCGTACGCTTCAAGGTACAACAGAACAGCCACGTCTAAACGTTTTTCGTTCAAATAAACACATCTACGCTCAGTTGATCGACGATACAGAAGGTAAAACTTTAGCAGAAGCGTCAACAGTAGATAAAGAATTATCACTTGATTCAACAAGTTCAGTAGAAGCTGCTGAAAAAGTTGGAGAACTGATTGCTAAACGTGCTCAAGAAAAAGGCTATACTTCGGTTGTATTCGACCGTGGTGGTTATCTTTTCCATGGGCGTGTCAAAGCATTAGCAGACGCTGCTCGTAAAGCAGGTCTTGAATTTTAATAAGAAGGAGGGGACCTTTAGATGCGTACAATTATTGATCCAAACAAATTAGATCTTGAAGAACGTGTTGTTACAGTTAATCGTGTAGCAAAGGTAGTAAAAGGTGGACGTAATTTCCGTTTTACAGCACTAGTAGTTGTTGGTGATAAAAACGGTCATGTAGGATTCGGTACAGGAAAGGCGTTAGAAGTGCCAGATGCAATTAAAAAGGCAGTAGAAGACGCTAAGAAGAATCTTATTAAAGTACCAATTGTTGGAACGACGATTCCACATGAAATCCATGGGAAATTCGGCTCTGGTAATGTCCTTATGAAACCAGCAGCAGAAGGTACAGGAGTTATCTCTGGTGGTCCAGTTCGTGCGGTTCTTGAGCTTGCAGGAATTGGTGACATCTTGACGAAATCCTTAGGATCAAACACTCCAATCAACGTTGTCCGTGCTACAATTAACGGCTTAGTTAGCTTAAAGCGAGCAGAAGATGTAGCAAAACTACGCGGCAAAACGGTTGAAGAACTGTTAGGTTAAGGGAGGGAAGTCAGATGTCTAAAAAAATTAAAATCACCCTTACAAAGAGTGTTATTGGTGCACAAAAAAGACAATTACAAACGGTAGAAGCACTTGGCTTAAAAAAAGTCAACGAATCCGTTGAGAAAGAAGATACACCTTCTGTTCGTGGGATGATCGATAAAGTATCCCATCTCGTAACAGTTGAAGAGATATAATGACTATATAGTGTAAAGAGGAGGTGCTCGCATGAAACTTCATGAATTACAACCAGAAGAAGGTTCACGTAAAAAACGTAATCGAGTAGGACGTGGAATGGCATCAGGAAACGGTAAAACATCTGGTAAAGGACATAAAGGTCAGAAGGCACGTGCAGGCGGAAAGGTGCGTCCAGGATTTGAAGGTGGTCAAACACCTTTATTCCAACGTTTGCCAAAACGTGGATTTACTAATATTAACCGTAAAGAATATGCGGTTATTAATCTTGACACACTGAATCGATTTGAAGACGGTACAACAATTACACCAGAGCTCTTACTTCAAGAAGGTATCGTAAAAGACCTTAAATCAGGAATTAAGGTTTTAGCAAACGGAACGCTTGATAAAAAATATACAGTAAAAGCTCATAAGTTCTCTGCTTCTGCTAAAGAAGCAATAGAAACAGCGGGCGGTAAGGCTGAGGTGATTTAATTGTTCCGTACAATCTCCAATTTTATGCGCGTAGGTGATATCAGACGGAAGATTATTTTTACACTGCTTATGCTTGTTGTATTCCGTCTGGGCACATTTATTCCTGTGCCTTTTACAGATAAGCAGGCACTCGATTTTATGAACCAGCAAAATGTGTTTGGCTTTTTGAACACATTCGGCGGTGGGGCATTACAGAACTTCTCCATCTTTGCCATGGGAATTATGCCTTACATTACAGCATCGATTATCATGCAATTATTGCAAATGGATGTTGTACCAAAGTTTACTGAGTGGAAAAGAGAAGGTGAAACAGGCCGTAAGAAATTAGCACAAATCACTCGATACGGAACTGTCGTTCTTGCATTTATTCAAGCTATTGCAACCTCGATTGGATTTAATGCGATGGCAGGTGGTCTTTTAATTAAAGATCCAAGTGTTATGAAGTTCATTATCATTGCACTTGTATTAACTACAGGAACAACCTTTTTAATGTGGTTAGGTGAGCAAATTACGGCAAATGGAGTCGGTAATGGTATTTCGATTCTCATTTTCGCTGGGATTGTTGCTGCTGTACCAAATGGTATACAACAACTCTATATCCAGTTCTTCGATAACCCAGGTGACGAGTTATTCCTAAACATTGTCACGGTTGCATTAATCGTTCTAGTAGCGATTGCAGTGACAGTAGGAGTTATCTTTATCCAACAAGCATTAAGAAAAATACCGATTCAATATGCTAAAAAAATTGTTAACCGTTCACCAGTTGGTGGGCATTCTACCCACTTACCACTTAAAGTAAATGCTGCCGGTGTTATTCCAGTTATCTTTGCTGTGGCATTTATAATGGCACCACGTACTGTGGCAGGATTCTTTGATGGAAAAGTAGCTGGAACAATTGAGTATATTTTTGATTATACAAACCCTGTCGGTATGATCATCTATGTTGCGTTAATTATCGCATTCACCTATTTCTATACGTTCGTTCAAGTTAATCCTGAACAAATGGCTGAGAATTTGCAAAAGCAGGGTGGATATATCCCAGGCATTCGACCTGGTAATAATACAGAAACCTATTTAACCCGAGTGATTAATCGATTGACATTTGTTGGTGCAATATTCCTTGCTGTTGTATCTGTATTCCCAATTATACTAGCAGCAGTAGCAAACCTTCCATCAGGTATCCAAATCGGTGGAACGAGCTTGCTTATCGTCGTTGGGGTAGCACTACAAACAATGAAACAGCTGGAAAGCCAATTAGTCAAACGACATTACAAAGGGTTTATCAGGTAATTACAGGTCAATGAAAGCGAGGGGAAAACGTGAAATTAATATTAATGGGTCTTCCTGGTGCTGGTAAAGGCACTCAGGCGGAAAAGATAAGTGAAGCATATCATATCCCTCATATTTCAACAGGAGATATGTTCCGTCTAGCAATGAAAGAAGGAACTGATCTTGGTAAAAAGGCAAAATCTTTCATGGACCAAGGTAATCTTGTGCCAGATGAAGTGACCATTGGCATAGTGAAGGAACGCCTTTCAAAAGAAGACTGTAAAGATGGGTTCTTATTAGATGGCTTTCCACGAACAATAGCTCAGGCGGAAGCATTACAAGAGCTATTAGAAGAAATGGATACAGCTATTGATTATGTATTGCATGTAAATGTACCAAAGAACAAACTCGTCGAACGATTAACAGGACGTCGTGTATGTCCAACATGTGGTACATCTTATCATGTGCTATATAACCCCCCTAAACAAGAGGGATTATGTGACAAAGACGGAGCGACTCTAATCCAAAGAGATGATGACCAAGAAGCAACCGTCAAAAATCGTTTACAAGTTAATATCGAACAAAGTCAACCATTACTAGACTTTTATAAAGAGAAAGGTTATCTTGTTGATATTGATGGCGATCAAGAGATCGGCCTTGTATTCAAAGATATTCAAACCATTCTTGAAAACAATAAATAGAGAGATGCAATTCTCTTTATGACGTTATATAATAGATGTCGTAGTGTTTGAAGTATACAAGTGACACACGATTAACAGTGAACTACTGTAGGTCTTTGCAAGCTTTAAATAAACCTAAACGAAGGTGATCGTTGTTGAGCGAAGTGGATGGTATACCGCGAATAGGTGAAGTTGTCCGTATTCTGCGAGGACGTGAAGCGGGACAGTACGCGATTATTATAGATGTTATAGATGATCGTTTTGTTCTGCTTGCTGATGGTGAAAAGCGTAAATATGACCGGCCAAAAAAGAAGAATCGGAATCATATTGAGCTCTTAGATTACATTTCTCCAGAAGTCCAAAACAGCCTTCTAGAAACTGGTCGTGTCACAAATGGTAAATTACGATTTGCTTTAGATAAATTTGTAAATGAGATTGTGACTGATTAAAGAAGGGAGATCAACACGATGGCAAAAGAGGACGTTATTGAAGTGGAAGGTATTGTCACTGAAACATTACCGAACGCTATGTTTCATGTAGAACTCGAAAACGGTCATACTGTTTTAGCACACGTATCTGGTAAGATCCGTATGCACTTCATTCGTATTCTACCAGGTGATAAAGTGACTGTAGAACTTTCACCGTATGATTTGACAAAAGGGCGAATTACGTATCGTTATAAATAAGTGCATAAGCTCCGATATAAAAGGAGGTAAAGATAATGAAAGTAAGAGCATCCGTTAAACCGATGTGCGAAAAATGTAAAATAATCAAACGCAAAGGAAAAGTAATGGTGATTTGCGAAAATCCAAAGCATAAACAAAAACAAGGATAAATTTCGAGGAGGTGCTGATATAAAATGGCTCGTATAGCAGGAATTGATATTCCACGTGATAAACGTGTAGTTATTTCATTAACATATATCTATGGTATTGGTAAAACAACTGCACAAAAAATCCTTCAAGCAGCAGGTGTATCCGAGGATACACGCGTACGTGACTTAACAGAAGACGAACTTGGAAAAATTCGTCAAGAAGTTAACAATTACACAATTGAAGGGGATCTTCGTCGTGAGAAATCATTAAACATTAAACGTTTAATTGAGATCGGCTCATACAGAGGAATGCGTCACCGTCGAGGATTACCAGTACGTGGTCAAAGCACGAAAAATAATGCTCGTACACGTAAAGGTCCACGTCATGCAATCGCTGGTAAAAAATAATAAGTAAAGGAGGAAAAATCATCTATGGTACGTCAAAAAACTAATAACCGTAAACGTCGTGTGAAAAAAATCATTGAATCAGGAGTAGCACATATTCGTTCTACGTTTAATAATACAATTGTAACCATTACTGATACACATGGTAATGTTGTTTCTTGGAGTTCTGCAGGTGCACTAGGATTTAAAGGTTCACGTAAATCCACTCCTTTTGCTGCTCAAATGGCTGCAGAAACAGCAGCAAAACCAGCATTAGAAAGTGGTATGAAAACATTAGAAGTTACTGTAAAAGGCCCAGGTGCTGGTCGGGAAGCAGCAATCCGCTCTTTACAAGCAGCGGGATTAGAAGTTACTGCTATTCGCGATGTAACACCGGTACCACATAATGGTTGTCGCCCACCAAAACGTCGTCGTGTATAACGCTCAAAATGCGTATAGAATTTGTCAGCCTGTCTATAATGGGTTATGATGGCATAAGATATGTCTTTTAACTCATGAACCTATTAAACAACATCGCATAGACAAAATGGTACGAAAGAAATAGTGCAGAGACAATGCAAACTGCCTATTTGGGGAATTTCGGTTAAACATTATGTTTAACCGGGGTTTCGACGTTTTAAAGGAGGGGTTTAAGGAATGATCGAAATTGAAAAGCCGAAAATTGAAACGGTAGAGATCAGCGAGGACGCTACATTCGGGAAGTTCGTTGTCGAACCACTTGAACGTGGGTATGGAACTACACTAGGAAACTCCTTGCGTCGTATCCTGCTATCCTCACTTCCGGGCGCTGCTGTTACATCAGTTCAAATTGATGGAGCTCTTCATGAATTCTCAACAATTGATGGGGTCGTTGAAGATGTAACAACGATTATTTTAAATTTGAAAGATTTAGCTCTGAAAATTTATTCCGATGAAGCAAAAACATTGGAAATTGATGTGCAAGGAGAGGGGACAGTTACGGCTCGAGACTTGATTTATGATAGTGATGTAGAAGTATTGAATCCGGATCTCCATATTGCAACGCTAAATGACAAAGGAAGCCTGCATATGAAACTAACTGCTGAACGTGGCCGTGGCTATCGTCCAGCAGAGGATAATAAGCGGGATGATTTACCGATTGGGGTTATTCCAATTGATTCCGTATTTACACCAGTTTCACGTGCAAACTATCAAGTTGAAAATACTCGTGTAGGTCAAAGCGCAAACTTTGACAAACTGACATTTGATGTTTGGACAGATGGAAGTATTCGCCCAGAAGAAGCAGTTTCTCTTGGCGCTAAGATTTTCACAGAACATCTCAATATATTTGTTAGTTTAACAGAGGAAGCCCAAAGCGCTGAAATTATGGTAGAAAAAGAAGAAGATCAGAAAGAAAAAGTCATGGAAATGACTGTTGAAGAGCTTGATCTTTCTGTGAGATCTTATAACTGCCTAAAACGTGCCGGGATTAATACTGTACAAGAACTAACAACAAAATCTGAAGAAGACATGATGAAAGTACGTAATCTTGGACGCAAGTCATTAGATGAGGTTAAATCAAAACTAGCCGAACTTAATTTAGGTTTGCGTAAAGATGACTAACACTTAAAACGACATCTTTAGATTAGGTTCAAGAAGCCTGTCGATACGCTATATTATTCTTCGTTGACTTCTTGGTAACGACTATTTGTCAGGAAGCATTCTTTAAAAAGAAAATAGATCGTTTAACAGAACAAGAACAAGACGAACAATTATAGCGTTTTTTACAGCTTTTTGACCGGTTACATTTGGAAAAAGGGAGGGATAGTCCATGCCAAGAAAACTAGGCCGTAGTACGGACGCTCGTATGGCATTACTTCGCAACCTTGCATCTGATTTAATCCTTCACGAACGTGTTGAAACAACAGAGGCAAAAGCGAAGGAACTTAAAAAAGTAGTAGAAAAAATGATCACACTCGGTAAACGTGGTGATCTTCATGCACGTCGCCAAGCAGCTGCATTTCTATATAACAAAACAAATGAAGAAGAAAAAGTTATCGATAAACTTTTCGGTGATATTGCATCACGTTATGAAGACCGGCAAGGTGGCTACACACGCGTACTTAAATTGGGTACACGTCAAGGTGATGGCTCCAAAATGGCGATTATTGAACTTGTGTAATAATCCATACAAGCTAAGGGCAGGACTGAATCTCTTTCATGAGGTGAATCCAGGCCCTTTTTTTGCACATTGAATGGAATGTAAATCGAACCTTTATTAAAACCCAAGCAGTTGAGCTAAGGATGATGAGGAGGAACACCATGGAGAACAAGTTAATAGAGTTTAGAAATGTATCCTTTCGATACACAGATGAGCAGCCTTGGGTGTTGAAGGATTGTTCGTTTACCATTTATGAAAATGAATGGGTAGCGATTATCGGACATAACGGTTCAGGAAAGTCAACGATAGCAAAACTCATGAACGGACTTATCTTTCCACAAGAAGGGGAAATTTTAATCGGCGGTAGGGCGGTTAATGAAGAAACAGTTTGGAGTATACGGCATGATGTCGGAATGGTGTTTCAAAACCCTGATAACCAATTTGTCGGAACAACAGTTCAAGATGATGTCGCTTTCGGTATGGAAAATCGAGGCTTTTCAAGAGATGAAATGATACGACGAATAGAAGAGTCATTAGCAGCAGTAGGTATGCAAGATTATCGACTTACAGAGCCATACCGTCTCTCTGGTGGTCAGAAGCAACGTGTCGCCATTGCAGGAGTCTTAGCCATTTCGCCACAAGTACTCATCCTTGACGAGGCAACATCGATGCTAGACCCGAGAGGGCGACTTGAAATTATGCATACTGTTTCAAACATCCAAACAGATCGTGATTTATCGTTAATTACAATCACACATGATTTAAATGAAGTGGTCCAAGCGGGTCGAGTCATCGTGATGAATAAAGGTGAAATCTGGAAAGAAGGTACACCGAGAGAAATTTTCACAGAGAAGAAAGTCCTTCGTCAAATTGGTCTCGATGTCCCATTCACATCGACATTAGCAGAAGAATTACGTAATTATCAAATACCGATTGAAATGGAACCATTAAATCATGAGGAATTGTTGGAGGAACTATGGACATTACATTCAAAGATGTGAGCTATGTTTATCAACAGAACACACCATTTGCTCACAAGGCACTTGATAATATTTCATTTCACATACCATCGGGTTCATTTGTTGCGATTATCGGACATACAGGGTCAGGTAAATCAACACTTATTCAACATTTAAATGGTTTAGTCTTCCCTAGCGAAGGAGAAGTCATCATTGGGGATGTTCGCTTAACCAATCGAGAAAAACCAAAAGACATGAAAACATTACGCAGCCAAGTTGGCGTCGTTTTCCAATATCCGGAACATCAATTATTTGAAGAAACGATTGAAAAGGATATCGCATTTGGTCCACAAAACTTCGGTGTAGCTGAAGGAGAAATTAACGAGCGAATCAAAACGATATTACCAATGGTGGGCTTATCTGAAGAGTTTTTAGAGCGTTCGCCTTTTGATTTAAGTGGAGGACAAATGCGGCGTGTAGCGATTGCAGGTGTCTTAGCAGTAAAACCACGCATTCTCGTTCTAGATGAACCAACAGCTGGTTTAGACCCAAGAGGGCAACAGGAAATCATGGACATGTTTTATCAACTGCATCAAAAGGAACATTTAACGACCGTTCTTGTGACACATAGTATGGAAGATGCAATGAAATACGCCGATCATATCATTATTTTAAATAAGGGTAAGAAATATATGGAAGGCCGACCAGAAGACGTATTTACACAAGTAGAAGCGTTAAATAAGGTACAACTTGACACACCAGAGGTTATTCAATTTATGAATAAGTTTTCCGAGCGCTTTAACAAGGAAATCCCTTTTCAACGGCAGAGCCCGAAGCAACTCGCAGAACAGATTTGCCAACTGCTTAAAGGAGATGAACGAACATGAATTCTCTTGTTATTGGTCAATATGTACCTGGTAATTCAGTCGTTCATAGGCTTGATCCTCGGACGAAAATAACAATCATCTTCTTTTTTGTTATTATTGTCTTCTTTGCGAATTCGTTTTGGAGTTATTTTGTACTAACATTATTCGGTTTAACGAGCATGCTAGCTTCAAGGGTGCCAATTCGATTTATTATGAAAGGGTTAATGCCGGTCTGGTTTTTAATTATCTTTACATTTATTTTGCACTTATTTATCAATAAGGAAGGCACTCTGTTAATCGACTGGTCATTTATTAAAATTTATTCCAGTGGTGTCATTCAAGGAATTGCTATTTCAATGCGTTTCTTTTTATTGATTTTAATCACATCTTTATTGACACTGACAACAACACCGATTGAAATAACCGATGCTGTTGAAGAAATGCTTCACCCATTGAAGCGGATTAAATTTCCTGTCCATGAACTTGCGTTAATGATGTCGATTTCACTTCGCTTTATTCCGACTCTCGTACAGGAAACAGATAAGATCTCTAAAGCACAAGCCTCAAGAGGTGTTGACTTTAGAACTGGTCCAGTCAAAGAACGTATAAAAGCAGTTGTTCCATTACTCGTTCCGCTTTTTGTCAGTGCCTTTAAACGTGCAGAAGAATTGGCGATGGCCATGGAAGCACGTGGTTATCAAGGTGGCGAAGGTCGTTCGAAATTGCGGGAATTAAAGATTTCCAAATTAGATCTATGGATTTATTTATTATTTATTGGGGTCATCATTGCCCTGTTTTTAACGAGAAACTATGGATAAATACTTAGAAAGGCCGATCCACTTATGAATAAGGTGAAATGTATCGTCAGTTATGACGGGACCAACTTTTCTGGATTCCAAGTCCAACCTTTAAAAAGAACAGTCCAAGGTGAAATTGAAAAGGCACTTAAGCGAATTCATAAAGGACAAGGCATTCGAATCTATCCTTCTGGTCGGACCGATCGGGGGGTACATGCGATTCGGCAAACGATTCATTATGACACACCGATTAAAATGAATGAGGACAGTTGGAAAAAGGCACTTAATGCCTTGTTGCCAGAAGATGTATATGTGAAAGAAGCTCAAATAGCTTCGTCGTCCTTTCACGCCCGTTTTTCAGCGATTGAAAAAGAATATCGTTATATCGTATTAAATGATAAAGAGCCGAATCTATTCCGCCGTCATTATGTCTATCAATTTCCATATGCATTAGATATTGATAAAATGCAAGAAGCATGTCAATATTTAGAAGGTGAGCATGATTTTACTGCCTTTTCTTCTGCTAAATCCACAGCTAAAGGAAGTAAAGTCCGTACACTCTATGAAGCGTCTTGCATACAAAAAGGCTCCGAAATTATGTTTGTTTTTCGTGGCAATGGTTTTTTATATCATATGGTGCGCATCTTAGTGGGAACATTATTAGAGGTCGGTCAAGGGAAACGGGAACCAGTGAATATAAAAGGGTTACTTGAACAACAGGACCGTCAGCAAAGTGGCAAGACAGCTCCTCCACAGGGGTTGTATTTATGGAATGTCACATATTCTGATTAAAATGAGGAAAAGACGATAATTTCTTGACATCATCCTTTGTTTTGTTATATAATTTTTTATGGCGTTTTATTTCTAATACCATGATTAGCCCCGAAACTAATTATGTTAATGATAGGAATAACTTTTTGAAACGAGTTTGAAATTGGAGGGAAACATGATGCGTACAACATTTATGGCAAATGAAAATAATATTGAACGCAAATGGTTGCTTGTAGATGCAGAAGGCAAGCGTCTTGGACGTTTAGCGAGTGAAGTAGCTCATATTCTTCGCGGTAAGCATAAACCAACATACACACCACATGCTGATACAGGTGACTATGTGATTGTAATTAATGCTGAAAAAGTAGAACTTACTGGTAACAAAGAAACAGATAAGATTTATTATCGTCATTCTGGCTATGCTGGTGGTCTTAAAGAGCGTACAGCGGCTGAAATGCGTGAAAAGTTCCCAGAAAGAATGATTGAACAAGCGGTAAAAGGTATGTTACCAAAAGGTAAACTTGGCCGTAAGATGGGTAAGAAATTATTCGTCTATAAGGGTTCTGAACATAATCAAGAAGCACAAAAACCAGAAGTTTACGAGCTTCGTGGATAATTAAAGGGAGGTAAATCAATTGGCACAAGTACAATACTATGGCACAGGTCGTCGTAAGAAATCAACTGCACGTGTACGTTTAGTTCCTGGAACTGGCCGTATCGTCATTAATGATCGTGAAGCAAAAGATTATTTTCCATATGAAACACAGCTACTTATTATGAACCAACCATTAGTAGCGACAGAAACACAAGGCACATACGACGTTTTAGTTAACGTTCATGGTGGAGGTTTCACTGGCCAAGCTGGAGCAATCCGCCACGGAATCTCTCGTGCACTTCTAGAAGCAAACCCAGAATTCCGTACAGTACTAAAACGTGAAGGATTCCTAACACGTGACGCACGCATGAAAGAACGTAAGAAATACGGACTTCGCGGCGCTCGTCGTGCACCACAGTTCTCAAAACGTTAATAGAAACATTGATATATCAATGTTTGCAGAGCTTTTTTGGTTCAAGTTGGTTTAAATCAGCTTGAACCTCATAAAGAACTTAACAGATTTAAAGCATCAGCATCTTGCTGGTGCTTTTTTTCTGGCATTAATTCCAGATAATAATTCTGTGTTGTTTGTATATTTATGTGTCCTAATCGTTTGGATACATATGCAATATCTATGTCTTGAGAAAATAGAAATGATGCATGAGTGTCTCTTAAACCGTGAAACGTTGTTTTCTTAATATCTAATTTCTTCAATAACTCGGCTAATTGATCGGACTGCTTAAATCCTCCAAAACTAAAAATATAACCATTTTCTTTAACAGGAATTTTACGAATGAGTTCATATACTTCTTTGTTAATAGAAACATCGCGTTTTGCATTTTGTGTCTTTAACGAAGTGTCATCAGTCATCAGAAGTAGGACTGATTGAATGTCTAACTTTTATTCCGTATTCATAAAGACTCTCTGGGCGTATTGCTAGTAGTTTTCCACGAGTTCGAGCAAAATCATTTGCAATATAACCACGAGCATATGCATCACGTAAAGATGTATTTATTTAAAGAAGAACCCGGTAGTATGGTTATTAGGGTTAATGTATTATTAGAATATGGATTCATTGCATATTAAGATATTTTATTTCAATATATATCCCAAATTTTGTTCAACGAACGGGGGTAGTAGAGTAGAATAATAGTGAATATTTGAATCGATAAATATTATATTTTAATTAAAAGTGCAGTGCTTGAGGTTTCTATAAATTTAACCCTCAATTTTACGAAGGTTATTTCTAAATGATAGAGTGGAAAAAATTTAATATTTCCGATAAATAAAGGGATTATTAATGTTATTATAAAGATGTTTAAACAAATATTTAATAGGAGGTATTTTCATTGGTACAAGGAACACCGAATACATACACACCACCAAAACATTTTGTGTCAGCGGCAACTGTTGTAATTAATGATAAAAATGAAATTTTATTAATCAAGGGACCTATAAGAGGTTGGGAGATGCCAGGTGGAATAGTTGAAGTAGGAGAATCATTAAAAGATGGTGCAATCAGGGAAACAAAAGAGGAAACAGGGATAGATATAGAAATTATAAGGTTTTGTGGCATATTTCAAAATGTAAAGAAATCGATTTGTAATACCCTCTTTTTAGCAAAACCTGTTGGAGGTAAATTTACAACTTCATCAGAAAGTTTGGAAGTAGATTTTTTCCCTATTGAACAAGCCTTAGAAATGGTGACTATTGGAAATTTTAGAGAAAGAATTGAATACTGCCTTGATTATAGTAAACACCCATTTTATATAGAATTTTAGTTCTCAAGGGAATTAGGTATATTGCATAAAACTTAAATGGTAAAAAATTCAATATGGTTATAGTAATGAATATCTTTCATTTTTCACAATAAAGGTTCTGATTATTCTAATTGGTCAGGTTTGGAAGAAAACCATATTTTAATGGAGGGATATACAATGCAAATGCCAGTACATATTGTTGCTGTAGGGGGATTTGTTGAAAATGCCAAAGGTGAAATATTATTAGTAAAAATCCGTCGAGATGGTCATTGGGTATTTCCAGGAGGTCAAGTAGAGGTAGGGGAAAATTTAATAGATGGGGTAATTAGAGAAGTTAAAGAGGAAAGTGGAATTGATGTTAAAGTATCTCACTTGGTAGGGGTTTTCTCTAATACAGCTACATATGAGGGGCATAGCGGAGTAAAGATAGTACCGACAAAAGTTATGTTTGATTTTGTATGTGAACCTATAGGTGGGGAATTGACATCATCGGATGAAACATCAGACAGTCGCTGGGTTAGTAAAGGGGAAGTTCTAAATATGGTTTTAGCACCCGCATTGCGTACACGCTATCAAGCATATTTAGATTATAAAGGAAGTGTCCATTATATGGACTATATAACTAAGCCACAGTTTGAATTAAAATTTAAGAGAAATATATAAAATAATGAATTAACTATTACATTTTATACTCATCAGTATTCAACAAACTGGTGCTTTTCTTGAATAAGCTCCATAATCAAAAGACCATAAATATACTCCATTTTATATGCAGACAGTATGTTAAAGGTCTTAATATATCTAAGAAATATACTGCCATTCCATACATGAATTAAATGCCAAATACAGTTTAAGTTGAAATCGGGAGAAACTTTTTAAAATGTATGTAACTGTTCTCCATTTTCAGTGACGAAACAGTGACGACTTCATGATATAAGTCTATTGAAGCTAATATAAAAGTTATGGTCAGATATAAAATAATAATTAGTATTGTATTCAATTAACATCTATCATGTTGGTTCAAATTGGTTCAAGTTTGTCATTTTCAATCCTCTTTTATACATTTTCATCCATATAACAATTCCTAAAACGTTGATATAAATGGATTACAATGTATTTAATACACTTAGAATTTATCTGTATATTTTTCAAGACGTTAATATATACGTTTCAAAGACTCTTTTCACTTCGGTGGAAAGGGTCTTTTTATATGCTTAACATAGCCCGTGACCACATTATGACCAGCTCTCATCCTGGTCAGTAAATTATTTCATACACAGTTCTATCCTTTGCAATGACTAAAATGAGCTTAAAATATACAGTGTAATCCTTCGTGTACCAAACTTTCTTAAAGCATATAGCACTTGACCTTATATGACACAAAAACTACAAGATTTTCTCCTGAAATTTTCAGTTTTAGTCTTAAATTGAAGTAATTAACTTAAATAAAATTTTAAAATAATGTTGACAAATTAGAAATGGTTTGCTATAGTTTCTATTAACAAAATTGGAAACCAAAATTGATGACGAGAAGAGTAAGATAAGCGCCCTGTTCTACAGAGAATCGGTATATGGTGCGAGCCGATGTCCAGAACTTGTCTGAAAATCATCTCTGAGATGTAATCCTGAAACTTTAGTAAGGATTACCGGGTGGTCCACCGTTACCAAGGAACACGTATGATAGTACGTTAAGTAAGTGCCTCTTGTGTATTTTTTATACATAAGTTGAACTAGGGTGGTATCGCGAGTCAACTCGTCCCTTATTTAGGGACGAGTTTTTTGTGTTTTCAAATAACTATAAAAGGGGTGTAAGTATGAAGGGACAATGGATTTATTTAAATGGCGAATTTGTCAAAAAAGAAGACGCTGTTGTATCTGTGTATGATCATGGATTTCTTTATGGAGACGGAGTGTTTGAAGGTATTAGATTGTACGATGGCGTTGTTTTCCGTCTGGAGGAACATGTTGATCGACTGTATGATTCTGCAAAGTCAATTATGCTAGATATTCCTTACTCGAAGCAGGAAATGAGTGATGTAATCGTCGAAACATTAAGGAAAAATGAGCTTCAAAGTGGTTATATCCGTGTCGTTGTTTCGCGTGGAGTTGGAAGTTTGGGGATTGATCCAAGGACTTGTAAACAGCCACAAGTTATTGTCATTGCAGAGGACCTAGCCATATTTCCAAAGGAATTATACAAAACGGGAATCGAGATTATGTCTGTGGCAACAAGAAGAAATCGCTCCGATGTTTTATCGCCAAAGGTAAAATCGATGAACTACTTAAATAACATTTTAGTAAAGATCGAGGCCAATTTAGCGGGAGTAAGTGAGGCACTCATGTTAAATGACCAGGGCTATGTAGCGGAAGGGTCAGCGGATAATGTTTTTATCGTAAAAAACGATGAAATTCTTACACCGCCTGGTTATGTTGGTGCGCTTGAAGGAATTACAAGAAATGCCGTTATGGAAATAGCAACTAAATTAGGCTTCACCATGAAAGAGGAAGTATTCACTAGACACGATGTTTACACCGCGGATGAGGTGTTTTTAACTGGAACAGCAGCTGAGATTATTGCTGTTGTGAAAGTAGATGGAAGAATAATAGGAGATGGCAAACCAGGATTTTATACAAATAAGCTTCTCAGGGAATTTAGGAAAACTGTCTCCACAGATGGTGTTGAAGTGTATGCATTTCAGTAGCTAGATGACAGATAAAAAAAGGGGGGGAAAGCATGCGAAGTGACATGATAAAAAAAGGAATTGACCGAGCACCACATCGGAGTTTGTTATATGCAACAGGGGTAAAAACAAAGGACTTAGATAAGCCATTTATCGGTGTCTGTAACTCTTACATTGAAATCATCCCCGGTCATATGCATCTTAATAAATTTGCTGTTGTAGTAAAAGAGGCGATTCGAGCAGCAGGTGGAATTCCCTTTGAGTTCAACACGATCGGAGTTGATGACGGAATTGCTATGGGGCATATTGGAATGAGATATTCGTTGCCTAGCAGAGAGTTAATTGCTGATTCAGCGGAAACGGTGATTAATGCACACTGGTTTGATGGGGTCTTCTATATTCCTAATTGTGACAAAATTACGCCGGGAATGTTAATGGCAGCTGTTCGAACCAATGTCCCTTCTGTTTTTGTTTCGGGTGGTCCAATGGAAGCTGGTGTTTCAAGTAGTGGTAAGCCCTTATCATTAGCATCTGTCTTTGAGGGAGTAGGTGCTTACCAATCCGGAAAGATGTCATATGAGGAGTTATTGGATATAGAAGCTAATGCTTGTCCAACTTGTGGTTCTTGTTCAGGAATGTTTACCGCAAATTCCATGAACTCTTTGATGGAAATACTTGGATTAACTGTTCCAGGAAATGCAACAACTGTAGCAACTTCAAAGGATCGATACAAGTTAATCTATGATGCCGCACACCACCTAGTGGAGATGATTAAAAAGGATATAAAGCCACGAGATATTGTTACGAAAGAGGCGATAGATGATGCATTCGCCCTTGACATGGCAATGGGGGGATCAACTAACACAGTTCTTCATACGTTGGCTATCGCGCATGAGGCAGAAATTGATTATGACTTACGGCGAATTAATGAAGTGGCAAAGAGAACCCCTTATTTATCTAAAATCAGCCCTGCCTCTGACTATTCGATGGAGGATGTTAATAACGCTGGTGGCGTAAGTGCAATTATAAATGAGCTTTGCAAAATAGACGGAGTTATTCATAAGGATCGCATCACAGTAACAGGAAAATCAGTCTATGAAAATGTTAAGAATGCAGAAATTTTAAATGATCAAGTCATACGGCGAAAAGAAAATGCATATAGTCCTGTTGGTGGCCTTTCTGTCTTATTTGGAAATGTTGCTCCAGATGGATGTGTCATTAAGGTAGGTGCGGTTGATCCCTCCATTAAGACGTTCACTGGGGTAGCGATAGTTTATGAATCTCAGGATGCTGCCTTAGCGGGAATTGAAAGTGGAGAAGTGAAGCCAGGTCATGTGGTAGTCATTCGCTATGAGGGGCCAAAAGGAGGTCCTGGTATGCCAGAAATGCTAGCACCAACAGCTGCCATTGCTGGAAGAGGCCTTGATAAAGAGGTAGCACTCATAACGGATGGAAGGTTTTCTGGAGCATCGAGAGGAATATCAATCGGTCATATTTCACCGGAAGCAGCTGCAGGAGGACCGATTGCTTTTGTTGAAAATGGTGATTCAATCTTTATTGATTTAACGAACCGGACAATAGCTGTTCTTGTTTCTGATGAAGAGTTAAAGGAGCGAAGGAAGAATTGGAATCAACCACCTCCGAAGATTAAAAATGGGTATTTAGCCCGATATTCTAAGTTAGTTACTTCTGCCAGTACTGGCGGAGTATTAAAAATTTAAATAAGTTAATTCGTTGACGAGGCTTAAGATTTGGATCCCGTATTTACAGAGAGCTGGTTGTGCTGGAAGCCAGTAATACGCCCAGATCTTTCATCCCCTCTGAGTGATGTTCCGAACTGGAAGTAAGAACATCCGAGTAAAACCGATACTCGTTACCAAAAATGAGGCAGGATATTGTTTTTACCTAGAATTGGTCTGTAAACTGCTTCGTAAGGTAATATTTTGTAAGAAATATTACGAATGAGGGTGGTACCGTGAAAAGATTGAAGCCTTTTCGCCCCTATAGAATGACATATTATTCTGTAGTAGGGTGAGAGGGCTTTTTTTATATTTCTTTATCTCGCTATTTCAGGGAAAAAACTAATACAAAAGGAGACAATCAGATGGAAGCTAATAAATCCGCTCAGCTTGAGAGCGTTCAAATAAATGGGGCAGATTTATTCATCCAAGCTTTAAAAAACGAGGGTGTAGAAATGTTGTTTGGGTATCCTGGTGGGGCCGTCTTGGGGCTATATGATGCACTATACAAATCTCCAATCGATCATGTTTTAGCACGTCATGAGCAGGGAGCTATTCATGCCGCAGAAGGTTATGCTCGTGTATCTGGTAAACCAGGCGTAGTTATTGCAACCTCAGGACCCGGAGCAACTAATGTAATGACTGGCATTGCAGATGCAATGATGGATTCGTTACCAATGGTTGTTTTCACGGGGCAGGTTGCTTCTCATGTAATTGGTACAGATGCATTTCAGGAGGCAGATGTAGTAGGAATGACGACACCAATTACAAAACAAAATTATCAAATAAAAAGTATAGAAGAGTTACCAAGAGTGGTAAAAGAGGCATTTCATATCGCAACCACAGGAAGACCAGGACCTGTGTTGGTGGACATTCCAAAAAATATTGCAGCAGAGCTTACTCCACCACTTCAGGAGGAAGAAGTGAACCTTCCGGGGTATGAACCAAAGCTAAAACCTAATCCATTGGAAGTACAACGATTAGTAAGTGCTCTTAGAAATTCAAAAAAACCTGTTATTTTAGCGGGAGCAGGGGTGCTATTCTCTAAAGCGACCGTTGCTTTGGAGAGGTTTGCCAAAAACAATCATATTCCTGTTGTCCATACGCTTTTAGGACTTGGGGGGTTTCCTGCTAAGGAACGTTTGTTTATAGGAATGGCTGGAATGCACGGTTGTTTTGCTGCGAATATGGCCCTTTATGAATGCGATTTATTAATAAATATAGGTGCTAGGTTTGATGATCGCCTTACAGGGGAATTGAAACATTTTGCACCCAATGCAAAGGTGGCCCATATTGATATTGATCCAGCGGAAATTGGCAAAAATGTTGAAACACATTATCCGATCTTAGGTGATGCAAGATTTGCCTTAGAGGAGCTATTGAGTCAAATCGAGCAGAAGCCTGATACATCAGAATGGCTACTACATTTAAAGAAATACAAACAGCAACATCCTTTTTGGTATAACAAATCGGATGAGTTCTTACCACCTCAACAGTTAATGGAATTGATACATCATCATACAAGTGGTAAGGCTATTGTCACTACAGACGTAGGGCAACATCAAATGTGGGCGGCACAATATTATACCTTTAACCAACCGAATCGTTGGGTAACTTCGGGTGGCCTAGGTACGATGGGGTTCGGATTTCCCGCAGCGATTGGTGCTCAGCTAGCTGAACCAGATACAACAGTAGTATCAATTGTTGGCGATGGTGGATTCCAAATGACGTTGCAGGAACTGATTTTATTAAAAGAGCTCGATCTTCCTATAAAGGTTTTTATCGTAAATAATGGTTCATTAGGAATGGTCCGTCAATGGCAAGAGACATTTTATGAAAAACGGTATTCACAATCAATTCTCTCGCTTCAACCGGATTTTCTAAAACTGGCAGAATCGTATGGGATAAAAGCAGTAAGAGTTAAGACGAAAGAGCAAGCGGAAAAAATTTTTCCAAAAGTATTAAATAGTTCAGAGCCTGTTGTCATTGATTGTTGTGTGAACCCGGGCGAAAACGTATACCCAATGGTAGCCCCCGGAAAAGGGTTACATGAAATGATTGGAGTGAAACCAATATGATGCGGATAGTGTCCGTTCTAGTCCTTAACCAAACTGGGGTATTATTAAGGCTTACAGGGATGTTAACTAAGCGTCAAATTAATATTGAAAGCATGTCTGTAGGACCCACTGAGAAAGAAGGCGTTTCAAGAATGACCTTTTTAATAAGAGTGAGGGACGACAAGAGGCTAGAGACATTGTTGAAACAAATAAGTAAGCAGGTTGATGTACTACAAGTATCAGATCTGTCGAATGAAAGGGCAATTATAAAAGAACTTGCCCTCATAAAAGTTGTTAGTAATGGACTAACGAGAGTTGAAATAAATGGAATTATTGAACCATTTCGAGCTTCCGTCATTGATGTTAGTAGGGACAGCTTAACTGTTCAGGTTACAGGTGGTATATCCAAAATTGAGGCGATGATTGACCTTTTGAGTCCTTATGGGATAAAGGAAATTACACGTACAGGGATCGCTGCATCCACTAGTGAAGGAAGAGTAAAAAAAATTCAACAAATCGGATTAAAATAAATGAGATAAAGGGGAATACAAGATGATTAAAGTTTATTATAATGACGATGTGAATGAGGATGTAATGAAGAGAAAGACTGTCGCGATTTTAGGTTATGGCTCACAAGGCCATGCCCATGCACAAAACTTACGGGATAGTGGCTATGAAGTGGTCGTTGGATTACGTCAAGGAAAATCATGGCAGCAAGCTGAGAAAGATGGGTTTAAGGTGTTATCGGTTAAGGATGCATGTCAAAAAGCAGATCTCGTAATGGTCCTTTTACCAGATGAATATCAAGCTTTTGTTTTTGAAAAGGAAGTAAAACCTTACTTGACTGCTGGAAAGGCATTAGCCTTTGCTCATGGTTTTAATGTTCATTTTCATCAGATAGTACCTCCCGAGAACGTAGATGTATTTTTAGTAGCACCAAAAGGACCTGGTCATTTGGTAAGAAGAACCTTTGAAGAGGGTGCTGGAGTTCCTGCCTTATTTGGGGTGTATCAAGATGTAACAGGAAAAGCGAAAGAACTTGCCTTAGCTTATTCTAAAGGAATTGGGGCTGGAAGAGCAGGAATTTTGGAAACGACTTTTCAAGAGGAAACTGAGACGGATCTTTTTGGAGAGCAGGCAGTACTTTGTGGTGGTTTAACGTCACTTGTCAAAGCAGGATTCGAGACACTTGTAGAGGCAGGATACCAAAAGGAGGTCGCTTATTTCGAATGTCTACATGAGCTGAAGTTAATTGTTGACCTTATGTATGAAAAAGGAATTGCGGGGATGAGATATTCCATCTCAGACACTGCTCAATGGGGAGATTTTGTGTCCGGTCCAAGGGTTATCAATGCCGAAACAAAAGAAAGAATGAAGGAGGTTCTAGTAGATATTCAATCGGGTAAGTTTGCTAAAGGGTGGATTTTAGAAAATCAAGCCAACCGAGCGGAATTTAATTCGATTAACAATCGTGAAAAACAACATCCAATTGAAGTAGTAGGAAAAGAACTTCGACAAATGATGCCATTTATTCAACCTAAATAATAATTTGCAGGAAAAGAGAGGTGAATCCTATTGGGGATTTGTTAACGAGTAAACATGTAGTAAAAGCAATGGGAAACTTGATTGAATTAGTACACCGTACCCCATTAAAGCAAAGTACAACATTAAATAGAATAACGGGGTCAGATGTATTCTTGAAGTTAGAGAATTTGCAGAAGACTGGTTCTTTTAAAATTCGAGGTGCGTTAAACAAGGTCTTATCATTACCTGAAGATGAAGCTAAGAAGGGGATATTTGCAGCGTCTGCAGGAAATCATGCACAGGGTATTGCCTTAGCCTGCTCATTACGTGGAGTGCCATCCAAAATATTTATGCCAAAGCATACACCTTTATCAAAAGTGTCAGCCACTAGACAATATGGTGCAGAAGCAATATTAGTTGGAGACACGTACCAGGAATCATACAGCCAAGCATTAGAGGAAGTGGAAAAAGCAGGGAGTACGTACGTCCATGCTTTTGATGATTATAGGGTCATGGCTGGGCAAGGAACGATAGCGTTAGAAATGCTTCAGCAAAATAGTCAATTGGATATGATTTTCGTTTCTGTTGGGGGTGGAGGTCTAATTTCTGGAATGGCTGTCGCTGCCAAGGCAATCAATCCAAGGATTAAAATTGTAGGTGTCCAGGCAGAGGGGGCTTCCGCTACCTATAAGAAGTTCCATGGAATTCATTATAAGGGAACAGAACGAGTGGGGACAATTGCCGATGGAATATTGGTAAAAGAGCCAGGGCAAAAAACCTACCCGCTAATACAAAAATATGTCGATGAAATGGTTACGGTATCTGATGAAGAAATTGCATATACAATTATGTTTATGTTAGAAAGAGAGAAAATGCTTGTAGAAGGTGCTGGTGCGGCGGCGCTAGCGGCAGTTCTATATAAAAAAATTATAACCAATGGAAAAAATATTGGTTGTGTTATAAGTGGTGGAAATGCTGATTCCATTCAATTTATGAAGTATAGGGAACTAGCAGAAGGGGCTATGGGAAATATTATATAGTAAGCCCGATAGAAACAAAAAAATAATCCCTCATGCACTTAAATAGGTAAGTGAGGGATTATTTTCTCTTATAGCGCCTACCCCTCTTGACGGGGTTCGGTCTGTTGATGACCGCCCTATGTGACTGCATGGGCGGTCTTTATTATGATATGAATTTCTAATTATAGAATCCCTCATTTTATTCATAAAATAAACATGTTAAATAAGCATACCAATGAGAAATATCACTAAGAAACTACCGATGTTTCTCATGATACTTTTCAACCCAATCCATATCGATTGGTCCATTGACAACTTTATAGCCACCAGAACGATACAGTAGAACGCGATCTTCATAGATTGAAATCATGTTCGGTTTTCCATCCAAGAAAATAGTCATGTAAAACCCTTTATCTTGTGAAACATCGCTATCCCATTCGTCATCTTTCATTTTTTTAACGCGATATTCACTTAAAAATTCTATGAGTTCTTCCACTGTTTCTTGTTCATTCGTTTTCCATTCATCATAGTGATCACCAATAAACTTAAATTCAAAATCATTAAATGCAGTTGATTGATAGTTGATGACATCATCTAAGTTTTTTTCTTTATATTCATTCATTATTTTGGCGGAAAATAATGTAATGGGGATAGCCATCATAACAATCATAAAAAGTTTAAAGCTTTTGCTATTCTTGAGCTCCTTACTTTGAGCGTATGTAGCTAATTTTTCTGATAAAAAAGCCGTTAGTGGAATAATAGCGATGAAGTAAATTAGCACAGCCATAAAGTCAGTGATAGCAACCCAAGTTGGTGTTATTCGCTTATAAATAAATTCATAAATAAAAAAACGATATATATATGAAATTATAGATAATAGAGTGATAAAGAAGATCCAGTATAACCATCTCATTTTAGCCATTTGGTCCACCTACTTTAAATATTAGTCTTATTCAATCAAATTTAATGCTTATAATAATATAAGGAATTATATATCGGAAAAATTAGATTAATTGAGCTGCTACTTCTCAGGATAAAAATACATTAATTAGCAATTAATTATTTTATTCGCTAAATGGGGATGTAAAATGCAGAGTAATTTACATCCCATATTATTATTTAAATTGGTATTTCATCAAAAGAAAAGGTTTTTATTTCATAAAAGAATCGATTTTAGGGAACTCACCCGTTTTATCAACATGTAAATTATAATCAAGATCAACAAAAGTGTTTCCGTTTATTTTAGCAGTTTTAACCAGTTTAAACTTTAACTTTAATAACTCACCAGCATCATAATCGTTCGTTAAATCTCCTTTAAATCTAATTATATGATACTCTGGATCTGAATAGGTAGAATGGAATTTCAATTCTGTGTAATTGTCGTCTTCGTGATAATATAAATCCATTATTCTATCTACCATAATAACATCATTACCAGGTGATAGTGTTTTTGTTTGGTTAGACAGTTCTTCTGTACTAACATTGTAAAACTCTGTAAATAAATCGTTCATTGTAAATTTGTCTATTTCATTTCGTGAGGTTTTATCAGTAGCACTAATAATCGTTTGCTTTATATATATCTGGTTGTCTTTCATAACTAGATTACTATCTTCTGCATTACTAGATGATGTGGGTAAACAAGGGATGCATGGTTCACTTGAACGTATGTACCACATTCTAGGATACCAGTTATCACTATATGAAGAACCGTAATGGATATAGTAATTGTTATATTTAGAATTATAACCTCCAGGGATTTTATATTCTACAACTTGTCCACTACTCACCGATCTATTTCTTACTGGATCTCTGCCACCATTATAAATATGGATAAATGCTTTACTAGCAAATAACTGGTTTTTTTGCATGAAAGCTCTGATGATGTCTTGACCATAAGTGGTAAGGTTTTTACGGACAGTAGTTTTTATACTACCACTATTAAATTTAACATTTTTATGAGTAACATAATATGAATGGCCATGGTCAACTACACGACCAGGATTATTACCCAATGGTTTATTACCGACGACATTTATCAATAATTTTCCTAATACCTTAATAATTGTATTTTTTATGGAATTGGTTTCAACATCCATTTCAGAAACATAAAGTTCATTACTATTATTAATAGATGAGTTACTATTCGCAAAAGCTGCTAATGGACTAATGAATAAAACTAAAACTATTGTTATTGACACTCTCTTTAACTCTTTCATACAATATCCTCCTCGTATAGTATGTTTAGGCGTTATTTTTTTCCTTTTAAACCTGCCTTATTCATAAAAATTGTATCTGCTAGTACAACCGTTACTTTTCATTGCAGACGGACGCTTTCTTTAGGACTTCTTGAGCCTTCCCACTCGCAATAAATGCTCGTTGCAGGGTTTCAATACTCATGCTTTTTCCGCAGAGTCGCCGCCTTCTGTTCCAAGTAACTTGGTTTGGACAAATTCATGAATTGGTAAATGTTTTAAATAATATGTCAAATGTCTTGGACGTTCCGTAATGTTCATAGATAATGATCTTAGAATCATTTGGGACAATATTTACTTTCCTTGCGGACATAATCGCATAATTAAGACTGTTTTCCAATGTGCGTTTCGATCTTCATTACACGCAGGCTGCACACCTTGATATTCGAATATAGATGGTAGTAGCTCTGGGGTGGCTTTCGATACAAGGATAGTACTCATACACAAGGCTGTTGATCGGCGTTCACACTAGGGATATTTCAGAGCGCGCCACATTTGTTCCAATGATTCTAGTATTCGGGCAAAGCGATGATGGATTTATTTCTCGAAAACTACAGCTTAGATGAGCTAGCAGAAACACCCTTGGAAGATTTAGTGATTTACCTTTCAATCGAAAGGGAGAACCGATTTCCAAATCTAGAATATGTGACTAAATCCATTTAAAAGGCTATTCGCTCTTCTTATTTAAAGAAAGTAGTAGAAGATTCCATCGATACGATTCTTGGCATATCCATTACAATGATTCTTACATTTGAAAGACAGATTAAAGAGCTAGATAAATCGATTGAAAGAATCTTAAAAGCTGTTCCACAAACCATACAAACAGTTCCTGGCATAGGACCCGTTTTCACAGCTGGGATTATCGCCGATATTGTCCAAATTGAACTCTTTTTTAGCGAAGGGAAAATTGCAAAATATGCGGGTCTTTATGGGCGTAACAATCAGTTGGGTCGTTTTACTGCAGAGATATTTCGTTATCACGAAATGGGAATCAGTATCTCAGATATTACCTCGTTGAAGCCGCCAACTCGGTAAGAAAACACATTCCCGAATATCGTAATTACAACACTGAAAAGTACCATGAAGTACCTAAGCTTCAATATAAAAGAGTCCTTGTCTTAACCGCAAAAAAATTTGTGCGTTTGGTGGGATGCACTATTACGTAAAAACCAAATCTATACGCCAAAAAGGATCGTTATTAATGAAGCATAACTAGCCTCAAAAATCCCTTTAGATAATTCCCATTTTATTACTGCTCTAACTTAGAGTTCGCCTTTTTTAAGCAATTTGAACCATGATAATCAAATCTTTATTTTTATCTTGACATATTACCGCAGGTCTAAATTAAAAGGTTATAAAATAAATTACTATCCTCCTTTGCTTTAAAGTTTACTTTTAATATAAAACACTTATAAAAGCAACACAATACTTTCGACAAAAATAGTTCTAAAAAGACAAAATTCACTGGCATTTCATTAATTGGATCATTTAACATAAAACACCAAAAATATTCAATAGACTAATGTCCATACAAAAAAATCCTTTACAATGGAAGTACAGGTTGTTTCCTGCCCAAATCCAAAATAAAGGAACATTGCATGGCCAAGAATACACTTATCCGTTTATATAAAAGATCACAGCCTGGCCGATCTTATGCAAATCAATGGTATAAGTAAAAAAGCGCTTACCCAATTATTGCAGTCGTTGAGAATCTGTTTACAAGTAGGCTAATTCAAGAATTAATCCAGAGGACCTATTAATGGTCCAAGAAAACATCCGCACCTCCAACTGTTGATTCTATTCTAGCAGTTACAATTGTCTATCTACAAATCAAAGTTTGATAAAACTCAAAACGTTACTTTTATATTATTCGTTTAAAAAACCCTTTCTCACTATGGTGGGAGAGGGTTTTTACATAAAAAATCTATGGATGTAGTTATTGATAAATAAAATGAACACAGACTTTTGTTATTCTCTTCAGTATATTGATAATATGGTGTTGGATATTAATGGTTATTCAGTAAACGGGTCATTATGTTGAATAGGTTTTAGGAAAGAGTGATCTAATTGATCTACAATTGATTTTTAATGATTCAGTGGAGTGGTTAGGGAATATCGTAACTTATGATTTTCAATATACATCATTTTGAAAGGTTAAGAGTTTATATTTGGTATTTACGATTGAATAATCTTTGTCCGGGTTGCCAACGACAATATATGCCATCGTTAAGAATGTTGTCACACCAGCAAGTATTTCCGTTCTAACTTCTATATTAGATATTATCTATCTTAGTTAGCTATAGTTCTTATGTTATACTAACCATACAATAGATCGGCTTCGCATGAGGGATGGCGCGCCGAATCACCTTTTTCGGGTACTTTCCGAGAAAGGAGGTGTTGCCTTATGGATATGGAAAATGTGTTGACGCTGATGATTTCATTCGGCATGTTAATAGCATTCATCATGTCCGATAGAAACAAAAAATAATCCCTCATGCACTTTAGCAGGTAAGTGAGGGATTATTTTCTCTTACAGCGCCTACCCCTCTTGTCAGGGTTCGGTCTGTTGATGACCGTCCTATGTGACTGCATGGGCGGTCTTTATTATGATATGGATTTCTAATTATAGTATACCTCATTTTATTCATAAAATAAACATGTTAAATAAGCATACCAATGAGAAATATCACTAAGAAACTACCGATGTTTCTCATGACACTTTTCAACCCAATCCATATCGATTGGTCCATTGACAACTTTATAGCCACCAGAACGATACAGTAGAACGCGATTTTCATTGATTGAAATCATGTTCGGTTTTCCATTCAAGAAAATAGTCATATAAAACCCTTTCTCTATTCATTTTACCCACATCCATCATCTAGGAAGTGGATTTCTAGAAAAAATGTTTTTTATCAAAAGGCAAGTTGTTTTATAAAATAAACAAAAAAACAGCCCAAGCTTTCAATTTTTGAAAGGGGCTGTTATATCTCAAGTATTTAATGTCCCGGAAAGAATACCATTTGTAAGACAAAAATCACGCCAAAAATATATAAAATAGGATGGACTTCTTTGCCTTTTCCAGCGATCAATTTTAGAAGCGGATAAGTAATAAAACCGACTGCAATACCTGTTGCGATGCTCGATGTTAATGGCATCATTAAAATAATCGCGAAAGTCGGAAAGGCATCCGTAAATTCCTTCCAATTAATATGAACTAAGCCTGACATCATATAGCTGCCGACAATGATTAATGCGGGAGCTGTAATTGCCGGTAATGAAGAAATCGCTGAAATAATCGGCGAAAAGAATAATGTCACTAAGAAAAGAATAGCGACAACGAGTGATGTTAACCCTGTTCTTCCTCCAACAGCGACACCTGATGATGATTCGACATATGCACTTGATGGAGAAGACCCAAGTGTTGCTCCTACAGTTGTTGCTACTGCATCAGCTGCAAGGGCGGCTTTTGCTTTAGGTAGTTGGCCATTCTTCATTAAATTTGCTTGCTCTGCAACACCGATCATCGTTCCTGTCGTATCAAAGATTGTAACTAATAAAAAGGCGAACACGACCGCATATAAAGAGTGTGAAAACACCCCGGCAATATCTAAATCAAAAAAGACAGGTGAGGGTGGTGTCGAAGCAATACCGTCTACTTTTAACATGCCCATAAAGTAGCCGATTAGCGCTGTCATAAACATCCCAATAAATAGAGCGCCTTTTATATTGCGTGCGACTAATATTAATGTAATGGATAAGCCGATAAGAGCTAATACGGTTTGCTTGTCCGTCATATCGCCAAATGCAACATATGTATCAGGATTCGCCACAACGATTCCTGACATTTTCAAACCAAGGAAAGCAATGAACAATCCTATTCCTGCTGTGATTCCAAATTTTAAAGGAGCTGGAATCGATTCAATGAGTAATTCGCGAAACTTCGTAAACGTCAGTAGTAGGAAAATAATTCCTGCTAGAAAGACCGTACCAAAAACAGTTTGGTAACTAACGCCTTGAGTAGCAACCACACTTACGAAATAAGCATTCATCCCCATACCAGGAGCAATCGCAATGGGATAATTAGCTCCAAACGCCATGATTAATGTCCCTACAACTGCTGATGCAATCGTTGCAATAAAAACTTGATCAAATGGAACGCCTGCAGCTGAGAGAATGGCAGGATTGACAACGACAATATATGCCATCGTTAAGAAAGTTGTCAGACCAGCGAGTACTTCCGTTCTAACGTCAGTATTAGATTCTGTCAATTTAAAAAAGTTGTCCATGAATGTCACCTTTGCTGTTTTATTCTTTAAAGTATAATGAAGCATCATATGAATGATTTCATTTAATAAACACGGAGAATATCATAACGGAAAATAGAGGGTATTTCAAGTTAGTCCTTTATAAAGGAAAGCGAATGATCCCGTTGGGGGTGGTAGTTGTGTATTATTATTACTCGACAGAAAATAAGTCATCCCTCGAGTGCTTGGCAGGTGATAAAGGGATTACTTATTTAATTTGTATCCAAAAGAATGTCTCCTCAAACCTAGAGAAAATCTAATCATAACAGACTTTTCAACACTTGGGCATGATTATATTTCTTTAGCTGCATATAGTAATGTCACATCATATTTTAGAGTGAGCTCTTTTAGTTCTGAGTATGCATGAGATTGTACTTCATTTTCCTTAAGTTCTTTTTCGTATTTTCTCTTGAACTCAGCAAACTTCTTTGGATCATGATTAAACCATTGACGTAACTTTGTAATAGGTGCAACTCCTTTGAGCCATTCATCGAGTTGAGCTCTTTCCTTAGATACACCTCGGGGCCAGATACGGTCGACTAGTATTCGTTTTCCATCATTTTCTGCTACGTCATCATATATTCTTTTTATTTGAACAGACATATGAAATTTCCCCTGCTTTTTAGGCATTGCAAAACAGAAGACTGAAACTGTCTATGGTTATTCTAATTTAATCGAATGAGATTATGGAGTCAACGATTGTGTTATCATGTTTACAATAGTTTGATAATAAAATATAATCAAAAATAATAAAAAGGATAATTAAAGGCGAATAACTTATTAGGTAAGATATGATCCTTCCCAACAATTGATAAATGTCATCAAGATTGAAGAGGTGTTTGAATATTAATAATCGGAGGTCATGGCATGATTCGTTTTATATGGAAAAGTTGGTGGAGACGTAAGGAACGGTTAATATTGCTGTTGATTGGTGCCTTGATGATTAGTGTTGGCTTGACGTATTTAGTTGGGATCTCTGATTCGAATAAGGGGACGATTGAAGAAAGTTTACAGAAGAGCTGGACGGCTTCTTATGATATTGTCGTTCGTCCTCAAGGTTCACGTAGTATGACAGAGGAGAAGGGATTACTAGAACCGAACTATTTAAGTGGTTTAGATGGTGGCATTAGTGTTGATCAATATGAAAAAATTAAAAATATACGTGATGTCGAGATAGCTGCACCGATCGCCATGATTGGTTATGCCTCATACACGGTTAATTTTGACCCAATTACGTTAGGAATAGACGGAATATACCGACAAACAATTAAGGAAATAGTGAATAATGGTGTTAGAGATGTGACATCGACTTGGGATACATATTTTGCTTATGGTGATTGGCCAGTAGTCGAAGAAAACTTAGCAGAAAAAGGCTCAGAATATGGAGTGGGTGCCAAGCCAAACCATTTAAGTGTGACGACCCAAGCGTTATTAGCAGGAATTGATCCAGAGCAGGAATCAAAGCTTGTAGGACTAGAAAAATCAATCGTACCTATTGGAAATAGTCGATACTTTAACGAAGTAGAATTTGGAAAAAACGTCGATGATTCATACAACAAGGGTTATTTAGATTTTCCAGTAATCGTTAGCAATCATGCTTTCGATGATAAGCAAATTCAATTCACCATTGAACGACTTGATATCCCTTTTGAGCAGGATACAGCCAATGACACACTTGAGAATATAAAAAATAAAGGAGGTATAGATTATCTTCATACATTTGAGGGAATAGATTCACAAACATTCTCTTATTCTTCAGGGGAAGCCTTTACATTATTTATTAACAGTATGACAGGTATTGATATAGATACTGGTGAGCCAGTTGAAACAGATGTTGTAGCGGATGAGGTATCGTGGATGGTTTTTCGTCCGAGTCCTTTAGATTATCAACCTGTTTCAAGTCCTTTTCAAGACCAGTGGCCATTTGCTTATCAAGTGAATGTGTATCAAACGAACCCAGATGATAGACCGGCATTTGTAGGAAAGGAGTCCTTTAGAGAACCGAAGACATTTGGTAAAAACTCTGCAGACTGGCCACAAATAAGACCCAATTGGATTGGTTTTTATGATCCAAGTCAACTTGATATCTCAAGAGACCCAGCAAACGAACTACCAATGGAAACCTATCGACCAGCGACAGCTGAGCTAGTGATTGATGCGGAGAATCGCCCAGTTAACCCCTCAGTTACCTTAAAACCAACAGATAATCCGTATGATTTTTTGACAAACCCACCGAGTATGTTAACAACGATAGAAGCAGCGGAGCAAATATTAGGAGATTTACCTATTTCTGCTATCCGGGTGAAAGTAGCTGGTGTAACAGAAATGAATGAAGAAAGCCAGGCTATTTTAGAACGTGTTGCTCGTGAGATTGAAAATGAAACAGGACTCATGACGGATATTACGTTAGGTTCGTCTCCACAATTGACACTGACACATGTACCTACGATAAATGATGAAGAAGCAATCGGCTGGTTACAGCAGCCATGGGTTAATATCGGATCGTCCATTTCTATTTTTCGTGAAACAAAGATCGGCTATTCTGGTGTTATCTTAAGTGTTATGGTTGTTGCTGTTATTTATGTCTGGGCATCGACACTCGTTTCATTACTGACTAGGAGAAAAGAATTTGCTGTCCTTTTATCAATTGGGTGGCGTCCGGGACAAATAAGTAGAATGCTCATTATAGAATCCTTTGTTCTAGGTTGTTTCGTTTCTGTTATTTCATGGCTCATGCTTGGGTATGTTTATATGTCAACAGACACCGTTATTTCTCCGTCTCGTTTTTTATTAACTGGTTTGTTTGGTTTCTTGATTTACTTATTAGGAGCGATTGTTCCGGTCATTGCTTCATGGCGAATTAAATCGTATGAGACGTTGCGAACAGGGGAATTCTCAAGGATCAACAAACGCTTTTTTAAAGCAAAAGGTATCTTTTTCATAGCGTTCAATCATTTTATAGGAAAGTGGAAGCGGAGTTTATTGTCGGTTCTGGCTATTGCTTTGCCAACGGGTTTACTTGCCTTGTTCCTCTACATCACATTTCGTTTGCAGGGCGTCATGTATACAACGTGGCTAGGTAAATATACAGCTTTAGAGGTAGGTGCAATCCACTATACGGCTATGATTGTCGCTTTATTGATTGCTATTTTAACGACAGCAGAAATGATGTGGCAAAATATTGCTGAACGAGCTGAAGAAATGGCTCTGTTTAAGGCCATTGGGTGGCGGAACACTTCGCTTCGTTTCCTTATCTGGTCTGAAGGAATATTAAGTGGCGTTTTTGCGGCGATTATTGGGCTTTCGTTTGCATTTATAATGATATGGTCGCTTTATGGTGCTTTTCCAACAGAAGATATCATAGTAATGATGTCAACTGGCCTTATTCCAATAATCATTGGTGTTATCGGTACAATTATCCCGGCAGAGAGAGCGGTTAGAATGCAACCTAACCAAGGGATGCGTGGCCAATATGTTAATAAAAAGTCAACGGAAAAAGGTTTAAAAATTATTCTTATAGGCGCTTCTGTTTTACTGATTAGTAGTATTATTTATATGATGATTCAAGTCACACCGCAATTGGCAAATGTCACACGTTCAAAGGAAGTCAATCAACAAGATTCTCATACACCTACAAAAGGTGATTTAGAAGAGGTTACAACTGATAACAATGAACCGGAGAAACAAGATGAAGAAGAACAGGAAGAGATTAATAGTGGCATAAAAAATAAGTATGATGGGGTGTTAGAACCGGAAGAAAATTTACATTGGTCGGTTGCTGATTTTCAAGCTAAAGAGGTGGAGCGTCGTTCTCTAGACCAGTCAGAAGAAAGCATAGTAAAGGTTTCCATAGAATTCACATATCGAAACACGGACAGCAGGAAACATCAAATGGAGTTACAAAATAACTTCACCCTTAGAAATTCATATGATGCTTATGCAGACATTTATCAGCCTTCAGAAATAACTGTTCTTAATAATGAAAACTGGGATGAAGAAGGTGGTTGGCTAGAACCAGAAGGAGAAGTAACAGCTGTCATGGAATTCGAAGTCCCTAAGCAGGAAGATCCTTATTTATTTCATTTTAAATCTTATGAATATCCAAAAGGACTGATTGTTATTTTTAAATAGAAAGGATATGAAATAAAACAACCACCCTTGATTTTCAAGCAATAGATAGGGTGGTTATGCTTATCAACTGCGAGGGTAACTATAGATTCTATATAGCCATCAATGTAGCTGCTGGCCACATAAATCCAGCTGATGATGTCATGTTTTGATAACCGATTTTCTTACCCTTTAAATCTTCTACAGATTCAATATCAGAATCTGCGCGAGTGATAAAAAATAGATTTATAAGAATCTACTAATTCATCTGTTACAGAACCATCACCATTTACGACATAACGTTGTGCTTGTAACATAACGTCGGCTGCTTCTTGCTCATGTGCAAGTACGTATGCAGTAGGAGGTAGAAATCCGACGTCAACTTAGTCAGATTTCAGCGCTTCTACAATCGTATTATAGTTAGTCGAAACACTCACCTTTACTGGAATTCCTGGTTGATCACCTAGTAATTTTTCTAATGGTTTTGCTTTTGCTTCTATATAATAAATAAAAATGAACGATTCATTCAGTCTAAATAAGAAAGGAAGTCCGATGATGACTAACAAAGCAAGTATTAAAATTCTTTATACAAGTGATGTTCACGGTCAAGCGATGCCGATTATTTATGGAACAAACGAAGAAGCAGATACTGGTTTAGCAAAATATGCAACAATTGTTCAAAAAAAACGTCAGGAGAATGATTATCTGATTGTGCTTGATAATGGTGATTTAATTCAGGGGACACCGTTTATGACCCATTATGTAAAGGACCACTCTGATAAAGAAAATCCGATGGTTAGCGCAATGAATCATATCGGTCTTGATGCGGGCATTATAGGCAATCATGAATTTAATTTTGGGAAAGATAAGTTGTGTTCAGCGATTGAAGCTTCGCATTATCCTTGGCTTTCCGCCAACATATTGGATGAAATAACGGGTAAACCTTATTTCGGAAAGCCGTACATATTAAAAACATTTTCGAACGGTATTAAAGTGGCAATTATCGGAGTGACAACGCATTATATCCCACATTGGGAATCCCCAGAGCATATTAAAGGATTGCAATTTGCCGATGCTTATCAAACTTTAAAGCAGTGGGTACAAGACATTCATAAAAGAGAACAGCCACACTTGTTAATCGCTGCTTATCATGGTGGGATTGAGCGTGATATTGAAACAGGAGAACCTTTAGATAAATTAACAGGTGAGAACCAAGGCTATAAAATGGCAAGTGAAATTGAAGGAATCGATATTTTATTAACAGGCCACCAGCATCGGGTGTTAACGGGGAAGCTTCGCGATTGTCTTGTCATTCAACCAGGAAGTCATGGGAACATGTATGGGGAAATTGATGTTAAATTCATTGAGAAAGATAACCATTGGTTGATATCAGATAAGCAAGCAGATGTGAAAACATTAGAAGGGGTAGAAGCAGATTCCGCTATTTTAAATAAACTACAAAGTATTGAAACATCAACTCAGAGTTGGCTTAATCAACCAATTGGTCAGATTGATGGTGATATGACGATTGAGGATCCGTTTCTACTAAAAATAACGAAACATCCTTTTATCGAATTGATTCAAAAGATCCAAATGGATGCAAGTTGTGCTGATATTTCTGTTACCTCATTATTAAATCAAGATTCGAAAGGGTTTCCTGAGCTAGTCACGATGCGTGATGTCGTCTCTAATTATATTTATCCGAATACATTAGTAGTCCTCACTTTAACGGGAAGGGATATCAAGGAAGCAATCGAACAAAGTGCAACCTATTTTATTCTTGATGACGATGGGAACATAACCGTTAATCCAAGTTTTCTTTCACCGAAACCCCAGCATTATAATTACGATATGTGGGAAGGAATTGATTATACGATTGATGTGTCGAAGCCATTTGGCTCGAGAGTAGAGACAATTTATTATCAAGGAAAGCCACTCCGTATGGAAAGTCACTACGATGTCGTCCTAAATAACTACCGAGCAAGTGGTGGTGGAGATTTTGGTATGTATAAAAACAAACCCGTTGTAAAAGACATTCAGCAGGATATGGTAACGCTTATTAGTAAATATTTTAATAAGCATCAAACTGTCCAAGCAACCGTAACGGAGAATTTCGTTGTAAAGGCATAGTCAGATGTATAAAAAGATGGCATGATGAGCAGTATAATAATGCGAACACGCGTTCCTTATGGTGTGATTAATAATATGTGTCATAAGGTGTTCGTGGGTGGTGGCTCGCCTTTTTTCCTTTGTTTGAAAGGAAGGTGATGCTTATGACAGTGTTTGAGACGTTGATGTTAATGTTCACATTTGGTGCGCTCATCGTGTCAATTCTGTCAAAAAAATAAAATAACCACCCTTTAGCCTGCCTAGCGAATAGAGTGGTTATTTAACACTTGATAGCGAGTCGCCCCCTTGAAGGGCTATGACACGCTAGGCCGTTCCATGTTCCCGCATGGAGCGGTCTTTTATTATATTATGAATTTTTATCTACAGTATACCTTATTTGAGTTATAAAATAAATATAAAGAAGAGTTAACCTAAATGCAATTATTGTTTTATTGCCTGTTTACTGTATAATTTTTACTAGACATCGTTTGCAGAGATACTCTATAAATATTTATAGTAAGATGCTTGTCTACATCATGATCGGTATTGAATTAACGAATATGATTTTGATAAATAACATGAAATTTATGGAATCGCAATTAATGGAGGAGTCAAATGTATAAACCTTACGATCGTAGCCAGTTACAAAATGTGATTAATCTAATTGTTGGTTGTAATAACTCTGAATCTTATCAAGTTGGCTTTGTTGGCGATGGGTATGAAGAGGTTAGAGAAACGTTATTATATGATTTTTCGGATTTACCATTAGAAGAATCGATTTATACGTATGAAGAAGATGATGTTTTTACATGTTTTGCTTTTGATATTAGCACTCGCGATAAATATGTTGAGGTTTGGGGACCTTTTTTAGATAAACATATAGGCCTTGATAAAGTATATAACCTATGGGTGTATGCGATGGAACATCTCCACCCTTTAAAATTAAATTACAATTTTTTCATTGGAGCACATAACCAGCTAGCGATAAACTTTTTGGAGGATTATGTAAAGGCGGATCGGATTAGGCAGCATGATAACTTAGAATTCAAAATAAGTAACCGCTCTTTTTCAAATATACGATTACCAAATAATGTTCAAGTGATAAAAGTAGAGACATTGTCTCAAAATTATTATACGGCTTTAGTCAATCTTCATCACCGTTATTTTCCGGGTACGTATTATTCTATTGATGATATATTAGAGCGAATAAATCGAGAAAATAACTTATATCTACTGATTAAGAATCATCAATTAGCTGGTTATGCCTATCTTGAAAAGTCTACAACCGATAAACATGTTTCTCTAGAATATATTGCAATTGATGGGGCATTTCAAGGGCAAGGTTTGTCAAAGTTACTATTTGCATCGATTGTAAAAGAGACTGAACAAGATGAGTTTTCTCACATTCAGCTTTGTGTCGATGAAAATAACCAACGCGCGCTGAATCTGTATGAATCACTAGGGTTTTTTTTAGCAAGTTCATATATACATTACAAATTATAGTATGAGTTAAATGTTTGTGGGGTTATAATTAAAGTATTGATTGGGAAGCAAACAGATGGGAGAAGCTCCCGTAAATACTAGACAGACTCCAAATTATAGACTAATTTGACTATCCTTAATTTTAAGGATAAAATAAAAAGAATATTCTAATCCGTTCTTATCAAGAGAGGTGGAGGGACTGGCCCAGAGAAACCTCGGCAACAGCGTTTAAGCGATGTGCCAATTCCAGATACGTTAATCGTAGAAGATAAGAAGAGCAAGCAACAAGACAGGCATTCGTCTACCTCTTCTTATAATGAGAAGAGGTTTTTTATCTATAAAAGAGAAAAATAGGGGGATTTACATGCAACAAGAAGCAGTTAGCTATCAAAGTAAAAACGCTTTTATCCAAGGAGTAAAAGACTGTATTCCGACTTTACTCGGCTATTTAAGTATTGGTTTTGCTTTCGGTGTCGTTGGCACAGTAACAGGACTTAGTTTACTAGAAGTAGCGTTAGTTGCTATCTTTATTTATGCTGGTGCAGCACAATTTATTTTATGCGCTTTATTAGTGACAAACACGCCAGCATTATCTATTGTTTTTACTGTTTTTGTTGTCAATCTGCGCCACTTTTTAATGAGCTTATCAATTGCTCCTTATGTCACGAGATATTCGACATTACGAAATATTGGGTTCGGTACATTGTTGACTGACGAAACGTTTGGTGTTGCTGTTACCGAAGCGATGAAAAGTAAAAAAATTTATGGTAGATGGCTAGATGGTTTAAATGTTACCGCATATGTGTCATGGATCATCGCTTGTGTAGCGGGCGGTTATTTTGGACATTGGATTACCGATGTGGAGAAATGGGGGTTAGACTTTGCGCTGGTCGCGATGTTTATCGCCTTACTCGTTTTACAGTTATCTGAAACAAATAAATCAAAGTTAAATATGTACTTAAAACTCATCATTATCATGTTCATAACGGTTTATATTCTATTAAATTTTTTTTCAACGCATATAACCGTTCTCATAGCAACTCTATTTGTCGCGACGTTAGGAGTGTGGATGGATAAATGACAATTAATTCCTATTTGTTTTGGATTATTATTGGCAGTGGCCTTGTGACATGGCTACCGCGCATTATTCCGTTTCTTTTTGTAAAAAATATTCAATTACCTAAAGTAATCTTAAAATGGTTAACGTTTGTGCCAGTATGTATATTAAGTGCGCTTGTATTTACAAATCTGTTTGAACAAGGGGATAGTAGGGCAGTTACATTTAATCTTCCGTATGTATTTGCTTTTATTCCAACCGTTCTGATAGCCGTTTGGACAAAAAGTTTATTTTTAACAGTGGCATTAGGTGTTGTGAGTATGGCAGTGATTCGTTTCATTTTTTAAAATAAGGGGTGTTTATATTGGGTAAATCTTCTATATCTAAGTGGTTTAAAAAATTTGCCGCAAATGAATGTAAAGGGTCAAGCCCGTTGTATGATTTTTTGTCTAGAAAAATAGCAAAAGATGATGACATCCTTGAATTATGTATGCATGCGAGAAAAGGGCAACCAATCCCTAATTTACTATTCGGTGCTGTCCATTATTTATTGCTAAAAGGGAGTAACCATTCATTAAAGGAATATTATGTGAGTATTGTACAGGAGCCTAAAGCAAAAGAAGAATCTTTTCTTCCTTTCAAGGACTTTTGTCGAACTTATCGAGATGAAATGATTTCGATTTTATCCACTAAACTGGTTCAGACGAATGAGGTGAGGCGTTCTGGTTATCTGTATCCAAGTTTTTGTTACATCTATAACATTGTAAAAAGGCCATTATCCTTAATAGAAATTGGGACGAGTGCAGGTCTTCAACTTCTATGGGATCAGTACAGTTATTCATATGGGAATCCTCAAGTGTATGGGAATCAATCGTCAGATGTACATATTACATCAACGATTAAAGGGGAAAATATGCCGCATTTATTAGAAGAAAGTCCACCGGTTAAAACGAAAGTTGGGCTCGATCTGCATGTGAGTCGCTTGGATCATCCGGAAGATTATTTATGGCTAAAAGCGCTTATTTGGCCGGAGCACCAGGAAAGACGTCAATTATTTGAACAGGCAGCAAAGACATTTATAGAAAATCCCGTCAAACTGATAGAGGGTGATGGTATAGCATTGTTAGAAGCGATTGCTATGGAAATGCCGAAAGACACTGCGATATGTATATTTCATACCCATGTCGCTAATCAGATTCCAAATGATCAGAAACTAAAACTGATCGAAAAAATTAAACATATTGGGAAAAGAAGAGACATATTTCATCTGTATAATAATATGTGGGATACGAAGCTTCATCTCGATTATATACTTAAAGGAATGGAGTATCATAAAACAATTGGAGAAACGGACGGCCATGGTAGTTGGTTTAGTTGGGAGTTAGATTAGAACTTTGATAGTTATATAATTACGGAATAAAAATGAAGCATCAACATCCAATCGGAAAAATTGGGATGTTGATGCTCTTTTCTTATGTTTTTACCTTTTTCGGTTGATGACTATATCTTACCTTTTCAATTTTTCGTTTTTCCTTAGCGAGTGATTTAGATAAGGAAACCATCATTAAAATCATGATGACTGAAAAAGGTAGGGCGGCAATAATTAAGGCGTTTTGCAAGGCTTGTAGTCCACCACTGTACAATAAAATCGCTGCCATAGAGGCAAGAATGATACCCCAAGTGATTTTGACATAGTTTGGTGGTGTTAGTGAACCATAAGTTGTTTGCATACCTAAAACAAATGTTGCTGAATCGGCAGACGTTATAAAGAATGTCCCGATTAATAGTACCGCAACAATTGATAGGATGGTGGAGAACGGTAAGTGCTCAAAAACAGCAAATAACACTTCTTCAGTGGCAAATTGGGTTAAGTCCGTTAGACCCGTTTGCTGTACTGAGATGGCTGTACTTCCGAAAGCTGTAAACCAAATAAAACTTACAATGGTAGGCAATAATAAAACACCGACTAAAAATTCGCGTATCGTTCGCCCTTTTGAGACGCGAGCAATAAAGACACCGACAAATGGTGTCCATGAAATCCACCAAGCCCAATAAAAGATGGTCCATCCATTAATCCATTCGCGTTGATCCGCCTGTAATGGTGCAATTCGAAAACTCATTTGAATAATATTTTGTATGTAAGCACCTAATGTATCTGTAAAGAAATTTAGTATAAACAACGTTGGTCCTATTAAGAACACTAACAATAGTAGAATAAAGGCTAGAATCATATTAATATTACTTAAATACTTAATTCCTTTCCCTAAACCAGACCAGGCAGATAGGATAAATAAACAAGTCACGATTGCGATAATAACGAGTTGCATCGTAAAGTTATTCGGAATACCAGCTAAGAATGATAGGCCACCATTTATTTGTGCCGCACCAAATCCTAGTGTTGTTGCCACTCCAATAACAGTCGTTGTCACAGCAATAATATCAATAACGTTTGCGACTTTATTATTCTTCCCTAGTATTGGGCTCAATGTTGCACTAATGAGACCGGGTTGGTTTTTACGGAAATTAAAATAGGCGAGGGACAGTCCAACAAGTGCATAGATTGCCCAAGCATGTATACCCCAGTGGAAAAAGGAAAAGCGCATGGATTCTTTTAAGGCAGGATCTGTACCTGCTTCTGAAAGCGGAGGTTGACTAGCATAATGATAAAGGGGTTCAGCAGCTCCCCAGAAGACTAAACCAATTCCCATGCCAGCACTAAACAACATGGCAAACCAAGTCGTTCTTGAGTATTCAGGTTTTTGGCCTTCCTTTCCTAGGCGGACAGAACCTACGGGGCTAAAAATTAAGATGATACAAAATAAAACGATGACTGAAACAATTATTAAATAATACCAACCGAAAGTTGAGGTTATAAATGCTTGTACATTTTCAGTTATATTCTCAAAGTGATTCGGTGCCACAACTCCAAGGATTACTGCAACGAGTAGAATACTTGCAGATATCCAAAAAACATTTGAAATTTTCTTCATCAAATTCTCCTTTATTTCGTTAAGGGAGACATGAAAAGGCTATTTTCCATTCGCTTTTTAAAATGCCTTTTTCCCTTACCTTTTACATACTAACAATGATGGTAATTTAGTTCAATTGATAGAACTAAGAAATTGATGAGAAATTAAACACTTAATTTTCCCTCGAATGATATATTTCCAACCTTTTAAAAAATACTATTGTAAACGCTTTCAATATCTGGTATTTTAATAGTGAGTTCATAACGAAGTGGCTTTTAATATTATTTTAATAGCGAATTAAAGAGACCTAACAATCTCCACATAGTAAATTTTCGAATTAGCTTGAAATTAGTTATTCTATATTATATAATCTAAACAATCAGTTTTTTGAATAATAATAATCAAACATACTTATCAAATTACTGTTTATTAAGAAGAAAAAATCATTTATAGTGGCTAAGGAAAAGAAATTGGAGAATGGGTAACAAAATGAACTTAAGACAACAGAGGAGATGGGGGGATTATATTGGCAGAGAGATTAATTGACATTAATAATTTAAAAACATCGTTTCGCATCGGTGACGATTACTATGCCGCTGTTGACGGTGTTTCGCTATCCTTAAATAAGAACGAAGTGTTAGCCATTGTGGGAGAGTCAGGCTGTGGAAAAAGCGCTCTCGCTTTTTCGATTATGGGGCTGCATAATCGTGCAAAAATTGAAGGTGAGATTTTATACCGTGATCATAATCTAGTTGATGTTAGTGAGAGCACATGGAGTAAGCTTCGTGGAAAAAACTTAGGTATGATTTTCCAAGATCCATTAACGGCACTGAATCCATTGATGACAGTGGGTGCCCAAATTAGTGAAGCTTTATTTTTACATAATCGTAAATTATCGAGTGAAGAAAGAAAAGCGAAAGTTATTGAGTTAATCGAGAAGGTAGGTATACCGCGTCCAGAACATGTTTATACGCAATATCCGCATGAATTATCTGGTGGAATGCGCCAGCGTGTCGTCATTGCAATTGCAATTGCGAATGACCCAGAGGTTTTAATTGCTGATGAGCCGACAACTGCGCTCGATGCAACGATTCAATCACAAATTTTAGATTTAATTAGGGAATTAAAAGAAACGATGAGTGCCGGTATTGTTTTAATTACACATGATTTAGGTGTTGTAGCCGAAATGGCTGACCGGGTGGCAGTGATGTACGCAGGCCAAATTGTCGAAATAGTTGACGTAAACCGACTATTTGAGAGTCCACTCCATCCTTATACGAGGTCTTTACTGAATTCGATACCGAATGCAGAAAAAGGTCAGGAAAAGCTCCATGTCATTCAAGGTATTGTCCCAGCATTACAGAATTTGCCACGAGAAGGCTGCCGCTTTAAAGAGCGGATTCCGTGGATTGATGAATCTGCACACGAAGAAAACCCTGAGTTGCATGAAGTGACACCTGGACACTTCGTTCGTTGTACATGTTATAAACAGTTTCATTTTCCAAATGAAGTGAAGGAGGACCAGGTACATGCCAATTCTTAAAGTAGAAGACTTAAAGGTGCATTTTCCAATCAAAGGTGGTATTTTTGGCCGTACGGTTGATCATGTGAAAGCGGTTGACGGTGTTTCTTTGGAAATTGAAAAGGGAACGACTTATGGACTCGTTGGTGAATCGGGTTCTGGAAAGACAACAACAGGGCGAGCGATTATTGGCTTAAATAAAATTACGTCTGGAAAAGTTTCCTTTGAAGGAAAAGATGTAACGAATCTAAGGAGAAGTCGAGCGAGTTTTCACCGCGATGTCCAGATGATATTCCAGGATCCTTACTCATCACTGAATCCGAAAAAGCGGGTGCTCGATATTGTTGCTGAACCGTTACGAAACTTTGAAAAAATGTCGCGTTCAGAGGAAAAGAAACGGGTTGAAGAATTATTAGAGTTAGTCGGATTAAGTCCGGAGAGTATTGTTAAATATCCGCATCAGTTCTCGGGAGGACAACGTCAAAGAATTGGGATTGCCCGTGCGATTGCGTTGAAGCCGAAACTTATTATTGCTGATGAACCAGTTTCAGCACTTGATGTTTCTGTACAAGCACAAGTTCTAAACTTTATGCAAGAAATTCAGAAAGAACTTGACTTAACATTTCTCTTTATTAGTCATGATTTAGGTGTCATTAGGCATATGTGTAATCAAATTGGAATAATGTATAGGGGGCGCTTTGTAGAAGAAGGCCTAACAGAGGACATTTTTAATAACCCTCAACATATATATACGAAACGTCTTGTAGCAGCTATACCTAATATCGATCCAGGTAAACGGGAAGACTCATTACAATTCCGCCAAGAAGTTGATAACGAATACAAAGAATCTTACGACAATTACTTTGATGAAGAGGGGCTAGCTTATAAATTGCAACCAGTAACCGACACGCATTTTGTAGCTTTGCCTGAGAAAGGTTGAGTGGTATGTGGAAATTTACAATACGACGTATATTAATCATGATTCCTCAAATTATTTTATTAAGTGTCTTAATTTTCATCCTAGCAAAAATGATGCCGGGTGATGCCCTAAGTGGAATGGTAGATCCGAATACATCTCATGAAACATTAGAGAAAATAAGGGAAGATCTTGGATGGAATGACCCTTGGCCAGTCCAATATGCTAATTGGGCCAAAGATTTAATTCAAGGTGATTTAGGACAGTCCTTTTTCTACAAGATGCCTGTAACTGAATTAATTGGGCAGCGACTTATTAATACGTTCTGGCTATCATTAGTGACGTTAATTTTAATCTATTTAATATCGATTCCACTTGGTATTATTAGTGGACGCTACAATAATACATGGGCAGATCAGCTCATTACCGGATATACTTATATTGGTTTTGCGACACCATTATTTATTTTTGGACTTGTTATGCTGTGGATTTTCGGTTATTATTTCGGTTGGTTTCCAACAGGTGGAAGTGTCGAACCCGGAATGGAGCCAGGAACGTTCTCATATGTTCTTAGCAAATTGAAGCACTTACTATTACCGGCTTTTTCATTAGCATTAATCGGTACGGTCGGTACGGTTCAATATTTGCGCAATGAAATCATTGATACGAAACAACGGGATTTTATTATAACAGCAAGAGCGAAGGGTGCACCTGAATCAAGAGTGTACAATCGTCATATTTTACGAAACTCATTATTACCGATTGCCGCATTTTTTGGTTATGAAATTACAGGATTAATCGGTGGAACCATTTTTATCGAGATGATTTATAGTTATCCTGGAATGGGTCAATTATTTATGGAATCCATTGTGTCACGAGATTATAGTGTCTCAACAGCACTTGTCTTATTGTATGGTATTGCCGCTATTTTAGGAGCGTTAATTTCGGATATTGTGTTAAGTATTGTTGACCCGCGTATACGGATTAAATAATCGTGTGAATAGGGAAGTAGTAAAATGAAAGGCACTCGAGGTGGATAATATGGATAAAGAAGCAGTGATTACATCTGAACAACTACAAGAAACGAATGTCAATCCTTCGGGGTTGAGGATTTTTTGGCGAGAAATTGTTCGAGATAAATTGGCGTTATTCTCTTTGATTTTCATAGTTGTTATTACAGCATTTGTGTTTATTACATCTGAAGTTTTAGACTATGAAGAGATTGTTAGGGTTGATTTATTTAATACACATGCACCGCCTTCATCCGACAACTGGCTTGGTACCGATTATGGTGGTCGGGATGTGTTTGGCCAATTAATTATCGGAACGCGTAATTCATTATCAATCGGTATATTAGTAACAGTCATGTCAGGAATAATTGGTATTGTTTTTGGATTGACTTCTGGTTATTTCGGTGGGACAGTCGATAACGTGTTTATGAGAATACTCGATTTCTTTATGATTTTACCTTTCTTAATGATTGTTATTACTTTTGTAGCAATCGTACCAAAGTACAGCATTATTTCATTTTCATTAATTATGACCGCTTTCTTATGGATGGGAATAGCTAGATTAGTACGTTCGAAAGCATTACAAGAACGAGAACTAGATTATGTTAATGCAGCGAAAACATTAGGAACGTCGAATTTTAAAATTATGTTTACACATGTATTTCCGAATTTGAGTTCGATTATTATCGTTAATATGACACTTAATTTGGCTGGAAATATTGGTATTGAATCTGGTCTATCGTTTTTAGGGTTTGGTTTCCCGGAGAGTACACCAAGTTTAGGAACACTTTTAAGCTATGCAACAAACCCAGCAACATTAGAGTATAGATGGTGGATTTGGTTACCAGCTGCGATCTTGATTTTATTACTGATGCTTAGTGTTCGTAATGTGGGAGAAGCCCTTAAGCGAGCGACTGATGCAAGACAAAGAAGAGGATAATTTGTAAATTTTAAAAGATTTAGTAACAAAAGACTTGATTTTTTCTAAAAATTAGGTATCTTAGTATAAAAGCAAGATAATTAAGATGTACAGGGAGCCATTTATTCCCTGCACAAAAAATTGTCAGAATCAAACAAAAAGGGAAAACAATAGATAAATTATAGGTTATACTATAACTTGTTTTTTCTAAAAAATCACATTCAACTCGGTATTAACATTAGTATTATTAGAATATTAATGTTTAATATACAATCCAAATCATATTGGATTAAAAGCTTAAAATACAAAGGGAGGTTATTTAAGCATGAAAAAGTCAAATCTTTTTCGATTAATACTAGCAGCCATGCTCGTATTAATGCTATCGTTAGTTGCTTGTAATAAGAGCGACGAGACCACAACGAAAGATAAAGGCGGTGATACAACAGAGCAGAAAAAAGGTGGCGATGATAAAGAAGGCGATGATAAGGAATCTGATTTACCGAAGCATGAAGAAGTTTTAAGTCAGTTTAGCCAAACGGCTACGAACACAGGTGAGCCACTTGAAGATGGAGAATTAACGTTTGGACTGGTATCAGCGGATCCTTTCAAAGGAACATTAAACTGGAACTTCTACTCAGGTGCACCAGATGCTGAAGTTCTAAAATGGTTTGATGAAAGTTTACTTGGCTTTGATGGTGACTTCCTTTATGATCAAACAGGAGCTGCGACATTTGAGCATGATGAATCAGGTAAAGTATTTACGTTTAAGTTAAAAGAAGGTATCAAATGGCATGATGGTGAGCCATTAACTGTAGAAGATTGGGTTTATGCTCATGAAGTAATTGCACACCCAGATTATACAGGTGTACGCTTCGACGAAACATTAAGAAATGTTGAAGGAATTGAGGAATATCATGAGGGTGAAGCGGATACGATTTCAGGTCTTGAAATTATTGATGACCATACATTAAAGATGACATTTAAGGAAGCGACGCCATCTTTATTAGCTGGTGGAATTTGGACGTATGCTTTACCGAAGCATATTTTCAAAGATATTCCTGTAAAGGATATGGAATCTTCTGATGCCGTTCGTAAGAATCCAATCGGAATTGGGCCTTATAAAGTTGAAAGCATTGTTCCAGGAGAGTCAGTTGTTTATTCTAGAAACGAAGACTATTGGCGCGGGAAACCAGCTTTAGCAAAAGTAACATTAAAAGTGGTGGCACCTTCAACGGTAGCTAAAGCACTTGAAACCGGTGAAGTTGATATGGTGGATGGCTTTAGTGCGGACCAGTATCCAGATAATAAAGATATGGAAAACGTTGAGTGGTTAGCAAGTATTGCTAACTCTTATAACTATATCGGATTTAAATTAGGAGAATGGGACTTCGACAATAAACAAGTTAAGACAGATTCAAAGAAGAAAATGTCTGACCCAGCATTACGCCAAGCAATGGCACATGCAATCGATGGGGATGCAATTGGTGAGAAATTCTACAATAACATTTATTGGGGAGCAAACTCACTCATCGACCCAGGTCACAGACTATACTATGACCACACATGGGAAGGCTTTGATTATGATTTAGATAAAGCGAATAAAATTCTAGATGATGCTGGCTATACTGAAAGAGATGCCGACGGATTCCGTAAGACGCCAGACGGTGAAGAATTAGTCATTAACTTCGCTGGCATGGATCGAGGAGACGATATCTCTGAACCATTGGCACAGTACTATTTACAACAGTGGAAGGAAATCGGTCTAAATGTCCAGTTAATCGATGGCCGTTTACTCACTTTCGAAGATTTCTATGACCGCGTTGGAAACGGTACTGACCAAGACGATCCGAACATTGATGTTTATGCAGGTGGTTGGGGAACGGGTTCAAACGTTGACCCATCCGGATTATACGGACGAAATGCAAAGTTTAACTTCTCACGTTATGCAAGTGAAGAAAACGATCGTTTACTAGCAGAAGGATTAGCAGAAGAATCATTTGATCTTGACCACCGTAGAGATGTTTACAAACAGTGGCATGAATTAATGATTAAAGATGTACCAGCATTTGCTATTCTTTACCGTTTAGATTTAACACCAGTTAATAAACGTGTAACAAATTATTCTGTTGACCCAGACTCTGAACTATTCCTTTATCAAATCGGAGTTACAGAAGAAGAACCGGTTAAAGCGAAGTAAAAAGCTTCAAAAAAGCTAGCACATTTTAACATGTGCTAGCTTTTTTATTTGACTAAATATACAATAGGGGGGTATAGTATAACTGAAATGACAATCCTAAGAGGTGATGAGATGGGAGAATATCTTCATGATCATCCGGTTACTCCGCGAACAGAAGATGAAAAGAAGGCGATTATTAATCGTCTGAAGCGTATAGAAGGTCAAGTTCGTGGTATCCAGAAAATGGTCGAAGATGATCGTTATTGTATAGATATTTTAGTGCAAATTAATGCCATCAATGCAGCGCTTAATAAGGTTGGATTGGCTGTTGGTGAAAGACATATGAAACATTGTGTCTCACATGCTGTTCAATCTGGCGAAGGAAATGCTGCGATTGAAGAATTAATCGACGTCATGAAACATTTCTCTAAATGAAAGAGGTGAATGTGAATGGATAAAGAAAAGAAACTTACTGTCGGCGTATCGGGTATGACCTGTGCAGCATGCTCGAGTCGTGTCGAGAAAGTATTAAATAAAATGACAGGTGTTGAAGCTGAAGTAAATTTAACGACGGAAAAGGCAAATATTCATTACGACCCGGAGTCCGTTTCTGTTGATGATATTACAGCTAAAATAGAACATTTAGGATATGGCGTGCAAGTTGAAAAGGCAGAATTTGATGTCTATGGAATGACATGTGCCGCATGTTCATCACGGATAGAGAAAGTATTGAACAAACAACAAGGTGTGCAAAAAGCGTCAGTCAACTTAGCGAATGAAACAGCCGTCGTTGAATACTATCCCGGGGTAATCGAAAGAGAGTCAGTCATTGATACGATTCATCGCTTAGGTTATGAAGCTAGTGAAAGAGTAGCAGAAGGTGCAAAACAGTCGCATCAAGAAAAGGAAATAACAGCGATGAAAAGAAAGTTATTGGTTTCTACTCTCCTATCAATACCGCTATTATTAACGATGTTAGATCATTTATTAGGTATCACTATTCCAAACCTTTTACTTAATCCATGGTTCCAATTTGCCTTAGCGACACCAATTCAATTTATAATAGGGTTCCAATTTTATAATGGTGCTTATCGTAGTTTAAGAAGTGGCAGTGCGAATATGGATGTTTTGGTTGCGCTTGGTACGAGTGCCGCTTACTTTTACAGTCTATATGAAGCAATTAAAACAATCGGTAATCCAACATATACCCCGCACTTGTATTTTGAAACGAGTGCTATCTTAATTACTCTTATTTTATTAGGGAAGTATTTAGAGAAGAATGCAAAATCTAGAACGACGGATGCCATTTCTAAGTTACTCCATCTTCAAGCGAAGGAAGCACGTGTCCTAAGAGATGGAGAAGAAGTGATGGTTCATATCGATAAAGTGAAAGAAGGCGACTATTTATTAGTTAAGCCAGGCGAGAAAATACCAGTAGACGGTATCGTTGTAAAAGGTCGAACATCTGTTGATGAATCGATGCTGACAGGTGAATCGATACCAGTTGAAAAAGACCTCGAATCTACTGTTATTGGTGCAACGCTTAATAAGAGTGGAGCCATTGAGATGAAAGCAACTAAAGTAGGCAAAGATACGGCTCTCGCTTCGATTGTTAAAGCGGTCGAAGATGCTCAAGGTTCTAAGGCACCGATCCAACGTATGGCCGATGTGATTTCCGGTTATTTCGTGCCGATTGTCGTTCTCATTGCAATCATCACATTTACCGTTTGGATCACGCTTGTTACACCTGGAGACGTCGAACCGGCTCTTGTTAGTGCAATTGCTGTTCTCGTGATTGCTTGTCCTTGTGCGCTTGGTTTAGCAACACCGACATCGATTATGGTTGGGACAGGAAAGGGTGCTGAAAATGGTATCCTATTTAAAGGAGGAGAACATTTAGAGCGTACCCATAAAATAAACACCATTATTTTAGATAAAACAGGAACACTAACAAAAGGGAAACCTGAAGTGACAGATTATACAGGAGATAAAGATGTTCTACAATTAGTAGCTAGTGCGGAAAGAAGTTCTGAACATCCGCTTGCTGAAGCTATTGTTGCTTATGCAACAGAAGAGTTAATCGACTTACTTGAGGTGGAAGAGTTTTCAGCCATTCCTGGTCACGGTATAGAAGCAAAAGTTTCTAATCAACATGTGCATGTTGGAACAAGAAGACTGATGACAAAGATTGGTATCGATGTATCTCATCTTGAAGCAGATATTCAAGCCTTAGAGTCTGCAGGAAAAACGACGATGCTTATTGCTATCAATCGTGAATATCATGGGATGATTGCTGTAGCCGATACGTTAAAAGAAACCGCTCGAGAAGCCGTTGAGCAATTAAAAGCTGATGGCATCAATGTGTTAATGCTAACGGGTGATAATAAACGTACAGCAGAAGCGATTGCCAAGCAGGCTGGAATCGACCATGTCATGGCTGAAGTCCTTCCTGAGGAAAAAGCGGAAAAAGTAAAAGAAATCCAACAACAAGGAAAAGTCGTTGCCATGGTTGGCGATGGAATCAATGATGCTCCAGCATTAGCGACGGCTGATATCGGTATTGCCATTGGCACTGGGACAGAAGTAGCGATTGAAGCTGCTGATGTAACTATTTTAGGTGGCGAATTATTACTCATTCCAAAAGCCATCCATTTAAGTCATGCGACCATTCGAAATATTAAACAAAACTTGTTCTGGGCTTTAGCCTATAACAGTGCAGGTATTCCAATTGCTGCTTTTGGATTATTAGCCCCATGGATTGCAGGTGCAGCCATGGCATTTAGCTCTGTGAGTGTTGTGACAAACTCGCTTCGCTTGAAACGAGTAAAAATATAAAGTAATCTATTTTTGAAAGGGGATGTATCTATGAAAACGACATTAAAAGTACAAGGTATGACATGTGGACATTGTGAGGCTGCCGTAAAAGGAGCACTTGAAAATATAAGTGGTGTATCACATGTTGATGTTCATTTAACAAGTGGAAAAGTCGATGTGACACATGAATCTGAAGTTGATGTACAAGCCTTGCGTGATGCTGTTGAAAACCAAGGTTATGATATAGTCGAATAACAAACAGGCTGATTTCCTAGGAAGTTTTAGGAAATCAGCTTTTTTAAATAAAGAAAGGATGAGAAAACATTAAATATCCAATGACTGAGCATGGCCTGAAAAAACTAAAAGAAGAGTTAAAAGTACTTGAGTCAATTGAATGGCCAAGAGCGAATGCCAGCGTTAAAAAGGCGCGTCGTTTTTGTGATTTTAGTGAAGATCCGACATTTCATGAAGCGGTCAATGAGCTCGCATCATTAAATCAACGTCGAAAAGAACTTGAACATATGATTCGCCATGCAGCCATTATAGAAAATGCTTCGTCACATATCGTTAGATTAGGAAGCAAAGTCACTTTTCAGGAGCTATCTAACGGTGACATACAGACATTTACAATTGTTGGGGCAACTGAGGCAGACCCGTTAAATGAGACGATTTCAAATGAATCCCCTCTAGCTAAAAGTTTATTAGGCGCTAAAATGAAAGATATCGTATCCCTTCATGTCCCGGATGGAGAAATAAAAGTAAAAATATTAGATATTCGTTAGTTAGGAGCTCTTTATTCAAATTTCGTGCTAATATAAGATAAAAAGGGGGGGCTTTAATGGAGGATAAACGGCAGAAAATTATCGAAAGACTTGAAAAACATTTACGAAAGACACGACGAGAACTCATCAAAATGGATACCGAAGAAGAGGCTATCCAATTTTTAATCGATTCCTTTATTGATGAACTGTACTGTGATTTCGTCGGTGTCATTCTCGTACAAGATGATGAATTTATACCTAAAGCATGGGAAGGTGATGTATCTAAAGTTGAAACAGCTTTTCCATTAAGAAGAGAAAATTGTTCTCCAAAATTAGTTTCCCAAAGTTTACGCTATGTCGATAAAGACTTGCTCGGTCAATGTCAATTATCCCAACATTTAGAGGATGTTGGAGTTGAAACGTGGTTTACTGTTCCCTTATTAGATGGGGAGAACAAGTTTGGATTTTGTATTATTGGTTTTTATACGTACATCCCCTTGTTAGATATGTATCATATTTTTGATGAATTTGGTCAAGATGTTGCTGTTGCCATTTCAATGGCTCGACAAAAAAATAAGCAATTAAAGGAATTAAAAGAAATTGATTGGGTGCAATATTTTTCAATTAATAAATCATTAGAAGAAAGTATTCGTGAATTTACATTACGGGCCGCTAATGTAACGAATGCGTCATCAGCATGCTTTTATTTATATAATGAAAAGGCAGGTTATTTTAAACTACAAACACCAACTTTTGGTGATGCCTTTTTTAATGAAATAATTAACGTTAGTCAGCAAAATAAATTAGGAACATACTTTTCAAACTTTGAACAATCGGGGGGAAATGAGCTGACAGTTCCTGTTGTCATAGATTTAGAAATCCTCGGTGTACTATATGTATCAAATAAAAAGGATGGTATGTTTTTCACGAATGATGATCAATATGCTTTACGTTTACTGACAGATCATGTTGCTATTTTACTTGAAAATACGAGGCTCTATAATAAAGAGAAAGAACAACGGAATCGCTTAACATATTTATTAGACTATCAACAAGCACTCGTTAAAGAAACTGTCAGACATGATGATTTATACGGTGTGACAATGATGATTAGCGAATTGTTTCAGCAATCCGTTATTTTATTAGATCGATTTTTACAACCAATCACATGGGAGATTGTGAATAACGAATTGACGATTTTAGAACACTTAAAACAGGTGGACCATTATCAAATAAATGCTCCGGACGTTATACATTTCCTGGAAGAAAAGCAATTTTCCGTTTGGTCGATCAATGGGGTGAATGATTTATTAGGTTATTTGGCTATTAAGGTGGATAAGGAAACACTGGATGAACTTGATCAATTAATGATTACTGTAGCAAGAAATGTCTGCTCCATCCAGTTTATAAAGCAGAAATTAGTTATTGATGCAAACGAACAAGCGAAAGAAACATTTATGGACCAGCTTCTCGTTAAGAATATTTCTGATAAAGACCGCCTTCTCCAATATGCCAATTTATTTCAATGGGATATTTACGAACCGCACTGGGTTGCTACTTTAGCAATTGAAATAACAGAAAAGACAGAGATGAATTTATTAGAGCAGATCACTCAGAAAGAAACGATTTGGGATCATATCTTACATAGAGAGCTCGTACAAGTCAATCAGCTTTTTTCGGCACCTTATCATGAACATGTTGTCTTATTCATACCAGAAAAACAATTTAACATAGAACGCTGGAATGCATTTTATCAAGCAATCAGAAAAGCGGCTTCTGAAACAGAAATACCTTGTCAGACATACCTAGGTATCGGTCATGTTGCCACATCGATTGATGCGTATTATACAAGCTATCAGCAGTCGTTACAAGCGTTAAATATCGTTAAAAATCGCTTATCATCTAAAGGCTATGCCCGATTTGAAGAATTGGGATCATATACGATTCTCCACCGATTAGATGAAAACATAACGACCTTATTTATGGAAGACCAGCTCGGTGTGATTCGAGCGTATTCTGAAGAAAATAATGTCGATTTATGGCATACATTGCGTGCTTATTTACAATATAATGGTAACGTAAAGCGTACGGCGGAAAAATTATTCATGCATCGTAGTACATTAATTTATCGGTTAGAAAAAATAGAAGAAATTCTGGATGTTGATTTATCTAATGCAGAAACTCGGTTCGATCTTATGATGGCATATAAATTATATGATATGAAAGAAAATCAATAACAATACGATGTCACCTGGCTCTATGTATTCACAGGAGTCAGGTTTTCTTTTTTGTACAAAATGTTCAAATATGAATTGTTATTTCATACACTTTGTAGATACAAATAGTTATGTAAGCGCTTTATAATAAAGGTGGTATTGATATTAAAACAAAAATAATTATAGGGGGTGCCCGATGTGGCAGTCAAAACAATCGGAGTTGTTGGAGCGGGAGCAATGGGAACTGGCATTGCGAATCTTGCTGCAATGAGTGGTTTTGAAGTTGTATTAAGAGATATAGAGGAGCGTTTCTTGGATAATAGCAAGAAGCGAATGAATGCATTTATGGAGAAATCTGTAGCACGTAATAAAATGACGGCAGATGAGAAGGAAGCTGCTCTTAACCGTATTAAGACGACAACGGATTTAAAAGATTTAAAAGACGTTGATTTTGTTATTGAAGCCGTTCTTGAAGATATGGAATTGAAAAAGAGCGTATTCAAAGAGCTTGATGAAGTTACGAGAGATGATGTCATCTTAGCAACGAATACTTCATCTATGTCAATCACTGAAATAGCAGCTGCTACGAAGCGTCCTGAGTGTGTTGCTGGTTTTCACTTTTTTAATCCGGCACAAATTATGAAGCTCGTGGAAATTGTTCGTGGTTTTAATACAAGCGATGAAACGGTAGATAGATTAAAAGAAATCGCCGAGCAATTAAACAAAGAATATGTTGTCGTTAACAAAGATACGCCTGGGTTCATTGTAAACCGGGTTATGATTCCACACTTCATTGAATCAATTCGTTTATTAGAAGAAGGTGTTGCTTCAGCAGAAGATATCGATAAAGCAGTGAAGTTTGGATTAAATTACCCAATGGGGCCATTTGAATTACAAGATTATGCTGGTGTTGATATCGGCTATCATGTGATGGAATATTTCCGCAAAGAGTTTGATGATACCCGTTTTTCACCACCGCTTTTATTAAAACAAATGATGAGCGCTGGTCGATTTGGCCGCAAATCAGGCGCAGGATTTTATGATTATGAATGAGAGGAGAAAAATAAATGAATTATGAGTACCTTTTATTAGATGTAGATAATCATATTGCAACGGTAACGATTAACCGTCCACCTGTCAATCCATTAAACAGTGTTGTTTTTAAAGAAATTGGTCTCATGATGGATGAGCTCGATCAGCGTGATGATGTTAGAGTTATTGTTTTAACAGGTAGTGGTGATAAAGCGTTTGTTGCTGGTGCAGATGTAAACGAAATGGCGGATGTTAATTTAACAGAAATCAATAAAATGAATAAAGTATCGCGCGCAGCCTTCGCAAAAGTGGAAAATGCGACTAAACCAGTTATCGCTGCGATTAATGGTGTTGCTTTAGGTGGTGGATTTGAATTAGCCCTTGCTTGTGATTTGAGAATTAGTAGCGAAAAAGCTCAGTTTGCTTTTCCTGAAGTAGGTTTGGGAATAATCCCTGGCGGCGGGGGCACACAACGCTTACAAAAAATTGTCGGACAAGGTATAGCGAAAGAATTACTCTACTTTGGCGACATGTTAAGTGCGAAAAAAGCTGAAGTCTATCATATTGTTAACAAAGTAGTCGCTCATGAAGAAGTGCTCGACACAGCGAAAGAATGGGCAACGAAACTAGCTAAAAAACCACCAATTGCCTTACAAATGTTGAAGCTAGCTGTAAATAAAGGAAGTAATACGGATATTGATACAGGTTTAATTATTGAAAGTACATGCTTCGGCAATGTGTTCGCAACCGAAGATGCAAAAGAGGGTATGCGAGCTTTCACTGAAAAAAGGAAGCCTGTTTTCAAAGGAAAGTAAGTCAGAACGGGTGGTTTAGTAACCACCCGATTTTCAAGAAAAAAGAGAGGTGTACAATCATGAGTAAAGTCGTTATTACGAGTGGTGCACGAACAGCTGTCGGTGCCTTTTTAGGGGGATTAAAAACAGTTCCAGTGGAAGAATTAGCATCGATTGCCATTAAAGGGGCGTTAAAGCGTTCAAACATAGATGGAAAATTAGTTGATGATGTTGTGATGGGACATGTCGAATCTTCAGGTGATGCACCTAACTTAGGGAGAAACGCTGCTTTGTTAGCAGGGCTTGATCATGTACCAGGTTATACAGTGAACCGAATTTGTGGTTCAGGGTTACAGTCGATTGTTAATGGGACGCAAGATATTTTAACAGGTAATTCAGAGATTGTTGTTGCTGGAGGTGCAGAAAGTTTATCACGTGCGCCATATTACTTACCGTTAGAAGTGCGCTATCAAGGATTTCGTATGGGGAATCAGGAATTAAAGGATGCTAATACGAAATACCACCACAATGCCCAGCCTTATCCACAATATCCAGTCATGCATATGGGAAATACAGCAGAAAATGTCGTTAAAAAATACAATATTTCAAGAGACGACCAAGATTTGTTCGCCTATAATAGCCAAATGCGTGCGAAAGCAGCACAGGAAAATGGTCGCTTTAAGAAAGAAATTGTACCCGTTGAAGTAAAGGGAAGAAAAGGGAAAGTAACTGTTGTGGACACGGATGAACATCCAAGACCAGATACAACATTAGATGTGTTGGCGACATTAAGCCCTGCATTTGAAAAAGACGGAACTGTCACAGCAGGAAATAGTTCTGGTTTAAATGATGGTGGAGCAGCGCTTGTATTAATGAAGGAAGAAAAAGCTAAAGACTTAAATGTAGAGCCGTTAGCTGAAGTGGTTGATTTTGCTGCCGCAGGTTTAGATCCAACATTAATGGGCCTAGGGCCAGCTTATGCCATTAAAAAGCTACTTGACAAAGTCGGCATGACAAAGGAAGAGATTGATTTATATGAAATAAATGAAGCGTTTGCTGGACAAATGTTGGGTGTCATGAAGGAAATGGATATGTATTTAGAACACCCACTTTATAAACGTTTAAATGTAAACGGGGGTGCTATCGCACTTGGTCATCCACTTGGAATGAGCGGTACGCGTATTACACTTTCATTAGTGTATGAATTAATCGAAAGAAATTTAAAGTACGGGATTGCAAGTGCCTGTATTGGTGGCGGTATGGGTATTGCACTTTTAATTAAAAATCCAAATGTGTAAATGAAGGAAATGATTCATCTTAATCGATAAGGGGGATGATCATGAGTAAAATTATTTCAGCTAAAGAAGCAGCACAATTAATAGCGGATTATGCAACGATAGGGACAAGTGCTTCATCGGGTCTAGCTGGTTTACCAGAAGAATTACTCATTGCGATTCGTGATCGGTACTTAGAAGAGGAACATCCAAGGGACATCACATTTATTCATTCATCAGGTATCGGCAATAATACCGAGGGACGAGGTGCTGATCATCTAGCATACAAAGGATTGACGAAACGAATTATTTCTGGGCACCCAGGGTTTTCCCATCGTATGGCTCGGTTTATTTCTGAAGGAAAAGTCGAAGCGTATCTCTTTCCGCAAGGCACGATTGCGCAAATCTGGCGTTCAACGGCAGGTAACAAGCCAGGGTTAATTACAAAGATTGGTTTAAATACGTATGTTGACCCACGTGTTCAAGGTGCTAAAGCAAATGATAGGACAACAGAAGACTTGATTGATGTCATTGAACTAAATGGTGAGGAGTGGTTACATTATCATAATTTCCCCATTGATGTTGCAATTATTCGCGGCTCAACAGCTGATATTAATGGTAATATAACGACAGAGCGTGAAATAGCGAATTTTGAAATTCTTCCCGTCGCGATGGCAGCCAAGAACAATGGTGGGATCGTTATTGCTCAAGTAGAAAATATAGCAGAAGCTAATTCGTTAAATCCGAAGCAGGTAAAAGTTCCTGGGGTACTTGTCGATTATATTGTCGTCGCTAAACCAGAAAACCACTACCAAACGATGCGTCAATATTATGACCCAGCACTGTCTGCTGAATTAAAAGTACCGACAGATACGATTCCAAAAATGCCTTTAAATGCACGGAAAATTATCGCAAGGCGTGCTGCAATGGAATTAGAACCTCATTCAATTGTTAATTTAGGAATCGGCATGCCTGACGGAGTTTCAAGTGTGGCTGCTGAGGAAGGGGTATCCGATGAGATTACTTTAACCGTTGAGTTCGGAATTTTTGGAGGCCTACCAGCTCTAGGTTATGACTTTGGTTCGAGTTATAATGCCGAAGCATATATTGATCACCCTTCAATGTTTGATTTTTATGATGGTGGTGGATTGGATGCAACCTTCTTAGGGTTTGCTCAATTGGATCAATTTGGCAATGTGAATGTGAGTCAACTAGGGACAAAAGTAATCGGTCCAGGTGGCTTTATTAATATTAGTCAATCTTCCAAGAAAGTTGTCTTTGTCGGAACATTTACTGACGGGCTAAAAGTGAATATTGATAATCAAGCCTTGCAAATAACGGATCATGGTAAAACCAAAAAATTGATTCCACAGGTTGAACAGATTACATTTAGTGGAAAGTTTGCATCAGATCACGATTTACCAGTACTTTATATTACCGAACGAGCCGTCTTTGATTTAATAGATGGGCGTTTACGTTTGATTGAGATTGCACCAGGTATTGATTTGGAAAATGATGTTTTAGCATGGATGGATTTCAAGCCGTTAATAGCAGATCAAATTAAGGAAATGGATCCAGCTATTTTTAATGAAACATGGGGCGGATTAAGAAAAATTATGGATACCAAAAAAGCAACATGTTAATCTGCACAATAATTTGTTTTCAATATGGGTGAATTCTATAGCAGTTGACATACACGAAGACTCCTGCGGGAAAAGCTAGGCTAGCGAGACCCCACAGAACGAAACGTCAGTGAAGTTCGAGGAGGCTCGCAGACCGCCCGAGGAAAGCGAAGTGTATGTCAATTGCGGGACCGTAGCAACACTCATAATGAAAATGATTATATAAAAGTAGCGCATCAAAAAACTAGGGGGGCTTTATTGTGAATATTAATGAGCAATTATCTATCATGGTCCAATATAATCCACACCATCCTGCATATATATTTGAAAATCAGGTAACGACATATCGTGAGTTTTTAATAGAGGTCAACCGTGTTGCATCTGGTTTAAGAACATTAGGCTATAAAAAGGGAGATCATCTTGCCTTAATTGCTTGGAATAGTCCTTATTTCTTAGTGACCATGTATGCAGCATTGAAGATCGGTGCAGTGATTATTCCCATTAATCCTATGTATACCCCTAGTGAGATGAAATATATTTTAGAAAATGGGAATGTATCAGCCATTATCGCAATGGATGTTATATTAAAAGACCTTGACGTCATTAGTGATGAGATATCATTTGTTAGACATATTATTTCTTGCCCGACAAATAGTGACATTGCTCATAACACATATTCGTTTGCACCGAGATTGTACCATTTTTCCCATTTGATCCAATCAGGTGACGATGAAATGATACAATCTCAGGTCGAAGCAGATGACCCAGCGATTATTCTATATACATCAGGAACAACTGGACATCCAAAGGGGGCAGTGTTATCTCATAGGAGTGTCTACTATGGAGCGAAAAGTTTTGCGGAACATTTCAATATTAAAAGAGGAGACCGCATGATTACAACTTTGCCAATGTACCATGTATTTAGCTTAATGGTGGCAGTTAATGGACCACTTGTGCATGGCGCGACACTACTCTTAATGCAAGACTTTTCACCGAATAAAGTGTTTCGTTTAGCAAAAGCGTATCAGGCGACTGTTTTTGCTGGGGTTCCGACCATGTTTAGTTATTTGTTACAAAACGAAACCGACAATCAAGTCAAGCGAGAAAGTTTTCAGTCAATCCGTTGTTGTGCTTCAGGTGGAGCACCATTTCCAGTCACCTTAATTGAGGAGTTTGAAAAGCTCTTTCAAGTACCTGTTATAGAAGGTTATGGACTAACCGAAGCAGCACCAGTATCTTTTAATCCACTTCATGGGCCAACAAAGCATGGTTCAATCGGAGTGCCAGTCCCTTATATGAAAGCTAGGGTAGTTAATGAACATGGGAATGCTGTTGGGGTTGGTGTAGAAGGTGAACTGGTCGTTCAAGGAGAAGCGATGATGACAGCGTATTACCAGCAACCGGAAGATACAGCGATGGCCATGAGAGATGGCTGGTTTTATACGGGGGATATGGCTATACAAGATGAAGATGGTTATTTTTACATCATAGATCGGAAGAAAGATGTCATTATTGTCAACGGGTATAATGTTTATCCACGAGAAATAGAAGAAGTGCTTTATAGTCATCCGAATGTGATTGAAGTAGCAATTATTGGAGGCCCTCATCCAGATTCAGGTGAAGAAGTGATTGGATGCGTTGTTGTTGATGATAAGACGATTACAGAAGAGTCATTAACTAATTACTGTAAGCGCTATCTAACGAGCTATAAGGTACCTAATCGCTTTGAATTTATGGATGAACTACCGAGAAATACGACAGGTAAAATATTGAAGACGGTCCTTAAAAGCCATGTGTAATAATTATTAATAAGGAAAGGGATGTGTTTCATGAGTCAATTAAAAGATCTCGTACCGGGTTGTTCCTTTTTAGTCGATGACATTGAACATATTGTGACACCAGAAGATTTTACCGATGAGCATCAGATGATTGCTCGAACGACGGAAGAATTTTTAGATAAAGAAATTTTACCGAAAATGGAACATCTTGAAAATCAAGAGATAGAATATACAGTCGATTTATTAAAGCAAGCTGGAGAACTCGGGTTACTAAGTGCAGATATTCCTGAAGCGTATGGTGGATTAGCTTTAGATGCCGTTAGTTCGGCATTAATTACTGAAAAATTATCTGTTGCAGGTGGTTTTTCTGTATCACATAGCGGTCATGTAGGGATTGGTTCATTACCTATTATTTACTTTGGTAATGAAGACCAAAAGAAAAAGTATCTACCCAAACTTGCAACAGGAGAATTGCTTGCAGCTTATGCTTTAACAGAACCTGCCTCAGGATCTGATGCGTTAGGTGCACGGGCGACAGCTAAATTAAATGATGCTGGCACACATTATATTTTAAACGGCGAAAAGCAATTTATTACAAATGCCGGTTTTGCTGATGTCTTTATCGTTTATGCTAAGATTGACGGCAAACATTTTTCAGCTTTCATTGTAGAGCGTGATTTTCCGGGTGTTTCGACGGGACCGGAGGAAAAGAAAATGGGTCTGAAGAGCTCATCTACCCGTACATTAATTTTAGAAGATGCTGAAGTTCCTGTTGACAATTTATTAGGAGAAAAAGGGCGCGGCCATATTATTGCTTTTAATATTTTAAATGTTGGTCGATCTAAATTGGCAATCAGTAGTGTTGGAGCAACAAAACGTGCTCTTGAATTAGCAACAACGTATACAAATGAACGTGAACAGTTTAACCAACCTTTATCGCGTTTTACATTAACGCAAAACAAGTTAGCGACAATAGCCACTGAGTTATATGCTCATGAAAGTGCCGTATATCGTACAGTTGGCCTTTATGATCAACGAATTGGTAGTTTATCGATAGAGCAATTAAAAGATGGGCGGGAAGTAGCGAATGCCATTGCAGCTTATCAAGTAGAATGTTCGATTAATAAGTATACATGCACAGAGTTACTAGATCGTTCGGTCGATGAGGCCCTTCAATTACATGGTGGATATGGTTTTGTACAAGAATATGAGATTGAGAGAATGTATCGTGACTCGCGTGTGAATCGTATTTTTGAAGGAACAAATGAAATTAATCGCATTCTCGTACCTAGACAATTATTAAAACTAGCAGCTAGTGGTCAACTATCTCTCTTTGCTAATATTGAACAAAGTCAAAAAGAACTTTTATCCCCTTATCAGGTAAAAGACGAACACGTATTAGCGAAAGAAAAAGTGGTGCTAAACAAAGCGAAACACCTTTTCCTATACGTTATCCATCATTTAAATGAAAACTATCAAGAAAAACTAGAATTTGAACAAGAGCTTTTAGTCAATTTGGCAGATATAGTTGCTCATATTTATAATATGGAATCAGCCATTTTACGAACTGAAAAAGCCATTCAAGCTACTGGAAAAGAAAAGAGCGCTTTAAAACGCCTCTATACAGAAGTATACGTTCAAGAAACGATAGAGAAAATTGTAACTGACGCGAAACATTCTCTCTTGGCCACTGAAGAAAATAATTCACAACAAGACATTCGAGCTGCTTTAGACGAATTTATTCGCCAAGTTACTATCAATATCATACCGAAAAAACGTGAGATAGCTAGAAAGGTCATAGAAGAAGAAAAATATGTTGTATAATGTCGAGGGACTCGGACATAACTAGCATAAAATAATGATCAAAGATTGGTACATCGTATTTTGTTTATTGGAACAAGAGACAGGATTTGGAAGAAACTTTGTATAGTTTGTTATAAAGAAAAATAATCATCCACTCCTTTTCCTTAGGGGTGGATCCCTTTTTAAAATCATATCATAGGTGTTATCATGACGTCTCGAAGCGCAGACTTCCAATGTGAGCTAACTTTCACTATCATCGCTGACTTACATACCATTGCCCGCCTCAATGTGAGCTAATTTTAATAACCATCGCTGATTTATGTATGATTGACCCCTCCCAATGCGAGCTAACTTCAACTAACAACGCTGACTTACGTACCATTGCCCGCTTCAATGTGAGCTAACTTCAACAACCACCGCTGACTTACATACCATTGACTGCTTCAATGTGAGCTAACTTTAATAACCATCGCTGACTTACATGCCATTGCCCGCTTCAATGTGAGCTAACTTCAACAACCACCGCTGACTTACATGCCATTGACCCCATCAATATGAGCTAACTTCAACTAACAACGCTGACTTACGTACCATTGCCCGCTTCAATGTGAGCTAACTTCAACTAACAACGCTGACTTACGTACCATTGCCCGCTTCAATGTGAGCTAACTTCAACAACCATCACTGACTTACAAATCTTTAAACATTCTAATGCGATATTCCAGAAAAAACCCAACCGCTTAAATCAATTTTTATTATCCCTTTGTCTACTTGACAGGGGGCAGTTCACTTCATGTTGTCACGGCCCCTTATGTTGAATTAGGGAATTCCTTAGGATATATAGGGAATTCCCTAATATGTTTTAGACCCATCGTTTACTAGCATTAGAAGTAGATAAGTAATTGTCTTCTTTTTACTAATTGCTTAAAAAGGAGTGAGTTCATTCAATGAAGAAGAAAAAGTTTGGTCTGAAATATTTTAAACCGATTGAACGTTATTCAGGAGATTGGTCAGCTTTAGAAGAGAAAAGTCGTGATTGGGAAAACATGTACCGTCAACGGTGGTCACATGATAAAGTCGTCAGAACGACTCATGGGGTCAATTGTACCGGTTCATGTAGTTGGAAAGTATTTGTAAAGAATGGAATCATTACATGGGAAAATCAACAAATTGATTATCCGTCTTGTGGACCGAATATGCCAGAATTTGAACCACGTGGTTGTCCTCGTGGCGCGTCGTTTTCTTGGTATGAATATAGTCCGCTTAGAGTGAAGTATCCATATATTAGAGGGAAACTTTGGAAGTTATGGAAGCAAGCACTTAAAGAACATCAAGATCCAGTAAAAGCATGGAAAAGTATTGTTGAAGATCCTAAAAAAGCAAAACAGTATAAAAAAGCACGCGGTAAAGGTGGCCATGTTCGTGTTCATTGGCGCGATGTAACAAAGATTATTTCTGCCCAATTAATCTATACGATTCAAAAATACGGTCCAGACCGTATAGCAGGGTTTACACCTATTCCGGCGATGTCTATGGTGAGCTATGCTTCTGGTGCTAGATTCATATCTTTACTTGGTGGAGAAATGCTTAGTTTCTATGATTGGTATGCTGACTTGCCACCTAGTTCACCACAGATTTGGGGAGAACAGACAGACGTTCCCGAATCAAGTGACTGGTTTAATGCAGGCTACATTATTATGTGGGGGTCAAACGTACCACTAACCCGGACACCGGATGCCCACTTTATGACAGAAGTTCGTTATAAAGGGACAAAAGTTGTTTCAGTCGCACCAGACTATGCTGAAAGTGTAACACATGCAGATGATTGGATTGCAGCAAATCCTGGAACAGATGCCGCTGTTGCTCAAGCAATGACACATGTCATCTTAGACGAATTTTATGAAAAACGAAAAGAACCGATGTTCATAAATTACGCAAAACAATACACTGATATGCCATTTCTCATTTTATTGGATGAACATCAAGGTGGAACCTATAAAGCCGGACGCTTCTTACGTGCAAGTGATTTAGGCGAAGAGACTGAACATGCTGAATGGAAACCTGTTATTTTTGATGAAGCAAAAGAACAAATCATTGTCCCGAACGGAACGATGGGGCAACGTTGGGAAAAAGATGTGAAGTGGAATTTAATTCTCGAAAACGATGATGGAACAGTTATTGAACCGGCATTATCAGTTGAACCACATAGTACTGAATGGCAAACAATCGAATTCCCATACTTCGATAACGAAGGTAATGGAACGTTTAAGCGTCCAATTCCAGCTATGAAAGTGACGCTTCAAGATGGTTCAGAACGTTATGTTGCATCTGTTTATGATTTAATGCTTAGTCAATACGGTGTTAGTCGCGCAGGCAGTGATTTAGAAGCAAGTGGTTATGATGATGCGACATCACATTATACACCGGCTTGGCAAGAAAAGATCACAAATGTAAAACCTGAACTCGTCATTCAAATCGCTCGTGAATTTGCCCAAAATGCGATTGATACGGGCGGACGTTCCATGATTATTATGGGAGCAGGAATAAATCACTGGTTTAATAGTGATACAATCTATCGTTCGATTTTAAATCTCGTTACGCTTACTGCTTCCCAAGGTGTTAACGGCGGTGGATGGGCTCATTACGTCGGTCAGGAAAAATGTCGTCCAATTGAAGGATGGAATAATATTGCCTTTGCAAAGGATTGGCAAGGTCCACCACGATTACAAAATGCGACATCATTCTACTATTTCGCAACCGATCAGTGGAAATACGAAGAATCTGGAACTGACACTCTACGCTCACCTTTAAGTGGAAAAGAGAGATATCAACATCCAGCTGATTACAACGTTTTAGCAGCTCGATTAGGTTGGTTACCTTCTTATCCACAATTTAATAAAAACAGCTTACTATTTGCTGAGGAAGCTGCTCGAGAAGGTAAGAAGACAGATAAAGAAATAATCGATCATACACTTGAACAGTTAAAATCTGGTGAAACAAGCTTTGCAGTAGAGGATCCCGATGCACCAGAGAACTTCCCGAGAACATTATTCGTTTGGCGCTCTAACCTCATCTCTAGTTCTGCTAAAGGACAGGAATATTTTATGAAACATTTATTAGGGGCATCTAGCAACCTTCTAGCAGAGCCAAATGAAGATATGAAGCCAGAAGAAATCAAATGGCGTGAAGATGTTGAAGGTAAACTCGATCTATTAGTCGCACTTGACTTTAGAATGACAACAACACCACTGTATGCGGATATCGTTCTTCCAGCAGCGACATGGTATGAAAAAGAAGATTTATCATCAACAGATATGCACCCATTCGTTCATCCGTTTAACCGAGCCGTTGACCCATTATGGGAGGCACGTTCTGATTGGGATATTTACCGTTCAATTGCGAAGGATTTCTCTGAACTAGCAAAAACGCATTTACCAGGCGTTTACAAAGATTTAGTGACATCTCCTCTTGGCCACGATTCAATTGAAGAAATCGCGCAACCATATGGGAAAGTGAAAGACTGGAAAAAAGGCGAAGTTGAAGCTATTCCAGGTCAAACGATGCCAAGTATGAAAATTGTCGAACGAGATTACACGAAGATTTATGATAAATATATTACGTTAGGTCCAAACTTATCAACTGGAAAAGTGGGCGCACATGGTGTTAGCTTCTCTGTCAAAGAAGAATATGACATGCTAAAAGATATTAACGGAATACATGAAGATGACACGATTAAGAACGGATTACCTAAATTATTGACAGCTAAAAATGCTGCAGAAGCGATGCTGACCTTATCTTCAGCTACAAACGGCCGTGTATCGCAAAAGGCTTATGAAGCTGCAGAAGAAGATACAGGGGTTGAACTAACAGATATTTCACGAGACCGAGCGGCTGAGCGTTTTACTTTTGCTAGCATCACGGCACAACCGAAAGAGGTTATCCCGACACCTGTATTTAGTGGATCAAATAAATCTGGACGAAGATATTCTCCATTTACAACGAATATTGAGCGCTTAGTTCCGTTTCGGACATTAACAGGCAGACAGCATTATTATTTAGATCATGAAATTTTCATGAATTATGGTGAAGCTTTACCAGTATACAAGCCGACATTACCACCACTAGTGCTTGGTACGAGAGATAAGAAAGTTGTCGGAGGAAAAGATGCGCTCGTACTAAGATATTTAACGCCGCACGGAAAGTGGAATATTCACTCGACCTATCAAGATAACAAACATATGCTCACTCTATTCCGAGGAGGTCCGACAGTTTGGTTATCAGATGAGGATGCAAAAGCACACCAAATAGAAGACAATGATTGGCTTGAAGTGTATAACAGAAACGGGGTTGTTACTGCTCGAGCGGTTGTTAGTCACCGTATGCCGAAAGGGACGATGTTTATGTACCATGCTCAAGATAAACATGTTCAAGTTCCTGGATCAGAAATTACTGGGGAACGTGGTGGAAGCCATAATGCACCAACACGTATTCATCTAAAGCCTACACAAATGGTCGGTGGCTATGCTCAGTTAAGTTACGGATTTAATTATTATGGTCCGATTGGAAACCAACGTGATGTTTACGTTGCCGTCCGAAAAATGAAGGAGGTTGACTGGCTTGAAGATTAAAGCACAAATTGCAATGGTCATGAACCTGGATAAGTGTATCGGTTGTCATACATGTAGTGTGACATGTAAGACAACCTGGACAAACCGCGAAGGTGCCGAATATATGTGGTTTAATAATGTGGAAACAAAGCCAGGAGTCGGTTATCCGAAACGCTGGGAAGACCAGGAGAAATATAAAGGCGGTTGGGAATTAAAAAACGGAAAGCTTGAACTAAAATCTGGTTCCAAATTATCCAAGATTGCCTTAGGGAAGATTTTCTACAATCCAGATATGCCGGAAATGGAAGATTACTATGAACCATGGGATTACGATTATGAAAAACTAACAAACGCGAAGGATAGTAAACATACACCTGTCGCCCGCGCTAAGTCCGTTATCACCGGAGATAATATGGACCTTAAATGGGGACCGAATTGGGAGGACCAGTTAGCAGGTGGACATGTGACAGGACCGACTGATCCTAATATCCAAAAAATTGAAGAAGAAATTAAATTTAACTTTGAACAAGCTTTTATGATGTATTTACCACGACTTTGTGAACACTGCTTAAACCCGAGTTGTGTCGCATCATGTCCGTCAGGCGCAATGTATAAACGTGATGAAGATGGTATTGTTCTTGTCGACCAAGATGCATGTCGTGGCTGGCGTTATTGTATGACAGGATGCCCATATAAAAAAGTGTACTTTAACTGGAAAACAAATAAAGCTGAAAAGTGTACATTCTGTTTCCCAAGAATTGAATCGGGGCTTCCAACGGTTTGTTCAGAAACGTGTACAGGACGTATCCGTTATTTAGGTGTTTTACTCTATGATGCGGACCGTGTTCAAGAAGCGGCTTCAACACCAGATCCAAAAGACTTATATGAAGCACAATGTGACCTTTTCTTAGATCCAAACGATCCAGAAGTTATCGAACAAGCACTTAAAGACGGTATTTCAGAAGAGTGGATTGAAGCAGCACAGAACTCACCAGTCTATAAACTAGCGATTGAATATAAATTAGCATTCCCGCTTCATCCAGAATATCGGACACTGCCAATGGTTTGGTACGTCCCACCGCTTAGTCCGATCATGAACTATTTTGAAGGGAAAGATTCCATTAAAAACCCTGATATGATTTTTCCGGCAATCGAAGAAATGCGTATTCCGATTGAATATTTAGCGAACCTTTTGACTGCGGGAGATACAGAGGTTGTTAAAGGATCTTTACAACGCATGGCCATGATGCGCTCTTACATGCGTGCGATTTCTTCAGGTAAAGATTTTGATGAGGGAAAATTAGCCCGAGTTGGCTTAACAGCTGAACAGACGAAGAAAATGTATCGTTTACTAGCTATTGCTAAGTATGAAGATCGATTTGTTGTACCGTCATCCCATAAAGAAGGTCAGATGGATGTCTATCGTTCTCAAGGCTCTACTGGTTATGGTGAATTAGGCAGTTCTATCCCAGAACAACAATATTCTGTCATGGGTGAAAACGGTGTCTGTGATGGATGTGGTCCCGTATCTCAGCCTAGAAAAACGGGTGAAGAGATTTACAAAGAGAATTTCTATGGAGGGATCTGGCGTGATTAATTTAAATCGATTATATGATGAGAAGAATCTATTCGGTTTTTTCGCGCAACAATTGTCCTACCCAGAGAAGTTGACTTACCATCCATCGGTGTTTGAGGAGTCCATAGACTCCTCACACCCAGTGTATCCAGATATAAATGAGTACTGGCAACGCATGCATGATTATAGCATGGATGAAATAAGGGAAATGTATACGAATACGTTTGATTTTCAAAAAGAAACAACCTTGTTTATGACACATGTTAAGTTTGGCGATTCGAAGGAACGCGGCCAAATGTTAGCCAGATTAAAAGTGCTTTATGAAATGTTTGGTCTTAGCATGCCAAAAGGTGAGTTATCGGATTATTTACCACTTATGTGTGAGTTTATTTATGCAGCCGATTGGCGGGGAGACTCGCGAGCTGATGAAAGTTTTTCATTACTCTTAGCTGTATTAGAAGACGGTTCTTATCATTTAATGAAAGCATTAGAAGAGCATAACAGCCCTTATTTCTATTTAATCCGGGCGATGCGAGACGTTTTTAAAATGTGTATCCGTCAGGAGGTTCAAAACAATGGTTAATCAATTTCTCTGGGTCATCTTCCCTTATATTTGTATCGCTGTTTTCGTTGTAGGGCATATTTTTCGCTATCGAAACGATCAATTTGGTTGGACGGCAAAATCGAGTGAGTTTATTGAGAAGAAGCAATTAATGATTGGTAGTTTGTTGTTCCATCTCGGGATTATCCCAGTAATATTAGGCCATATTTCTGGACTAGGAATTCCAAAAGAATGGACAAGAGCACTTGGTGTTAGTGATCATCTGTATCATATAGGGGCAGTGTATATCGGGGGTTTCTTTGGCGTCATAACTTTAGCAGGAATGATAATACTAACAGCACGACGCTTTACGAAGAAAAATGTACGAAAACTATCATCTACATCTGACTTAATTGTCAATACATTGCTATTACTTATTGTATTCATTGGAGTTTACAGTTCATTAGTAACAAATACGCTTAATCCAGGATTTGATTATCGTGATTCCATCTCTATCTGGTTCCGAAATCTGTTAATTTTTAAGCCAGATGCATCTTTAATGACTGCTGTACCTGTAGCATTTAAGTTACATGTATTGTCAGGGTTTCTAATATTTGCCCTATGGCCTTTTACAAGACTTGTCCATGTTTGGAGTGTACCATTGAATTATGTCAGGAGAAATTATATCCTGTATAGAAAACACCACTCTAGTTAATGGAGCCGGTTTATAAATAGGGGAGAAAACGAATGAGTAATGAATATAAATTTGACTTTCAACAAATGATTGAATCGATTAGAGAGCAATATCAGTTTGATTTTGTTGGGGTAGCAATGGTTCAATCACAGGAATTACGATTCGAATTAAGATGGGAGTTTGTAACAGGTAACAAGAGCGAACGATATCGTCGCATTGTTTTACAGTCAGGCAAAGGGATCGCTGGTATTGTTTTTAAAACAGGGAAACCAATGTTAATTGAAAATGTTGATCGGATGATTCCAGCCGGTCAATTATATAATTATCCAATTGTCATTACGGAATCATTAAAAAGCTTTGGCGCTGTGCCATTGATTCATAATAATCGTGTGAGAGGTGTCTTACTCGTCGGATTTAGAGAAAATGATCGATTAACATCTGAGAAATTTAGTACATTTAAACGCGATGTAGAATCAAGTCTCTATCCATTTCACATTAGGGAAGTGGTGAAATAATGTTACGAAGGATTAGGGAAAACTTACCAGAGTTACTAAATAAAATGTATGAGAATTCTAGAGAGGTCATTCTCTTCTTCGATCGAGATGGCAAGGTCATTTCTATGAATAAACATGCTGAGAACATACTTAAAAAAGAGGTTCTCGAACAGATGGCTTCAGGTAATCCAAAGTCAATTTGTATGACATGCAGGGGATATATGAGTGAACATGATTTAAGAACATGTCAGTCTTGTTATATGTATACGGGGGAGAAAGAAGGTAGTTTTCAAGTGTATTTAGACACAAAGGGAGCAGGTGTTGTACCTTATACAGCAACCTTTCAGACGATTGATGAAGAAACAGGCACGCGTGTCCTTATGTTACGAGATATGTCAAAGCAATTTGAAACGCAAGAATTACTAATGCAAAAAATATTGATGCGACGTGTTGTTAAGGCTCAAGAAGATGAAAGGAAACGAATATCAAGAGAACTACATGACAGTGTTGCACAAGAAATGCTTAGTTTATTAGTTGATCTTCGTTTATTAAAGTATATGAACGTATCAGAAGAAGCGAAGGAAAAAGTCCAACAAACAGAAGGCTCTTTAATGCGCTTATTAGACGATATTCAACATATGTCTGTAGAGTTGCGCCCAGCAGCTTTAGATGACTTAGGATTAGAAGCTGCGTTTCGAACGCATTTTAAAACGATTGAGAAGAACTATGGTCTTTATGTTCAATTTGAATCGAATATTGGTAACAAAAGATATGAGGGCGAAATTGAGACGGTTGTATATCGGATTTGTCAAGAAGCGATTTTCAATGCGTTGAAATATGCTGAAGTTGATGACGTGTCTGTTCATCTATCGGAAGAAAACGAGACACTTCATTTACGAATCAAAGATAAAGGTGTTGGCTTTAATCTAAATAATATTAATCCAAAAGGCACGGGATTAGGGCTTTATGGTATGAGGGAAAGAGCGGAACTTGTTTCTGGTCAACTTTCTATACACTCTTCATTAGGAAATGGAACTGTCGTTTATTTAATCGTTCCTTTGCAAGAGGTGGGAAATGATGACAATTAGAATCATGATAGCTGATGATCATGCGGTTGTTCGTAGTGGCTTTATGCATATTTTAAATTATCAACAAGATATGGAAGTTGTTGCAACAGCTGCTGATGGACTTGAGGCATACGATCTCGTAGCTAAGCATCAACCAGATATCGTTTTAATGGACTTAAGCATGCCACCTGGTGAAAGTGGCATCATTGCAACAGGGAAGATTAAAGAAGACTTTCCTGATACCAAGATCATCATTTTGACTATGTATGACGATGAAGAGTATTTATTTCATGTCTTAAAGAATGGTGCATCTGGATATGTGCTAAAAAAATGTCCAGAAGAAGAGTTATTCCATGCGATTCGCACGGTTTATCAAGGTGGAACATATATCCAACCAGAAATGGCCACGTCACTCGTTAGAGAGTTTTTAGAACCTGGTTCAGAGGTAGCTGAAACAGACCCATATCAAATTTTATCAAAGCGTGAAATTGAAGTATTACCACTTGTTGCTAAAGGATATGGAAACAAAGAAATAGGTGAAATGCTCCATATTTCTGTAAAAACGGTTGAAGCACATAAAGCGAATATTATGGAGAAGTTAAATCTAAAAAGTAAACCCGAACTTGTAGAATATGCGCTCAAGAAAAAGTTACTAAACTTTTAATGTGAGGTGAATGATTAGATGAGTCAGGCGACGTTTACCTTTAATCTACCTATATTAAGGCTCTTGGAAAATGAACATCAATATTTAACCTATGTTATGAATCAGTGGCATCCGATTGTCCTCGGTTTTGAACGAAATCAATATTCAGTAAAAGAAGGACGTCAAGCAGTAAAAGAGTTACGTCAGCAGATTATTCAATTTATGGAGCCTTTAAAAAATCATATGGAAAAGGAGGAAGCATATTTATTTCCTGCTATTGCTAAGTATATTGGTAATGAGCAGGGGCCGATTTTAGCCGTTGAAGAAGAACATGAAGAAATTGATGCTTATTTAAATCATTTTCTACATCATTCACGTGAGAGTTTACAAGACCTTAGATTGCAAGACATGAAACAGCTTGTTCAAGATGCAGGAGAAGCATTTGAAATCATTACGATTCACTTTGTAAAAGAACAGTCCATCGTATTTCCGATGGTTAGGGATATGCTTAATAAAGAAGAACAAGACAAATTAATGAATCAGCTTTATACACCGATATTGAGCTTGCGGGACTTGATTTAAGTTGATTTAAAACTATGATTGAAATGGACTGATGATGATGAAGAAAAAAATACAATTACCTTTACAAACAGCCAATTTAGTTGTCGGTTTTATGGTTTGGGTGTTAATTTCATCTTTATTGCCATTTATTCGTGCGGATATCGATATTCCACCAGAGAAAATTGCCATCGTGACTGCTGTACCAGTCGTATTAGGATCTGTACTTCGAATTCCACTCGGATATTATGCCAATATTTTTGGAGCAAGACTAATCTTTCTTACGAGCTTTGTCATCTTGTTATTTCCTGTATTTTATATTAGTAAGGCATCTACATTAACGGATTTAATTATTGGGGGAACATTTCTTGGTATTGGTGGTGCTGTATTCTCTGTTGGAGTTACATCTTTGCCTAAGTATTACCCAAAAGAGAAACATGGATTAATTAACGGTATCTACGGCATGGGGAACGTAGGAACAGCCGTTACAACATTTGCAGCACCAGTGATTGCGACACAAGTTGGCTGGGTTACGACCGTTCAACTTTATCTTATTCTATTAATTATTTTTGCTCTTTTAAACTTTATCTTCGGTGATCGCCACGAACCGAAAGTGAAGACACCGATAATCGAACAAATCAAAGGTGTTTATAAAAATGAGAAACTATGGTTCTTCTCTTTATTCTACTTTATTACATTCGGTTCTTTCGTAGCTTTCACTGTGTTTTTACCGAACTTCCTAGTCGATTTCTTTGAGCTTGGAAAGGTAGATGCTGGAATTCGAACAGCTGGGTTTATTATTGTAGCGACACTTCTGCGCCCGATAGGTGGGTGGCTCGGTGATAAGTTTCAGCCGTTAATCATTTTGATGGGTGTCTTTGCGGGCTTAACAATCGGGTCTATTATTCTAGCTTTTTCACCTTCACTTGTACTATATACAGTAGGTGTCATGTTAATTGCTATAACAGCTGGATTAGGAAATGGTGTTATATTTAAATTGGTTCCATTTTATTTTAATAAACAAGCAGGAATTGTCAATGGTATCGTATCTATGATGGGTGGCTTAGGCGGATTCTTCCCACCACTATTACTAGCGGTGATCTATTCAATCACAGAATCATACTCTATCGGCTTTATGGCCTTTTCTCAAGTATCATTAGTCAGCTTAGTCTTAGTCCTATGGCTTTACTATATGGATGAGCTGACTTTGTCAAAAGAAGTCTTTGATCATACAGGTCAAGGTATCTTAGTAACAAATGCTAAAGGAAAAATTATGTCTGTTAACCCTGCATTTACTGACTTAACGGGTTATAATGAAAGTGATGTATTAGGAAAAAATCCTAATATGCTTAGTTCTGGAGAACATGACTCTGCATTTTATGAACAGATGTGGCATACAATTCAGGAAAAAGGTGAATGGCAAGGTCAAATATGGAATCGGAAGAAAAACGGCGATATTTATTTAGAGTTATTAACGATTAGTACGGTGTTTGATGATTCTGGTGATATTGTTCGTTACGTAGGGACGTTTAGTGATATAACAGACGAAAAAGTATGACATATGCCCGGTCTTAATGATCGGGTCTTCATCATGTTTTGAAAGGAAGGGTATGTCATGAAGGATAGATACTCACGCCAAATACTATTTAAACCGATTGGCGAAAAAGGGCAAGAAAGATTAGCATCCTCCCACGTCGTTATCATCGGCTGTGGGGCTTTAGGCACAACAACTTCTGAGATGCTTGTTCGAGCAGGTGTCGGAAAACTAACGATTGCAGATCGTGATTATGTTGATATGTCAAATTTGCAACGCCAGCAATTATTTACAGAACAGGATGCATTGGAAGGAACCCCGAAAGTGGTTGCTGCAAAACAGCATTTAGAAAAGATACGAGAAGACGCCAAAATCCGGACAGTCCTAGATCATGTCGACGGACCATTATTAGAACAATTGATTGTAGATGCGGATCTGATCATTGATGCGACTGATAATTTTGAGACACGTCTGTTAATTAATGATGTCGCTTGGAAGTATGGGATACCTTGGATTTATGGAGCATGTGTTCAAAGTACGGGTGTTGTATTTCCATTTGTTCCATCGAATACAGCCTGTTTCCGGTGTTTATTACCTGTTCTTCCGTCTGTCAGTCAAACATGTGATACGGCGGGAATCATTGCACCTGCTGCACAAATTGTTGCTTCTAATCAATGTGCCGAAGCATTGAAATGGTTAACCGGAAATAAGGAAACGATGAGAACAAAGCTATTACACTTTGATATTTGGAATAATTCGTTTGTAGAAGCGGGCATTTCTCGTATAAAAAACAAAGCCTGTCCGACATGTTCTGAGCATCCGACATACCCTGCCTTAACAAAACAAGAAGGAACGAATTATGTCGTATTATGTGGCCGAGATACGGTACAGGTGACTCCAGACCCATCACGACATATTACAATGTCCGATGGAGAAAAAGTTGCCAAACGATTAGGGATCGAATATCGTCTGACTGATTTTTTTATTGAGTTTTATATGGATGATTATCGCTGTATTTTATTTCAAAATGGTCGTATGTTAATTCATGGTTTAAAGGAAATTTCAGAAGGAAGAAAACTGTATCATCAATTATTTGGGTGAATTTATTCTATATAGAGACATGATATAATGTGATTTAGTATAAAGAAGGTTATAAGGGGGATCTATCATGGTAAAATTAAGAGAGCCAATACCTGTATCAGAAGCGATTGAGCGTGTATTAGAACATGTGACACCTTTAGAGGAAGAAAAGGTAGACCTTGATAAGGCGTATGGTCGTGTTTTAAGTAAGCCAATCATTGCCACACATCATGTACCACCTTTCGACCGTTCGGCATATGACGGTTATGCGATTCGAGCACAAGATTCTTCTCAAGCTTCACTACAACACCCCGTGTCATTTCGTGTCATTGGAGAAATCGGCGCAGGACATATTGGAGATCAACCAATCGGAGAAAATGAAGCCTATCGGATTATGACAGGCGCCCTTTTACCTGATTCAGCAGACGCCATTGTCATGCTTGAAAATACGATTGAAACATCTGAAGGATTCCAAATCATGAAGCCTTTAAAAGCCGGAGATAATGTATCCTTTAAAGGAGAGGATGCTAAGGAAGGCGAAGTATTAATTGAAGCAGGGACGAAGATTCACCCTGGAACAATCGCACTACTAGCAACATTTGGTTATGCTGAAGTGAAAGTTGCTAAACAACCTGTTGCAGGCATTCTTGCTACCGGGACAGAATTATTAGATGTAACCGATCCATTAGAACCTGGTAAAATACGCAACTCTAATGGCCCCATGATAAAGGCCCAATTAGACCGCATGGGGATTGAAAGTAAGTCATATGGGATGATGGAAGATGATCTGGATGCATGTGTCCGTATTGTGGAAAAAGCACTAGAAGAGACAGACTTCCTTATCACAACGGGTGGTGTGTCTGTAGGTGATTATGACTATTTACCAGCGATTTATGAACGAATCGGTGCAAAAGTTTTGTTTGATAAAGTGATGATGCGACCTGGAAGTGTGACAACGGTTGCTCTGTTAGATGATAAACTATTATTCGGTCTATCGGGAAATCCGTCTGCTTGTTTCACAGGATTTGAATTATATACTCGTCCAGCCATTCAACGTCTGATGGGAAGTACGGAACTGTTTTTGCCACATATGCATGCGACATTAGGAGAAGACTTTACAAAAACGAATCCATTTACGCGCTTTATTCGCGGAATATGGGAAATGACGGATGAAGGCGTTATGGCGAGACCAGCTGGTTTTAATAAATCGAATGCGGTCTCTTCAATTGCACGTGGGAATTGTCTCATCGTCTTACCGAGCGGTTCAGAAGGATATACGAAAGGTTGCCGAGTTGATATCTTGCTCTTAGGTTCTGAACAAGGAGAGAGTGTGTGGCGACTATGAAAACATTACATGTCGTAGGCTTTAAAAATAGCGGTAAAACGACATTAGTTTCGCGTTGGGTACGTCTCTTGAAACAGAATGGTTATTCTGTTTCGGTTATCAAACAACATGGACATCATGGCAAACACGGTAAACTCAAAATGCCAGATGCTAACACAGATTCGATGAAGTTTTTTAATAATGGGGCTGATTTATCGATTGTTTCTGGTGGCGGGGCTGTACAAATGATGTTAAATGAGTCACCTGATTTTCAGCGCTTAAAACAACTAGCTACCATTGACAGACCTGATGTATTATTAATTGAAGGTTTTAAAGAAGAAATGGGTCCTAAAGTTGTTTTAGTGAAAGAAGCAGCTGACTGGGAGACGCTAAAACAATTACAGACAATAGAATTAGTTGTCGGTTTATCACATGAAACAATACCTTTTACACAAATCTCCTCGCGAAATAACGAGGAAGAGTTGGATCAATGGTTGTTAAGTTGGATGGGAGTGGAACGTTAATGAAAAAGCCATTTGAAATTGTAACAGAGCCAATTGATGTTCAACCGTATATTGATTATGTTCTTCATCCACATCAAGGTGCTGTTACAGTCTTTACTGGTCACGTACGTGAGTGGACACATGGTGTTCGTACATTATATTTATCGTATGAAGCGTATGTGCCAATGGCAGAGAAAAAAATGGCCGAAATTGGCGCCGAAATGGAGAAAAAATGGCCTGGCATTAAAGTGGCAATCGTCCATCGCATTGGAGAATTACACATATCTGATATAGCAGTTCTTATCGCCGTGTCATCTCCACACCGTAAAGCAGCATATGAAGCTAACGAATATGCTATTGACCGTATTAAAGAAGTTGTACCGATTTGGAAAAAAGAAATATGGGAAACCGGTGAACAATGGATTGGCGCTCAGAAAAAATATCCCGAACAAGGAGAGGTAAAAAATGATTAAAGTCATTTATTTTGCTGTTGCTAGGGAAATGGTAGGAAAAGGCGAAGAGACGTTAAAGGTAGAGAACTTAAAAGTGAAACAATTACTTGAATGGATTGAATCATCTTACCCAGCATTTGATCAAACAGGTATGCAAGTAGCAATCAATGAAGAGTATGCGATGTTAGATGATATTGTTAAATCTGGGGATGTCTGTGCCATCATTCCACCAGTTAGTGGCGGTTAATGAAATATGGATTTAATGATAAGAAAGGGGTGGAAACGATGGAAGCGATTGTCGATAAATTAGGGCGTCCGATTCACGATCTTCGTATATCAGTTACGGATCGTTGTAATTTTCGTTGTACGTACTGTATGCCTAAAGAAATATTCGGAGATGATTACGCCTTCATGCCAAAGGATGAATTATTATCATTTACCGAAATCGAGCGCCTTGCACGTATTTTTGCATCTCTTGGCGTGAAGAAACTTCGTCTAACTGGTGGAGAACCGTTACTCCGTCAGCATTTACCAGAACTAATCAGCCGATTACATGATATTCCTGGTATTGAAGATATCGGATTGACGACAAATGGATTATTATTGAAGCGTCATGGGAAAGCACTGTATGAAGCGGGATTACGGCGCTTAAATATGAGTTTAGATGCATTAGATCCTGAATTATTTGGTAGAATCAATGGCCGTGGGATTAAACCAGATCTTATTTTAAGTAATATTGATTTTGCTAAACAGATTGGCTTTACTATAAAGGTGAACATGGTTGTTGAAAAAGGTGTAAATGAAGCGGAAATTATTCCAATGGCACAATATTTCAAAGAGCGTGGGATAACATTAAGATTTATTGAATTTATGGATGTTGGCAATGATAACGGCTGGTGTTTTGATAAGGTCGTGACGAAAAAAGAAATCTACAATAAATTGACGGAGCATTTTTCCTTAGAGCCTGTAGACCCCGATTATTTTGGAGAAGTGGCTAAACGTTACCGTTATACAGATAATGGTGCTGAAGTTGGCTTTATTACATCGGTTTCAGAGTCATTTTGTTCGAGCTGTACGAGAGCACGACTATCATCTGATGGTAAATTGTATACGTGTTTATTTGCTAATAGTGGTTTTGATTTACGTCATCTACTTCGCTCTAGACTTTCAGATGATGCGATAAAAGAAAGAATCATTCAAGTATGGCAGAATAGACAAGATCGTTATTCTGATGAACGGACAGAACAGACAGCGAAACGTAAAAAAATAAATATGAGTTATATCGGCGGTTAAAAAAACTCCCCTTTTCATGGTTTGGGGAGTTTTTTTATACTTCACGATTGGCAGCGATTTTAATTGCTTGTCTTCTTTCGTATATATTTTTAGCAACAGCTTTCAGAACGGCATATGTTGGAATGGCAAGTAAAACACCTAAGAATCCAGCAATGTTGCCAGCGGCCAATAATAACGCAATGACGGTCAATGGATGAATATCTAATGATCGGCCCATTATATTTGGTGTAATTAAGTTTGCATCAGTTTGTTGGGCAATGAGTGTAATTAAAGATACCCAAATGACCATCGATGGCTCTTGTAGAAACCCGATAACAAGAGCAGGCACAAAGGCAATCCATGGTCCAATAAATGGAATAACATTCATGAAAAAAGCAAAAATCGCTAGTAACAGAGCGTATTTGAGACCTATAATAGAATAGCCAATGAATAACATAATTGATAAAAGAGAACTGATTAAGATTTGCCCTTGGATATATGTTTTAAGAACGGTATCGATATCATCCACTGTTTTTTGTACCCAGTTTTTTGTATCGCCACTGAAAAACTTAAGGATAAGTGGTTTAAATTTTTCATGATCCTTTAACATATAAATAAGGAAAAAAGGAACAAGAATTAAAATAAATGTCGCTTGTATCAGTGATTGAAAGAGTTGAATCATCCACTTTCCAAAATCAAACGCAAGAATATGTAAAGAATTAAGTTTTTCATTAATTGTTTCTTGGATACTCTCTGGCAATTCACCTCGACGTTCTAAGAGGCGGTCAGCTAATTGATTTATTTCCGTTACGATGGCAGGGGTATTTTTAATTAAATGATCAACCTGCTTGGCCACAGGTGGCCCGATAATTGAAACTATAAACCATATGCCAATAACCAAAATTAACAGGATAATTGAAATACTGCCCCATCGTGGTACCTTGCGATTTTCTAGAATGGTTTGTAAAGGGACAGATATATAGAAGAAGATTCCCGCTATTAATAATGGAACGAAGATGGCTTTTGCGATAATGAGTAGTGGTGACAGAATCCACTTAACCTCTGTAAAGTATTTAATGATGAGTAGGCTCAGTAATACACCTACGGCAACTTGAAACCAAAGCTTTCGTGTCATCACACACCCTCCATTTCTTAGCATCATCCTTAGTATACGCTTCAGAAAGAAGGCTGTCGACAAAATTTATAATAAATACGGGGCTGGTACAAGTATTTTATCAAAGAAAAATCCAAACCAAGATCATATATACCGCTTCGGAAAGATACTTCGATTTTACTCGGCGGCTGGTGAGCTCCAACGCACAGGACATGGTAGTGTCGATGACGTCACAGGACGTGACGATTGTCATCGACCTCGTGCTAACGCATGCAACACAGCCTCTCGCGGTTGAAAAGCCTAACGAGACAACGCATTGAAGCCCCAATGCAGCCTCTCGTGGTTGAAAATCCTGATGAGACAGCGCATTGAAGCCTCAATGCAGCCTCTCGCGGTTGAAAATCCTGATGAGACACCGCATTGAAGTTTCAATGCAGCCTCTCGCGGTTGAAAATCCTGACGAGACAGCGCATTGAAGCCTCAATGCAGCCTCTCGCCGTTGAAAATCCTGACGAGACAGCGCATTGGAGGTTCAACACAGCCTCTCGCGGTTGAAAATCCTGATGAGACAACGCATTGAAGTTTCAATGCAGCCTCTCGCGGTTGAAAATCCTGACGAGACACCGCATTGAAGAGTAAATGCATGTCATCATGAGCATCTCTTCCTGTAAGCACTGCGCTTTTTGTAATAATGAAAGTTCAACGCGTATTGCTCTTTTCAGTTATGTGCTAACGCACTCTGGGGTCTCACCGATACTCTTTTTCCCGCGACGGACAGGACACCCTAGTTGCGCGGATGGGATCTTTTCCTTGAGTTCGCATGGAGTAAAGTGCTCTACCCAACAGACCCCAGGACGTGGCCGTACTTAGCCGACGAGGAGTCTGTGTATGTCAACTGCTTTGGAGCGCTTCTCCAATTAGACTGTTTTTGACAACAGACAACTTTTTTACAATTTGTAAAATCTTCACTTATGAGCACTACAAATTATAAAGTCACTCACATCCTGCTATAGTGCTTCTTTCCATGCGGGATGCTCTTCTTTAAACCAAAACTTTTTGGAAACACGACTATAGTATGTGATGCTTTGCTGCTGAACGATAAAGGCTAATGTGACAATTAGTGCTGCTTCAGCACCAAAAGTAGTAGCAGCTAATCCAATTGAAATAGATAGATTACGTAAAACGGTCCCATTGACAAGGGCAATGCCATCTTCACGATTAAGCCATTTTACCGCAATGGTTGTACTAATTAAATAGTTTATGCCGTAAAAAAGGATTAAGACGACCAGAGCGATTAATATAAGTTCTAAATTCGATACAATCATCTTGGCTCGCATACTAATACTCACAAAAACAACATAAAGCATCCCCCAAACACTTAATGGTGCAAAATTTGGTTTAATATGTTTTTTAAAATACTGCACCGACGTTTTCCTTAGAATTAGCTTATACGTTATTTGTCCTAGAATCATTGGGACAAATACAATTAATAAGATGGTTCGTACGGTCGCCCATATATTAATATCAATAAATTGACCGACCATGATTAATAGATACCATGGAGCTAATAAAGAACCTAAAAGTAGTCCGAAAATTGTTAGCTTTACTGCGAGTGTCACATTTCCACGCTGTAACATCGTCCACGAAATCGTCATACCACTCGTTGGAAGCAGAGCAGATAATGCAAGACCAGCAAACATAATTGGCCTCTCTTTCAGAAATGTCACCCCAATTCCGTAAGCAACCAGTGGGATGACGATAAAATTAATGATAATGGATATGATAAGCGTTCGTGATCCTTTTAATGATTTAAGTTCATTGAAATCAAGTCCAACCATTGTTGCATAAATCATAACCATTGTCGCTATTAAAATCGTCGGCCTTAAAAATGATGTGTCGACAAGAGTCCCAATGATAAACCCTAATACTAATATAATCGGAACACTTAGTATCAGATGCTTTTGTGGAAAACGATAAAACTTTTTCACTAAATATCCCCCTTGTTATATTCCTTAATACCCCATCATGTATATAAGTGACATTAAAGCCTACAAGATGTTAACTGTCAAACAAACTGCTTTTGTTATGAGACATGCTGTCATAAGTCTTGTCTTTAACCCATAAACTAACAACAGAGTAGATTTGTTAGGGAGCGTTGTATAATGAAGCGATGGATGAAACGTCTAGTTTGGATATTTGGCCTCATATTACTTATTTATTTGATTCGTTATCCACTCCAGCCATTAAATTCGATGTGGAAAACATGGTCATTGCCCCTTACAGGTAAGAAGATTGTCTTAGACGCGGGTCATGGTGGTCCGGATGGTGGAGCAGAGGGAAGAGATGGGACAAAAGAAAAGGACATTACACTACAGGTTGTGAAACAGCTTCGAGATTATTTACAACAGGCGGGTGCCCTCGTCTATTTAACAAGAGAGACAGATGAGGATCTTGCTGATTCAAATCTTAAGGGTTTATCAAGGCGGAAGTCACAAGATATAAGGCGACGTTTAGCGATGATTCATGATAAAAACGCTGATTTTTTCCTTACGATACATTTAAATGCGATGCCATCTGGTAAATGGCGAGGTGCCCAAACATTTTATTATCCCAAGTATGAAGAAAGCGGTCATTTGGCAAAAATGATTCAAGAAGAAATCATTCAAAATTTGCAAAACACGAATCGACAAGTGTTAACAATTAATAGCGTCTATTTATTGAAAGAAGCTGAAATACCCGGAGCTTTAGTGGAAATTGGCTTTTTGTCAAATGAGGATGAACGCGAATTACTTAAACAAGAAGAATATCAATTGCAAATGGCTAACAGTATATATGAAGGGATCTTACGATTTGTAACAGAAGAGGTAGAAGAAGAGGACTGAGCACCACGTTTTTCCTATGATTCAAATCACTTAGATTTTATCTATTATATGTTATACTAACAGATGAATATGTTTTCGTGATTGATGAAACACACTCAATTTCTTTGAGCTAGTAAAAAATATATGTCAATAGGGAAGGTGTCTGTGGTGTTAACTAAAGAAGAGGTCCTTGAATTACTTAAACCGATAAAAGATCCGTTTTTACATAAAACGTTTGAAGAAACGAATGGAATCGTCGATGTTAATATAAAACAAGAACGCAATCATGTCAGTGTCAAGCTCGCGATTGGTAAAATAAATACTGGTGAGCAGATGCAGCTACAGCAAGAAGTCGTTGCTATTCTGAAAAGAAATGGCGCTAAAACAGTCGGTCTTCGCTTTGAACAGTTACCAGATGACGTGATTCAAAAGTTTCAACCGACAGCTAATAAAGAGAAGGAAGCATCCTTACTCGGTGGCAGCCATGATACGAAGTTTATCTCGATTGCAAGTGGAAAGGGTGGCGTTGGGAAATCTACCGTCACGGTTAACCTTGCTGTTTCATTAATGCGCTTAGGTAAAAAAGTCGGGATTATTGATGCCGATATTTATGGCTTTAGTGTGCCAGATATGATGGGAATTGATAAGCGTCCCGTTGTCCGTGGAAACAAAATTATTCCAGTGGAACGATTTGGTGTAAAAGTCATTTCAATGGGCTTTTTTGTAGAAGATAACTCACCAATTATTTGGCGTGGACCAATGCTCGGTAAAATGTTGACAAGCTTTTTCACAGAGGTAGAGTGGGGAGAGTTAGATTACTTACTTCTAGACTTACCACCTGGCACTGGTGATATTGCCTTAGATGTTCATGAATTATTACCATCTAGCCGAGAGATTATCGTCACAATTCCACACCCATCTGCCGCATTCGTTGCCGCACGTGCTGGACAAATGGCTCTTCAAACAGACCATGAAATTTTAGGTGTTGTGGAAAATATGGCTTATTATCAAAGCCAAAAAACAGGCGAAAAAGAATATGTCTTTGGCCAAGGCGGTGGAGATAAATTAGCGGAAGTTCTTAAAACGAAAGTGATTGGTCGTCTACCACTTATGCAACCTTATGAAGAAGAAGATGTCTTTGCACCTTCTGTCTATCAAGAAGACCATCCACTTGGACAAGAATATCGCCGCATCGCCGCAAAAGTCATTGCACAAATGGAAGACTAGTATTTAAGCCATTTCTCTCATCATTGTTGAGAGAAATGGCTTTTCCTTTATTGGCCGCCTCCATCTCCACCACCTCCGTCGCCACCTTCTCCTCCGCCACCACCTTTTTTACCAGCCGATCCTTGTTTTTCTGCCGCTTTAAGTAGGATTTCTTGGATTTTTGCCTGGAATAGTGGTGAATCGAACGTTTTTTGGATGGAGGCTTCTAAATGCTCATTATACTTTTGGCTACGCATAACCTTTAATAATTGTGCTTCCATTTCGGGGTTTTGGAGTAGTTCAATCATTTGTTTTTGGAATGCAGCATCTTTCATCAAGTCTTTCATCAACTTTTTTAAGCTATCGTTCATTGATTCAGCATAACTTTTTACAAAGGCTGGGTCCTCAAACAGTTTTTCCCACACCTTTTTTCCTTTTTCAGAAGCTAATGCGTTATTTACTGCTTTATTAACGATATCGGAATCCATAACGAGCTTCTCTTTCATTTTATCTTCTGCCATCATTTCAGAAAGAGCCTTCTTACCTTCCTCAGTTTGCAAAATATCAATAACCATCTTTTTTGTCGTATCATAATTCGATTCTTTTGCCGCTTGATCTCCGGCACATCCTGTTAAAGATAGAAAAAGTATACATATAAATAATATAAGATGAATCGAACGCCACATGTATGAAAACCTCCCATCTATCTGTTTTTAATATGGATTTGAAAGAAAAAAATATGCACTTTATAAGGAAAAAATAGAGCGTTCATGTTAAAATACGAAAAGATAGTTCATTATAACTTGAGCGCGTCGGTAGGAGGATATGAGATTGGGTAGTAGAAATGTTGTGAAGATGTTTTTGCAAACATTAATATTTGGGGGACTCGCAGGACTGATTACGAGTTTCTTTGTCAGAGCTGATCAATATAAACAGTATTTAAACCCCTTAGATATGAAAGAATTAACAGGGGTTGTATTGTTTTTCATCGGTTTAGGCTTAGTCTTTACAGTTGTGAGCCAGACAGGATTCTTTGCTTATTTATTTATTAATCGTTTTGGTTTAGGACTATTCCGTTCGTTTTGGGGACCTGTACAAATTGTGCTCATTGCTTTTGTCTTATTCGATTTAATTTACTTTCCATATATAGGAGAGAACGGTCAATCATTAGGTCATCATATTGTTGTAGGATTAGCTATTTTATTCATTGGTCTTATCGTTGCTACGATAAAAGCGAAGGAAACGAACAAATCTGCATTTATTCCGACTTTATTTTTAATGGTCGTTATGACGACACTTGAATGGGTACCTGGATTAAGAACAGATGGTAGTGAATATAAGTGGTTAATGATCGTCCCACTCTTACTCGGTAATACTTATCAAATTTTAATGCTTCATCGTTTGCAAGAACCAGAAAAAATAAAAGCGAGTGAAGAGAGACGTCGTCAAGTAGCGCTGAAAAAAGAGGAAGCGGCAGCTAAAGAAAAGAATGAGAAGCAAAGTGAAAAGAAAAATAATAAAAAACGAAAAAAATCCTGATATTGTATCAGGTTTTTTTCATTTGAACATAAGTGGCTTTTATCTTCTCACTTGTTTCCGCCATTGCCAGTTATATGTTTTTTTCTCACTCTACAAGCTTCGCCTTGGCCTTAGCTTGATTCATCATTTCCGAAATCGTTACAAATGAAAACCCCTTATTCTTTAATCCAGGTAAAATCGTTTTTAATGCATCTCGTGTTTGTTTGACAGAGTCTGAAGCATGAAGCAATATAATATCACCATTAGATGTTTCCTTCATCACTGTATCGACAATTTGATCCACACCCGGGTTCTTCCAATCATGTGGATTGACATTCCAATGTGCCACTTTTAAATCAAGCTTTTCTGCTAAATCAATGACCTCTTCATTAAAATGTCCATTTGGTGTACGTAATAAATTTATATCAGGAAGCTCGAGCTTTTTAAAGATATCTTTGGCATAATTAAGATCTTTTCGTACTTGAGTAATATCCTGTTCGATATAGCTTTTATAACGATACCCGAGCATACCGACTTCATGTTCATCTTCAACGATTTTCTTTACAATATCCGGATGTCTTTCTGCCCATTCACCACTCACGAAGAAGGTGGCACGCACCTGATGGTTTTTAAGTTCTTCTAATATATGATGGGCTCTTTCTTCTCCCCAACTAATATTAAATGTTAAAGCAATATCCGATTCTTGGTCATTCCCTTTAACTAAAACTGCTGTTTCCTGATTAGAGAAAACAAAGAGTAAATTCCCTTGAGTTGTATATAGGAGTATTCCTAATACAAATGTAATTAAAAAAAGCACTCCAACATATTTCCACTTATCCAATCGCCAAACATAGAAATGGCCCATGTCATTGCCCCCTTATATAGACAAGCTTATTTCTTAATGTATATATACGTGTGGAAATGACATTTTATGCTCGTCTTTCTTTTATCGTTTTTGGCGAGAAGATTTTCATTCCAAACTGGGCGTAAGGGTGCAAGGTGATACGTAGTTAATGCATTAATATAAAGTAGACTTGGTTCAGATGGAGATTTTACTCCAATCGAACCTGAATCCCACTTATGTCGAAGATAGGTGGCACTTAACTTCGACATACGGAACGTACTAGTGGAGGTGTTGCGACAGGACATCGCGGACTTAGCCTGTGCGGCACAGGACGTGCGAGTGCAAACGCTTTTCGGTCGCAGTCCCAGGCTTTGCTACAGGATGTGGCGCTTTTAGCCTGCCTTCTCCTTCCAAGCGGGAGTCTTAGAAACGCCACGGAGATAAACATGTCGTTGAAATTATGTTTAAAGTGTTATATAGTCTCTTTAGGTCGGGGAATGGGTGACTATGATCTACTTCAGAGACCATATCTCAGAGCCTTTCGTCACGGTTTATTAATCATTTCATTAAAACCTGACAAAAAAATAAATAAAAATATTAATTTTATGTTGCATAAACATTTTATTCATGGTATATTAGTTTTTGTTGTCGCTTCAACACGTTTGAAACGAAAAAAAGTTTAAAAAAGTGTTGACAAACAAATTGCGAATATGTTATATTATAAAAGTCGTCAAAAACGACACACTTCAAAAATTGATCCTTGAAAACTGAACAGAACAACCAGTATGTCAAGAAAAACAATCTCGTTTTTCTTAAAGTAATTTTGCTAAGATAAACATTAAACGAATTTCGTTTAAATATAACTCTTTTTTGGAGAGTTTGATCTTGGCTCAGGACGAACGCTGGCGGCGTGCCTAATACATGCAAGTCGAGCGCGGGAAGCA